>DATCSF010000090.1:0-4788 GCA_036568625.1 Rhodanobacteraceae bacterium | reverse complement strand
GGATATCGCGTTCGTGTGCGACCTCAAGATCGCCGGTTCCACCTTCAAGGCTTGCGGGAAAAAGCGGTACACCAGCGCAAAAGCCAGCAGCGCCACGCCGATCGCGCCTCCAATCGCGTGCTGACGGGTGAGGGTTTGCGGGTTCGGCATGCGGTCGCGGCAGCTGGCTGATATCGTGTGCGGTTCACGATAGCAAACCCCATTGCAATGGAACACCAATCAAACGGCAGCGGCACGCCATGAGCGCCGCATGGATCGATCACGCAGACGCCTTGCCGGCGCTTCCCGGCCGCGAACCCGTCGGGCTCGATACCGAGTTCATGCGTCGCAACACCTTCTACCCGAAGCTGGCGCTGGTGCAGGCCGCACATGCCAGCGAACGCTGGCTGCTCGACCCCCTCGCCTATGAGCCCGCTGCGGATGTGCGCGCGCTCGTCGCCAGTCGCGCATGCGTGATGCACAGCGCGAGCGAAGATCTGGAAGCCTTGATGCCGTTGCTGGGCGACGCGCCGCTCGACTTGTTCGACACCCAGATCGCTGCGGCGCTGTGCGGCATGGGCGCGGGCCTCAGCTATCAGAAGCTGGTGGCCACGGTGCTGGGCATCGCCATTCCCAAAGACGAAACCCGCTCGGACTGGCTGCAGCGTCCGCTGACGGTCAGTCAACTCGATTACGCGGAACAGGACGTCGCGCACCTGGGCGCATTGCACGAAAAATTGGCGTCGGAACTGCGGCGACACGGTCGTGAGGCCTGGCACGCCGAGGACTGCGCCCGGCTGGTGCAGCGCGCGCGCAGCAACCACACGCAAACGGATCCGCAGCCGCAGCGCGGATTTGCGAGCGCGGCGGATTGGCACCCGGACGCGCAGGTACGCCTGAAACGCGCGCTGCTGTGGCGCGACACCACCGCGCGCAAGCTCGACCGCCCGCGCCCGTGGGTGCTGGATGATGCGCACGCGCTGTCGCTGGCGCAGCAGCCGCCGGCCACCGCACAGGCCCTGTTCGATCGCGTGAAAGGCCTGCGCGCCTTGCGCGGCCCGCAGCGCGCGGAACTGCTTGATTTACTGCAGATGCCGTCCACCCCGGAAGAACTCGACGCGTTGCAGCCCATTGCCCCGGCGCCGAAAGGCGAAACCAAGCACGCCATTCACGCCATGCGCGCGGTCGTGCAGGCCGCCGCGGAGAAACTTGCCCTGCCCGCGGGTCTGCTCTGCCCGCGTCGGCTGCTCGAGGAATTCGCCGTCACCGGCATCTGGCCGGCGGCGCTGCAAGGCTGGCGCGCTTCCGTGCTGGAAGTGGAACTGACGCCGCTGTTGCCCGGCTGAAGGCATGCACGGTAGCGCTTGGCGCGAGACCGCATACCGGCTACCATACGCGGCTCGCTGGCGTGCAACGCGCCGGCGCGGCGGCAACGGAATCCCGGTGCGTGCCCTGAAAATCCAGACGTGGGGCGGTAGCTCAGCTGGGAGAGCGTCGCGTTCGCAATGCGAAGGTCGAGGGTTCGATCCCCTTCCGCTCCACCATCATTACACGCGCGGTTCTGCGCCTTCCCATCCGCGGTGCGCATCTGCAGCAATGAATTCCGCCGGAAAATGCGTCTCGGCCCGCGTGTCGATGCACGGCCGCCGTTCGCGCAAACCTTCTTCGGGCGAACGTGGGAAACAGGCCATCGATCGCGCCTTGCCCGGTTCGCCACCTCTCCGATTGGCATGAAAAAGCAATCCCCCTGCCGGGGGATTGCTCCAATGCCATTCAACCTTGCGACGAGTCCGCTTCAGCGATAGTCCGCGCGCTGCCTCACCGTTTCTGCTGGCGGTGCCTTTGCCACCCATAGCCAACGCCAAGGACAAGCAGCCCCAATCCAAACAGGCCCAGTTCACCGGGTTCGGGTACCGATACGGATACCGTGACCGTGGCGGGACCCGGCTGGTTGATGAAGTCCGTTATCAAGTAAAAGTTCGTGTTGTTCGGCAGCGACGCGAAAAACGACACGTCGAGCAACTCACCGGCGGTGACCGTCGCACCCTCCGGACAATTATCTGTCGCAAAACCGGGCGGCTGACTTCCGCATTGAAGCAAATTGCTGTTATCCAGCGATCCGCCGCTCGGGACGGTGAACTGGAACGTGAACTTGCCGAGTGGCCCGCCAGTGACATTGGTCATGTACAGGCACCACCCGTTGGCCGAGGGGTTCAGTCCCGTAAGGGTTGAACAATCCACAAAAGCCACGTCATAGGGCGTGTTGACCTGACTGATGTTGCAAGGGGTGTAATCGTTCAGCCCGCCTGAGCTCAAGGTGCAGTCGGTGCCGGCAGGGGGAGCAATGCCCGAAGGTGGGTCGAAAATCACCCGAGTCGCAAACGCTGCTGGCGCAGCAACAACGAGAACAAGAGCCGCGAGCGCCAAAACAAGATAATGCCTCATCACCGATACCCTCTCGTTTTGCGGAATTCGCGGAGGAACCGCGAAGCGGATTCCGCCCCTTTGGCTCCTTACTGCATGCCGTATGCCATCCGGTTAACCCCTTGTTTTCGCTGATACCCATCAAGAACGGAATCGATCGATCTGTAATTTGCTTCGACATCCGATTTCGATTCCGGGGTCGAAAAATCATTCAACTCGTTGTTTTGTGGGAAGCTTCACCGGACGTCGGTAATCGACGACGGATGTAAAGTTCTTTTACAGATCGCCATCGCACGGAGCGCCCGTCGCTGACGCAGCCGGGTTGCCGAGCCCGCCATGCGAAACTCGGGATGGCTCAATGCCCGCTGCTGCCGGCGGCAACGGTCAGCACGTGATCGGGCAGGGGCAAGCCGGCCTGTTTGCACAGGTCGGCAAAGCGCGGATCGTGCTGGTAGACCAGCACGAAAGGGTCTGTGAGCAGGAGACCGGAGAAATTCGGATCGCGCTGGCTCCAGGCACGCTGCAGCCATTCGAACATCTCGTCGGGTTGCTTGCGCACCGCGTACAGGTCGGCCACGAAATAAGGCTGATCCTTGCCCTGCTTGGCAATGTAATCGCGCAGCGCCGCATCGGCCTTGCGATGATCAGGGTCGATTTGTTGCGCAAGCGCACGCGCCCAGGGCCCATACACCGGATCGGCCTCCTTGGCGGCGTCGCGTTCCGCGGCGGCGGCATGCCCGCGCAAAACGTCCACCTCCGTCAGGTATCCATGGAGCCACGGATAACCCGGCTGCAAGGCAAGCGCCTTGCGGATGACCTGCTCGGCGGAGTCGAGCTCGCGTTGCCCCAGCAGGGCGAGGACAAGGTTGACGTATATGTCCACACGCAGCGGGTCGTTCGCGATGGTCTTGCGGTACAGATCCACCGCCGCCTGCAGTTGGCCGAAGTTTTCGAGTCCGCCGGCGAGGTAATTCATGCTGTTGGTATCGTTCGGCGCCAGCGCATGGGCCCGCCTGTACTCGGCCAGGGCTCCGGCTGGGTCATTGTCGACCATCGCCAGCAGGTAACCCCTATCCGTATGGGTGTATGCCGCGTTGGGCGCCAGCACCTGCTCCTTGGCCGCCGCCACCCGGGCCTGGGTGTATGCCTGTTGGCGATCGTCGCCGGTCAGAAACAGCACTCCCAGATTGACCGAAGCATTGGAGAGCAGGCCCCAAACATAAGCGTAATTCGGGTCGATCTGGAGCACTTGCTGGTACAGGGCGATGCCTTGGCGAATGCTGTCTTCGGTGCCGTGGCGGACGATGGCGCGGCCCTGCAGCATGAGCTGGTAAGCCTCGATATTGCCGCTGGGCGGCTTGTCGCTCGCAACGATGGCATGCCCCAGCAGCTTGATCTTGAGCGCATCGGCCACGGCCTGCCCGATCTTCGACTGGATCGCGAAGACGTCCTGCAGCGGCTCGTCGTAACTCTGCGACCACACGCTCGCGCCGTCCTTCGCGCGGATCATGCCGACCGTGACCCGAATCCTGTCACCCTGCTGGAACACGGAGCCCAGGATCAGGTGCGCCACGCCCAGTGCGGCGCCGATCTGTGCCGGGCTGTCCTTGGAATCGCGGAACTTGAAACTGGAATACTTGCCGATCACTTTCAACCCGTCGATCTGGGTGAGATCGGAAATCAATTCTTCGGACAAGCCATCCGAAAAAAATTGCTGCCGGGGATTGCCGCTTTCATTGACCAGCGGCAGCACCGCGACGGACTGTTTCGGAACCTTGGCCAATTCCGCCGCGATGGCCTTGGCATCCGACTCGTCCATGGTGCTGGTTGCATCGCGATGCAACACGAACGTGTTGGTCACCAGCAGCACAATGGCGACGGCCATGACGCCGATGATCCAGAAATCCAGCTTGCGCCCCGTGGCACGATGGAATGCCTGGTCGTGGCTGGTGTCCTCGCTTTCGAGTTTCAGGCCCTCCGGCGTCAGCTTGTAATACCAGGAAAAGGCCACCCAGAAGGGAAATCCGATCGCGCAGGCGATCACGAACCAACGGGTGATCCAGTCTGGCGCACGGAAGACGGGAGCAAGTTGCGCGATGCCTTGCGAGAGTGCCCACACCGCGCCGATGTAGACCGCCGCGGCGCGCCACACGTGGCGGTAGCTGAGTTCCGCAATGATGCCGCGCTTCCCTGGCGACCCGTCGTGGCTAGTCACTATGTGCCCCGGGGCTCCCACCGGCTACAGGCCGGTCTCCAGATGAGCGCAAGTGTCGAGCTTCAAGGGGCACGATGCAAGCTCGGCGACGAAGCGGGACGTGCCTCGACCCCGCTGCGCAAGCGAAGGAGTCGACGCGGCGCTTACCGATCGCGGTGGACGATGTAGCG
>DATCSF010000089.1:0-3917 GCA_036568625.1 Rhodanobacteraceae bacterium | reverse complement strand
GGCCTGCACGGACGAGGCGTCGACGGTGTAAGTGGTGCTGATGTTGCCATCGTTGTTGTAGTCGGGGTACTGCAGGATCGCGTACGACCCGTTGGGCGCGTACAGCACGATCTCGAGATCACCCGACCAGTTGTGCGTGATGTTGACGTACACGGCGAGGTTGGTCGGCGCGTTGCCCGATTCGCCGGTCACCGGGATCGGACTGGTGACGTCGCCGTTGTCTTGAATCGTGTACACCGTGTTGTTGGAAAACGTCCCGCTCGGCGGTGGTGGCGGAGGCGGTGGGGGTGGCGAAGATCCGCCGCCGGCTACATTGGAGACGAAGCTCGCGATGTTGATCGAACCGAAGCCGGTGCAGTAATCCCACCCCACGGCCGCGGTTTCGCCATTGTTGTTGCCCGAGGTCACGTCGTGGAAGTCGGTCGAATAATGCGACGCGGCATCCTGATAGATCAGCGGCGCGGCAAACCCGAGGTTCGGATTCGCGGCCAGGGTGCGCGCCCACACGCCCACGAACAGCGGCGAGGCCAGGCTGGTGCCGCCGATCTGCTGGGTGCCGCCATCCACGATCACGGTGGCGCCGGAAACCGGGCTGGCGTCGAAAGCAACGTCGGGGACGCCGCGGGTGGAATGGCCGGCGTTCTGGCCCACGCCCTGTTGCCAACTCGGCATCGGCTCGAAGGTCGAGGGACTGCCGCCCGTGGCGCCTTCATTGGAGCTCAGGTTGTTCCAGACCGTTTCGTTTTCCCAGGTGGTGCCCGAGGTGTACAACTCGGTACCGCCGACCGCGACCACGTACTGCGAGTCGGCCGGCCAGCTCGGCGTGGTGCCGCCGTCACCGCATTCGTCGGCGCCGGAGTCGCCGGAGGACACCGAGAAGGTCATGCCTTCGGCATCGGCTTCCTGGAAGATGCTGTCGCCGGTGGCGGCGCCGTTGGTTTCCGAACCGGTCTCGCAACCGCCGATCGACACGTTGACGACGCGCACGATGTTGTCGGTGGTGGCCTTGCTGAAATCGTCCACCAGGTCCTGGGTGGTCAGCGAAGCCGTGTCGTACAGATACAGCGCCTTGACGCCGCCGGAAATGCCGACGATGTCCTGGCTGTCCAGGTCCCACTCGCCGTCGCCGCTGGTGTCGGTTCCGCCGCCATCGACCTTCACCACGTTCATCGGGATGTTGCCGTAGCCGTTCTGGCTCAGGAACGACTGGAAGTCGTTCAACACGTTGGTCATGCTGCCCTGCGTGATGATGCCCACGTTGATCGTGGACGCCGTCGCGGTGCTGCCGGCGTTGTAGATCGACGGGAATTCGGTCGGGTTGTGGCCCGTCGCCGAGCCCGTGGCCAGGATGTGCGGCATCACGTGGAACTGGTGAACGGTCTGCAGGCCCAGCACTTCATTCACCACGCCGCGCAGCGAAGTGGGAATCCGGGCCGGCGTCGAGTTGGCGAATGCCAACCGCCCATTGGCGGTACGCACGTTGACCATGCTGGTATCGAACGCCGATTGCACCGTGGCCACCCGCGCATCGCCGGACACCAGCAAATTGTCGGGGGTCACCTTGATGTTGCTGAAGCCCTGCTGGCGCATGAACGCCTTGACCTGATTCACCTGCGCCACGGTCGGCCCGAATTCGGCCATGAACTCGACGTGGGTCAGGTTCTTGTGGCGCGGGTCGGCGACGAGCGCCTTGAGTTGCGTCTCGTTGCGCCAGTGCAAGGACATCGTCACGCGCATCGATTGGGTGAGGGCCATCGGTCCGACGACCCTGTCGCCCGTCCGCAGTCGGGTCGCCTGCGTGACGATCGAAGTATTGGCGACGGCAGAGGGTGTCGCAGCAAACGCTGCCGAACCGGCAGCCAGGCCCACGGCAACGACCAAGGCCTTCAATCTGAGATTGCTTGGCATCATTGAGCTCCTGCTGATGGGAAGGAGCACGGGCGCGCCTTGCGAGCACGCGACCCGTGCGACGCAAATCCGCAATGCACACTCCCCACCTGGCAGGCCAGACCGCCAAGCCCCGTTGATTCCTTTACATATGACGCGCCGGTCGACACGGCGCGAATGCGGATCGCCCGGCGGCGCCCTCACGCCAGCGGACCCGACAAACGTAAACAAATGTAACGTGGCGGTCACGCTGCATTGCAACAACGCGTTCAGCAGTGAGACAGCAACTTGAACGGATCGCGCCTTGCCCCGATTCGGCGCGCGGAAGCCCTACATCATGCCGGTCTGCAGTTTGGCTTCGTCCGACATCATCGTCTGGTTCCACGGCGGATCGAACACCAGGTCGATCTGTGCTTCGGAGACGGTCGGAATCACCTCGAGCTTGGTGCGCGCGTCTTCAACCATGATGTCGCCCATGCCGCAACCCGGCGCCGTGAGCGTCAACTTGACGTAGACCTTGCGCTGACCGTCGTCGGTGTGTTCCATGCTCAAGTCGTAGACCAGTCCCAGGTCCACCACGTTGATCGGGATTTCGGGGTCGAACACGGTGCGCAGCTGTTCCCACACCACCAGCTCGATGTCTTCGTCGTTGGGGTCTTCCGGTACCGACAGCGGTTCCGGCGGCGGCTTGCCCAGCGCGTCCGCATCCTTGCCGTCGACCCGAAACAGGCTGCCTTCGACATACACCGTGAAACTGCCGCCGAGCGATTGGGTGATGTAGCCGGTCTGCCCCGCGGGCAGATTCACCACGTCGCCATAAGGCACGTGCACTGCATGGCAATCGCGTTGCAGGGTGAAGGGTTCGCTGGAGGCGCTGAATCCGGGCATGGTTTTCGGAGTTTCGTCACGGGTGCGCGGCACACGCGCAACGCGGGAGCATAGCAACACGCCATGCTTGCATGTCTTGATGGAGGTCAGAGGGGGTGCGCACAAGTCCCGGTGAGAACGCCGTAACAACGTGATGCATGCCGCTGCTCTATCATCGGAGACTCCCCTTTTCCGGTCCTATCCACTTGGACGATTCCGCGAGGACCCCGCCAGCCGGTGCTTCCGCGCGCACCGCGAGCACGACGCTGGCGCGCCTGCTCGGCGGCCTGATGTCCGCCTTCGGCTGGCTGATGTGCACCCTCGCCGCGGGCGCCGTCGCCGCCTTTGCGGCGATCGTGTTCGGCATCCGTCCATGCTGGCCGATCCTGGCACTCGCGTTGCCGCTGACGCTGGTGCTGAAGCTGTGCGGCTGCACGCACGCGCGCTGGGCCGCGCCGATCGCAATCGGCGCAATATTGCTGGCGGGGTTCTACGCCGCGTGCCTGGTTGCGATCGCGCGCATCGCCGCTATCACCGGATTTCCGTTCGGGCAGGCTTTTCGCGCCGGCGGCATCGGGTTGACCCTGCAAGTGGCCGAACTCGGCTTGAACGCGATCGCCGTGCTGGTGTACGCCGGTGCGGCGGTCATGGCCGCCGTATTCGCCGCTTGGCTGGCGAGGTCACCGGTCCAGCAGTGACGTGTAATCCCCGTCTTCAAACGGGACTGCAGCAAACTTTCGTCGTCACTCCGGACGCTGCGCATCAGCGATCCGGTAACCCAGCGCCTTTGTTTTCAAATGCGATAGTGTCACTGGATCCTCACTTTCGCGGAAATGACGCGGAGGAGGCCTGAGCCGGCTTTCCTAGACGTCCAACGTCTTCAGCCCTGCCACCAGTTCGCCCGCGGCTGCCTGCCCGTCGCCGTACAACATGCGCGTGTTGTCAGCGTAGAACAGCGCGTTCTCGATGCCGGCGAAACCCTTGCCGCGCCCGCGCTTGATCACGACGACGTTTTTCGCCCTGGCGACATCGAGGATCGGCATTCCGTAGATCGGTGAATGCTTGTCGGTGCGCGCGACCGGATTCACCACGTCGTTGGCGCCGATCACCAGCGCGACGTCGGTATTGGGAAATTCCGGATTGATGTCGTCCATGTCTTCGAT
>DATCSF010000088.1:0-13654 GCA_036568625.1 Rhodanobacteraceae bacterium | reverse complement strand
ATGCTGAGCGAATCAATGCGGAACTGCTACGTTTTGCCAGGTCATTTGAATTGTCGAAAGGCTCTGCCGTGCTTGGGTAGCCGCACAGCGGGGCAGCCAGCTTCACGAATCCGATGATTGAAATCGTCATCATCTCCGGTGGACAGACCGGTGCCGATCGCGCGGCACTAGATTTCGCGATTGCGCATGGCATTCCGCACGGGGGCTGGTGTCCGCTCGGCCGCCGCGCCGAAGATGGCGTGCTCGATCCGCGCTATCGGCTGCGCGAAACCGAATCGAAGAATTACCGCCAGCGCACCCGCCGCAATGTCGCCGACGGTGACGCCACCCTGATCCTCAATCTCGGCGAACTTGCCGATGGGAGTCTCGCCACACGGCAACTGGCCGAACGCGCGGACAAGCCCGTGTGCGTAGTGGCGCTTGACGCGGGCGATTTGGCCGCGGAGGTCGCTCGCGTCGGCGAGTGGCTGGCCGCGCATTCGATCGCGGTGTTGAACATCGCGGGGCCACGCGAGAGCAAGCGGCCGGGCGTTTACCGCAAGGCTTTGGCGTTCCTTGAAGCGGTGGATGTATCTGCAAAATGGGGCGGAAGGGAATGAAGCTGATTAATTTCCTCCGTTCGCTTTCGTCAGGTCACTGCATCTGCGGCAGGTCGAACACCAGCAGTTCGGCGCCGGTGCCGCGCTCGATGTGCACAGCGTCCTCGTCGGCGTACAGCAGTGCATCGCCGGCGGATACGGCGTGGCCGTTGACTGTTGCCGAGCCCTTGACCATGTGCACGTAACCCAGGCGGCCTGGCGCGAGCGGCAGCGTGGCGGTTTCGTCGCCATCGAACAGACCGGAATACATCCGTGCGTCCTGGTGGATCGTGACCGAGCCGTCGGCGCCATCCGGGCTGGCCACCAGCCGCAGGCGGCCGCGTTTCTCCGAATCCGGGAACGTTTTCTGCTCGTAGCTGGGGGCGATGCCGGTGAACTTGGGGATGATCCAGATCTGCAGGAAATGGGTCAGGCGCTTGCTGTCATGGTTGTACTCGGAATGGGTGACGCCACTGCCCGCGCTCATGCGTTGCACCTCACCGGGGACGATCGGTGCGCCATTGCCCATCGAGTCCTTGTGGCCGAGTGCACCGTCGATCACATAGCTGATGATCTCCATGTCGCGATGGCTGTGGGTGCCGAAGCCCTGGCCCGGTTGCACCCGGTCTTCGTTGATCACGCGCAGCGGACCCCAGTGCACGTGCCGGGGATCGTGGTAATCGGCGAACGAGAAACTGCGCCAGGACTCCAGCCAGCCGTGCTCGGCGTGACCGCGTTCGCTGGCGGGGCGCAAGGTGATCATGGGTTCGCTCCCGTTGGCGACATGCGGCGAGTGTGCATCGTTCCGGAAGCGAAACCAATGGGAGCAAAACGGTGAATCAGACGGGTGGTCGCCCGGTGCGCGATGCACCGCATCGATGTGCGAATCGGGGAGGTACCGGCGTAAAAGTTGGCGGCCTCCTCGGCCTTGCCGTCGAGTCACAGGCAAACCGCCATTTTCCGTGCTGCGTTGGGGTGGGGTGTGTCTTGAATCCTCGTGTCGGTAGCGACTGAGCTGCCTAGCCGTGGCAGGTTGGGTCGAAAACGGGCCCTGTCGGCCGAACCCCAACGTCACGGACGACGTTGGAGTTCGCCGAAAGCGCTCACCCCAACCTGCAACCGCGACGAATGAAGGGGGGCTTCCGGAGCAAGCGCAGAATACGGGGAAGGGAGACGCGTCCCGCAACGTCCGCGAAAAAGCCGCGTTGGAGCAATTCGCGTCTATTGCCGAGGGCTTGGGTGACTGGATTCTCGAACGGATTTTTGCCGGGGGGAAGGCGCATAATCGCCGGCGTGATCTCGGATCGCGTTATCGTTTTCTCCTCTAGATAGGCCGGCAGATAAAACTTTCGAACCTGGCGCCAGTCCCGATTTCTACGGGTCGGCGCAGGATCGCGGCAAAAGCGAGGATGTGATGCCGAATCGCATCAAGGCGCCGGGTGTCGTCATCGGGGGAGCGCTGACCGCAGCACCCCCGATCACTGGCGTCGCAACGTCCATTACGGCTTTCATCGGACGCGCCGTGCGCGGGCCGAGCGACGAAGCAGGGCCGCTTTCCATCGGCAGCTACGCGGACTTCGAGCGCCACTTCGGGGCGCTCGATCCCGCCTGCCCGATGAGTTACGCGGTGCGCGATTTCTTCGGCAACGGCGGTGAGCAGGCGGTGGTCGTACGCTTGTACAAGGCCGTGGGCGGCAAGCCCGCGAGGGCGCGGATAAACATCCCCGACCTGCCGCTCGAAGCCGCGTCGCCCGGAAGCTGGGGCAACGCCTTGCGCGCGCGCATCGACCAGCATGTGTCGGCCGATGCCGCAGACGAACTCGGACTCGACCCCGCGGATTTGTTCAACCTGGCGCTGTATGACCCCGGGGCCGCGACGAGCGAAACCTTTCCGAACGTCAGCGTCAAGGAAAGTCCTCGCCGCGTCGATCGCATGCTTGCCGCCGACTCCGCATTGGCGAGGGTCGACGCGTCGCTCGTGCTTCCAGGTGTCATCGTGCCGCCCGCCCATCGGGATCCGCCTGCGGGAAAATCGGCATGGGATGACGATGCGTTCTCGACCGGCGTGGCCGCGGCCGATCGGGCCACCGACAGCGCCCCACTCGACGACGCGGCGTATCTGGGCGATGCCGATGCGGGAACGGGGCTGCACGCGCTGGAACGGGCCGATCTGTTCAACCTGCTCTGCATACCGCCCGACATGCAGGGCGGCGATACCTCGGCCGCGGTGTACCGTGCAGCCTTGGCGCTTTGCGTGGCGCGCCGCGCGTTGTTGATCGTGGATGCGCCCGCGGCCTGGGCGAACGTTTCCGACATCACCGCAAATGCGAATGGGGCCCTGACTGCGTTGAAACTCGACGGCGAGAGTGCGCGCAATGCGGCATTGTATTTCCCGCGGATCGTGCAGCCCGATCCTGCGCATCCGGGCGAAACCGGCACCTTTGTGGCTTGCGGAGCCATCGCCGGAATGGTGGCACGCATGGATTCGCAACGCGGCGTGTGGAAAGCACCCGCCGGCATCGCTGCCGTGCTGGTGGGTGTGCAGGGATTGGCGGCGACTCTGGATGATACGGACAACGACACGCTCAACCGCCTCGCCATCAATTGCCTGCGCGACTTCCCGTCGGCCGGGTTCGTCGTATGGGGCGCCCGCACGCTGCGGGGCGCGGATGGCATGGTGGACGATTACAAATACGTGCCCGTCAGGCGGCTCGCGATGTTCATCGAGGAAAGCCTCGCGCGGGGCTTGCAGTGGGCGGCTTTCGAAGCCAATGACGATTCGCTCTGGGCGCAGATCCGCCTCAGCGTCGAGACGTTCTTGCACGGCCTGTTCCTGAAAGGGGCATTCCAGGGGAGTTCGCCCAGGGATGCGTACTTCGTGAAGTGCGACGGTGGAACCACCACGCAGGGTGACGTCGACAGCGGCGTCGTGAACATCGTGATCGGTTTCGCGCCATTGAAGCCAGCCGAATTCGTCATCCTGCATTTGCGACAGATGGCCGGGCGCACGCCGCCTTGAGACATGTGGTGGCGGCGTTGCCAAGCGGCGAATTCCTTCTCGTCGAGCGCGCCTTCGGCGAGGGCAGAAACATCGGCTGCAAATCCGGGTAGCCCGCCGCGAGCGCGAGGCCGTTCAGCATCGGAACTGACGAGCTGTGCCAATTCCTGCAGACACGCACTCCGGCTTTATGATGGACGGGCGTTCTGTGCGGATGTTGCGACATGAGAACGGACGACGACGCTTGCTGGCCTGCGCTGCCTTATGACGCGTGGAAGGACACCTACGCCACGCTGCACCTGTGGTCGCAGGTGGTCGGCAAGATCGCACTGGCGCATGCCGCCCCGCTCAATCACTGCTGGGCTGTGGCGCTGCGGGTCACGCCGCGCGGCCTCGCCACGCGGCCGCTGCCGCACGGCACGCGCACCTTCACGATTCAGTTCGATTTCATCGATCACCAGTTGCTGATCCGCGCGTCGGATGGCACGACGCGCACGCTTGACTTGAAACCACGCAGCGTCGCCGACTTCTATCGTGCGTTGCTGGATGCGCTGGACGGCATGGGCTTGCCGGTGAAGATCCGGCCGACTTCGACGGAATTGCCCGAGCCGATCCGGCTGGACCGCGATACGGAGCATCACAGCTACGACCGCGAATACGCCGACCGCCTGCGCCGCATCCTGGTGCAACTGGACCGCGTGTTCACCGACGCGCAATGCGCGTTCGTCGGCAAGTGCAGCCCCGTGAATTTCTTCTGGGGCAGTTTCGACCTGGCGGTGACGCGCTTTTCCGGTCGGCCTGCGCCGCCGCGCGACGGGCCGGCATTCGAGCGCGATGCGTATTCGCACGAGGTGATCAGCCACGGTTTCTGGCCGGGCAGCGGGCCGTTGCTGGAGCCGGCCTTCTACGCGTATGCCGTGCCGCAGCCGGACGGGTTGAAGGACGCGCAGGTGCAACCGGATGCGGCGTATTACCACCGCGACTTGAGCGAGTTCATCCTGCCTTACGAAGCGGTGCGGCAGGCCGGCTCGCCGGACAAAATGATCCACGCCTTCATCGACAGCACCTACGCACGCGCCGCGGATCTCGCGCACTGGGATCGCAAGGCATTGGATCGTGTTGCGGCGTAAGCACCTGTAGCTTGGGGTTGAGCCTGGGCTTGGCCCCGGGCGAAGCCCAACACCGATGCGGGAACGTTGGGCTTCGCAGAAAAGCCCAGCCCAGCCTACACAACAAGTCCCGGCTACGTTGCTGCGCGTCAGGACGGCGCGTAAACGCTGTGCTCATCCCCGCCGCGCGGCTTCGATCGTGGCGATGTCGATCTTCCGCATCGTCATCATTGCTTCGAACGCACGTTTGGCGGCGGCGGGGTCCGGGTCCGCAACCGCCTCCATCAGGGCCCGCGGCGTGATCTGCCAGGACAGGCCGAAGCGGTCCTTGCACCAGCCGCAGGCGCTTTCCGCGCCGCCGTTGCCGACGATCGCGTTCCACAAACGATCGGTCTCGGCCTGGTCGCGCGTGTAAACCTGGAAGGAAACCGCCTCGTCGAAGTGGAACTCCGGGCCGCCATTCAAGCCGAGGAACGGCATGCCGAGCACGGTGAATTCCACCGTCAGCACGTCGCCCTGTTTGCCGGCCGGATAGTCGCCCGGGGAGCGGTGCACCGCATCGACATGTGAATCCGGGAAGGTGCGGGCGTAGAAGCCGGCGGCTTCTTCGGCCTGGCCGTCGAACCACAGGCAAACCGCCATTTTCCGGGCTGCGTTGGGATTGGGCATGTCTCGATGCTCCTGTCTGTGGCGGCGCAAGCCGCATAGCCTTCGCAGGTTGGGTTGAGCACGGACTTCATCCGTGCGAAACCCAACGTCAGTGGGTAAATGCTGGGATCCGCAAAAAGCGCTCGTCCCAACCTACATTGCGACGAACGAAGGCGGCGGAAATCGACAGCCTTTGCAGGTTGGGCTGAGCCGGGCTTCACCCGCGCGAAACCCAACATCCGGGAGTGAATGTTCGGGTGGGTGGAACAGCGCTCACCCAACCCGCGCGATCCGTCATTCGCGCTTGCAGTGCCCGGGGCAGGTCGGGGGGAGACTCTGCAAACGAAGTCGCTGCGCTCCATCCGGGGCTACCCGGTTGCACGGACGAAGCAGCGGGTCGTTTCGCCAATCGGCATCGGTTCGCGGTCATCGGTCCGGGCTTGGTCGAAGGCGCCGCGGTCCGTCATACTTCGCCGATGCCGTCCATTCGTCCGCTTGCTCCCGAGCTTGTCAACCAGATCGCCGCGGGCGAGGTGATCGAACGCCCCGCGTCGGTGGTGAAGGAACTGGCGGAAAACAGCCTCGACGCCGGCGCGCGCCGCATCGAGATCGAGGTCGAGCAGGGCGGGATGCGGTTGATCCGGGTGCGCGACGACGGCGTCGGCATCGCGCCGGACGAATTGGCGCTGGCGCTGGCGCCGCACGCGACCAGCAAGATCGCGACATTCGATGATTTGACGCGCGTCGCCAGCATGGGTTTTCGCGGCGAGGCGCTGGCGTCGATCGCGTCGGTGTCGCGGATGAGCGTGACGTCGCGACGCGCGAACGATGGCCACGGCATGCGCCTCGACGGGTACGGCAATGCCGCGACGCAACCCGCCGCGCACCCGCTCGGCACCACCATCGAGGTGCGCGACCTGTTCCACGCGGTGCCGGCGCGGCGCAAGTTCCTGCGCAGCGAACGCACCGAGTTCGGCCACATCGACGAACTGGTGCGATCGCTGGCGCTGGCGCATCCCAACGTGGAATTCCGGCTGGTCCACAACGGCAGGCCGGTGCGGATGCTGAAGCCGGCACCGGATGAATCCGCGCAATTGCAACGCGCGGGCGAAGTGCTGGGCGAGGCGTTCGCGCAGAACTGCCTGCGCATTGAACACGCCGCGGCGGGCTTGCGGCTGGCAGGATGGATCGGGTTGCCGACCGCGTCGCGTGCACAGGCCGACCAGCAATACTTTCATGTCAACGGAAGATTGGTGCGCGATCGCAGCGTGGCGCATGCGGTGCGGCAGGCCTACGAAGATGTGCTGTACCACGGACGGCATCCGGCGTTCGTGCTGTTTCTGGAACTCGATCCCGCCGGGGTGGATGTCAACGTGCACCCGGCCAAGCGCGAGGTGCGCTTCCGCGATGCGCGCCTGGTGCACGATTTCCTGTTCCATGCCTTGCACGATGCGGTGGCGCAGACACGCGCGGGTGAAACGGTTGCGGCGGTGGCCTCGGCGGCCGCGCAGTTCGCGCCGGCGCGGACCAGCGGCGCATCGCTTGCGTACGCCGCGCCGCCGCGCCAGTTCGGGCTTGGCGTCCGCGAGGCAGCCGCCGATCCTTACGCGGTGTTGTTGGGCGAGCGCGAGGCCGTTTCGGCGGAACCCATGCGGGTGCCGGAAACCGAGGCGAGCGAAGCGCCGCCACTTGGTTACGCGCTGGCGCAACTCGCGGGCATCTACATTCTTGCGGAGAACGCCAACGGCCTGGTGCTGGTGGACATGCACGCCGCGCACGAGCGCGTCACTTACGAAAAGCTGAAAGCTTCGCGCGACGCAAATCAGGTGCGCGCGCAGCAATTGCTGGTGCCCGAGGCGATCGCCGTCAGCGAGCGCGAAGCCGCGGCCGCGGAGGAACACGCGGCAACGCTTGCGGCGTGCGGTCTGGAGCTCGACCGCAGCGGTCCGCGCCAAGTCACCGCGCGCCGGATTCCGGCATTGCTGGACGGCGCTGACGTGGCGCAGCTCGCGCGCGACGTGCTGGGTGAACTGGCCGAGCATGGCAGCTCGCGCCGGCTGGAAGAACTGCAGAACGAATTGCTTTCGACCATGGCGTGCCATGGCTCGGTGCGCGCGCACCGGCGCTTGACCCTTCCTGAAATGAATGCGCTGTTGCGCGAGATGGAAGCCACCGAACGCTCGGGGCAGTGCAACCACGGACGGCCGACCTGGACGCAACTTTCGGTCGCGGAGTTGGACAAGTTGTTCTTGCGCGGGCGGTAGGAATTTCCATTTTCGTCATTCCGGCGAAAGCCGGAACCCAGTGACTTTTTGTGCACACTTTGGAATGCGAAGTCACTGGGCCCCGGATATCGCTTCGCGATTCCGGGATGACGCAAAACCAAAGTCACTGGGCTACTCGTGCCGTCCCTGGCGCGAGTAATTCGGGGATGACGAGCAAAATCGAAGTGCCTCTGGATTTCAATTGATGAACGTTGATAACGCTTACCAACAGGAAATCGAACGCTGGCATGCGGCGCGCATCGCGCGCCTGACTGCGCCGCAAGGCTGGTTGAGCCTGGTGGGCCTTGAGTGGTTGAAGCCAGGCACGAATCGCATCGGCAGCGCGGGCGACAACGACATCGTGTTGGCGAAGGCACCGGCGCATCTCGGCACGATCACCTGGGCCGAGGATGGCACGTTGGCCATTGCGCTCGCTTCCATCGAAGGCGTGGCGATCGATGGCGCCGAACGGTCGAACGCAACATTGCTGGACGACAGCCACACCCATCCGACCACGGTTGCATTCGGCTCGGTGAATTTCATTGCGGTCGATCGCGGTGGACGCAAGGGGCTGCGGGTGCGCGACAGCGAGGCCACAACCCGCACGCAATTTGCAGGCATCGAATGCTTTCCGGTCGACCCTGCATGGCGAGTCGTCGCGGACTGGGAGCCGCTGGAGCCGCCGTTCCAGCTCGCCACCGGCACCGTGATTGGTACCATCGAAAATTATCCGGCGCCGGGCAGGGCGGTGTTCGAGCGCGAAGGGCGTCGGTTCGAGTTGTATCCGGTGCTGGAAGCGCCCGGTGACACGCAGCTGTTCCTGATCTTTGCCGATGCCACCTCCGGCAAGGAAACCTACGGCGCGGCGCGCTTCCTGTATGCCGACATGCCGCGCGTTGGCAAGATCGTGCTGGATTTCAACAAGGCCTACAATCCGCCGTGCGCGTTCACGCCCTACGCGACCTGTCCGCTGGCGCCGCCGGAAAACCGGCTGGATGTGCGGGTGACGGCGGGCGAACTGAAATACCGGAAACCCTCGCTGGAAGCGTCCGAATAACCTGCTGCGCTTGGCCGCTTGCGCGCCGGCGGGGCTCGGCATGCGATGTACCGCCGTGTACACTCCGCTGCTTGCGCGACGGCGTCGCACACGCTGTCTTCGCTGGCGACGGTGCTTCCAAAGCTCCCGCATGCGGGGAACCTTTCAAGTCCCGGCGACTCAAAGCTCGGGTCGTCAAGAGGCAGTGCGGGCCCGGGACTGCGCGGAATGGATAGCGGATCTGGAAACGGCATGGGCAGGATCGTCATCGTGATGGTGCTGGTTGCGGGCGCGCTGTGGCCGCTGGATCGCGCGCTCGCGCAACCACCGAAATCGTCGGCTCCGCCCGTGGCGAACCGCGCGGAACTTTCCTACGCGCTGGGCTACGAGGCCGGACTCGATCTCGGGCAGCGCAACCTCGACGTCGACATCGCGACCGTGTTGCGCGGCGTGCAGGATGGCTACTCGCGCAAGAAGCCCGAGTACTCGCCGCAGGTGATGCAACAGGTCATCCAGACCATGCAGCGCAAAATGGTGGCCCAGGCGCGCGCCGCCTACGAAAAGCTGGCCACCGCGAACCTGAAGAAGGCGCGCACGTTCTTCGCCGACAATGCAAAGAAGCAGGGCGTGGTCACGCTGCCGTCCGGTGTGCAGTACAAGGTGCTCAATGGCGGCAAGGGTGACCAGAGCCCGGCGCTCAACAGCGAAGTCACCCTGCAGTACCGCGGCGAATTTCTGGACGGCACGGTGTTCGACAACACAGAGGATCGCGGCAAGCCGGTGGTGTTTCCGGTGAACCAGATGATCCCCGGCTGGCGCGAGATCATCACCCGCATGCACGTCGGCGATCACTGGCAGGTGTTCATTCCGCCCGACCAGGCTTACGGCATTCGCGGCTCGCCGCCACGCATCGGCCCGAACGAGGCGCTGGTGTTCGACATACATCTTTTGGGTGTCAAACCCTGAGACGGGATGGTTGTTGTGCGCTTCGAACGGGCATGCCGCGTCATGCTGCTACGACCCGCGGGCCTTGCGCGCATGTAGCGCGCAGGGCCGCCCTTGGCTCGGGGATTGAAAAAGCTCGCACGTCGGGCTGGTTATGGCGGCTCGTCACGCGGCGGAGTTCACGTTCGCATTCACCGCGCTTGCGCTACGCTTGGTGAATGCCGATCGAATCATCAAGCCGGGAAGAGGCGACACCGGTCACGCCGTGCATCGGCGTGTGCCGGATGGATGCGATCGGGTTGTGCATCGGCTGCCGTCGCACGCTTGCCGAGATCGCCCGCTGGGGCACGATGAACAACGACGACCGCCGACGCTGGATACGCGAGGTGCAACCGTTGCGGCCGCCGCTGCGGCCATGACGGATTGGCTCCACGCCATCACGCGCGCCCTGCACCCGTTGCACGCGCCGCCCGGATCGCCCGCCTGGAACCACGCCCATCTCCTCGAACTGCTCGGTGATGGGCCGCGCGCCGAGGCGGCGGTGTTGATGGCGGTCCGCGACGTACTGGAACCGCGTGTGGTGTTTACCCTGCGTCGCGAGGATCTGGTGCGCCACGCCGGCCAGGTGAGTTTCCCCGGCGGACGTACCGACGGCAGTGATGCGGACGCAGTGGCGACAGCCTTGCGCGAAAGCCGCGAGGAAATCGCACTGGCAGCGAGTGCGGTCGAGCCGCTGGGCTTCCTCGATCGGCTCGAGACCGTGAGTGGCTTCTGCGTGACGCCGGTGGTGGCGCGCCTTGCCGGCGACGCGATGCTGGTGCCGCAGCCAACGGAAGTGGCAAAGATATTCGAAGTGCCGCTTTCGTTTTTGCTCGACCCCCGCAATCTCCGTCAATTCGAATACCGCTCGCACGGCGAAGCGCGTATGGTGTACGAATATGTCGGCGTCGAACCACGCATCTGGGGTGCGACGGCGGCGATGCTCGTGAACTTGATGCGGCGAATGAAGTTGATGCCATGAATGAAAGCAAGGTTTTGGTCGCAGCGGAAACGTTGGCGAAACGGCCGTCGGCAGAAGTGCTGATCGTGGATTGCCGGTTCGCGCTGGCCGATCCCGGCAAGGGTGAACGGGATTTCCTGCAAGCGCACATTCCGGGCGCGGTGTACGCAAGCCTCGACCGCGATCTTTCGGATCTATCGAAGCAAGGATTGGGCCGGCATCCGCTGCCGGACATCGAAGCCTTCGCGCGAACCTTGTCGCGCTGGGGTTGGCACCGGCCGCAACGCGTGATCGCATACGATGACGCGGCCGGCGCACTCGCCGCGGCGCGGTTGTGGTGGATGCTGGACAGCGTCGGCATCGATGCAAGCGTGCTGGATGGCGGGTGGCAGGCATGGACGGCGGCAGGGCTGCCGGTCGAACACGGCGCGGCCGCGTCGCGTGATGCAACATCCGTCACGTTGCACTTCGATCCCGCGCGCGTCGTGTATTACGAGGAGCTGGAAGCCTTGCGCGCACAGGCATCCGCGCTGGTACTGGATGCGCGCGCGACGCCGCGGTTTCGCGGCGAATCCGAACCCCTCGATCGCGCCGCTGGCCACGTGCCGGGCGCGCGCAATCGCCCGTTCCCGCAAAACCTCGATGCCGATGGCCGGTTCAAGTCGGCGCGAACGTTGCGCGAGGAATTCGCAGCGGTGCTCGGCGATCGCCCGCCGCGCAACGTCGTGCACATGTGCGGGTCCGGCGTCACCGCCTGCCACAACCTGCTGGCGATGGAAGCCGCCGGCCTGCACGGATCGCGCCTGTTCGCGCCGTCGTGGAGCGGCTGGACCAGCGATCCATCTCGTCCCATTGCTACCGGCGATTAATTCCGGTGAAGGCGCGCTTCTTTGTCGTCATTCCGGGGGCGGCCGCAGCCTCCGCGAGAGCAGCGATCAAGGACGATCGCACTACCATTTCACTCCGGCCAGCAGCATCGTTTCGCCTAGGTTCTTGCCCCCGCCCAGGAGGTGCGCGTCGGAAACGTGCCGCAGCATCACGATGAAGTGGCCTTTCTGCCAGCCGGCGCTGGTCATGAATTCCAAGTGGCTGGAAAGTGCGTCGGTGCGGGTACTGGTCGCGGCCAGTTGCTCGCTGAAGAACCAGCGGTGACTCGCCGCCACGATGCGCACGCCGCCCGCGGCCAGGAAAACTTCGTGGTTCAGGTCGTCCGATCGCGTGTTGCGGGAATTCACCCAGCCCAAGGTGCCGATGGGCTCAAGGTGGATGCGGTTGTCCTCGGGCGGCTGGCCGAACACGCTGGCGAATATCGCACTGGTCGTGCGTTTCGACGATGTCACGCTGGGACCTGCGACAACATCGAATCCGGTGGCCGGGGCCGGCGCGCAGCTCAACAGGCAGGCGATCGCGACGCCTCCGCGCAGGATGCCGTTCATGTCGTGCTCCTTTGTTCGTCGTTTTTATAGTGGAAACGGGCAGCGCGCCCCGAGGCGCATGATTGCCGTAGAAATGATTGCCTTGACAATTAAAGCCGAGACAGTATCATCCTCGGCATGAATCGCGCTGAAACTCCCTCCGACCATTCCTTCCAGCTGTGCCGGCTGATCGGACGGCTGCGCGCGGAGTTCGTCACCGAAGTCGAGCAGGAGATGGCGCGGCAAGGGGTCGACCTCAATTTCACGCAGTTCGTCGCGCTCAAGTTGCTCGGGCACGAGGAACCGCTGACGCCGGTGGAGCTTGCGCGAGCCCTGCACTACAACCCCGGCGCACTCACGCGTTTGCTGGACAAGCTTGAACAACGCGGTTACCTGAAACGGGTGCCGGACCCGGTTGACCGCCGCGCGCTACGGCTGGAATTGACCGCGAAGGGCAAAAGTCTGCGCAAGCGCGTGATTGGCTACTGCGATGCGGTGGCGGAGCGCACTTTTGCATGCACCACGTCACGCGAGCGTGAACAACTGCGCGGGGTGCTGACACGGGTGCTGGAAGACATCCGCGGCAAGCGGGAGATCTCCACCCGGGATTGATTCGTCCCGTCCCGCCCCAACCTCCATCAACTTTTCCGGCCCCGCCCATGACTCCCCCGGTTTCCAGATACCGTTCGGTCCTCGTTGCCGCGTTGGTGACGGCTTTGCTCGCCGGCTGCGCCAGTACCGGCGGTTTGCATCCGACCGCCACGCCCGCTGATCCCGCCGCGCTCGAAAGCGCGCGCAGCCTCGCGGGCGCGAAACTGGACGCCGCCGCGTGGCCGCAGCAAGGGTGGTGGAAGGCGCTGGACGATGCACAGCTCGACAAGCTCGTCGACGAGGCGCTGGCCGACAACCCCGACATGACGCTGGTGGATGCGCGCGTACGTGCGGCGCTGGCCGCGACGGGTGCCGCCGATGCCGCGCGCAAGCCGACGCTGAATGGCGGCGCCAGTGCCGCGGGTGCGCGCGTTCCACCGATCCTGCCGCCGTTGGCATCCGGCCATTTCGGCGTGATCCGCTACGGCTATTTGAGTTTCAAGTGGGATTTCGATTTGTGGGGCGGCAAGCGCGCCGCGTGGCAGGCGGCAGTCGGCAATGCGCGCGCCGCGGAAGTGGACGCGCAAGCCGCGCGCCTGAAACTTTCCGCCGACGTGGTGCAGGCGTACTTTCAACTGGCGGGCGCCTACGCACAGCGCGATTTCGCGAATGAAGAGCTGCAACGCGCCAACGATTTCCTGAAGCTCACCCACAAGCGTGTCGCCAGCGGCATCGACAGCAAGTTCTCGCTGGCCCGCATCCAGGCCGAAAGCGCGAGCGACCGCGCGCATCTCGAAGCCGCCGACAACGCCGTGCATTCGGCGGGCCTCGTGCTGGCGGCATTGCTGGGCGCGGGTCCGGATCGCGCGTTGTCGATCGAGCGTCCCGCGCTGCCGGCGATTCCCGCGCTTTCGCTGCCCAGCGGCTTGCCGGCCGACCTTCTCGGTCGCCGTCCGGACGTGGTGGCTGCACGCTGGCGCGTCGAGGCAGCAGGCCACGGCATCAAGGCCGCGAAGACCAAGTTCCTGCCGAACATCGGCATCAGTTCGCTGGCGGGATTGATCGCACCG
>DATCSF010000087.1:0-2212 GCA_036568625.1 Rhodanobacteraceae bacterium | reverse complement strand
GTGAAACGCGTCACCGAACGGCCGTAGCCCATCGAGACGTCCTGCAACTCGCACTCGCCGCCCTGGTCGCAGATCGGGCAATCCAGCGGATGGTTGATCAGCAGGAATTCCATGGTGTTGCGCTGCCACTTCATCGCATTGGGCGAGCGCGTGAACACCTTCATGCCGGCCGCCACCGGCGTCGCGCACGCCGGCTGCGGCTTCGGAATCAGCTTGCCGCCCATCTCGACTTCGACCATGCACTGGCGGCAGTTGGCCGCGATCGGCAACTTTTCGTGATAGCAGAAGCGAGGTACCGGGATTTTCGCGGCGTCCGTGGCCTGGATGATCGTCGAGCCCTTGGGCGCGCTGACCGGGTGGCCGTCGACCTCGAACTCCACCATCTCGACCGGGGCGGCGTCTTTGGACAATGCGCTCATTGAATTTCACCCGAAGGACTTACGCTCGGCCCCCTTGAGTCAAGGGGGCGGCATGCAGCGCGGATGCCGCGCTGCATGCGGGGGTTGTGGATGTGTGGCGCCATGCGCCACGCGTCTTTGTGCGTGGCGCTCATGCGGCTGCCTTCATCTGATCGTCGACCATCGAGCGTCCGTTCTTGCAGTAATACTCGAACTCGTCCCAGAAATTCGCGAGGAAGGCCTGCACGGGCCAGGCAGCGGCTTCACCGAATGCGCAGATGGTGTGGCCTTCGATCTGGCCGGCGACAGCTTTCAGGCGATGCAGGTCGTCCGGCGTGCCGCCACCTTGGACGATGCGGGTCAACACGCGATGCATCCAGCCGGTGCCTTCGCGGCACGGCGTGCACTGGCCGCACGATTCCATGTGATAGAAGCGCGAGATGCGCTCGCACGCGCGCACCATGCAGGTGGTTTCGTCCATCACGATCACGGCGCCTGAACCCAGGCCCGAACCCGCGCTGCGGATCGAGTCGTAGTCCATGGTGCATTCCATCATTTTGTCGGCCTTCAACACCTTCATCGACGACCCGCCCGGAATCACGGCTTTCAGCTTGTGGCCGGTGCGCACGCCACCGGCCATTTCCAGGAGTTCGGCGAACGGGGTGCCGAGGCGCACTTCGTAATTGCCGGGCTTGTTGACGTGGCCCGACACCGAAAAAATCTTGGGGCCGCCATTGTTGGGTTTCCCCAGATTCAGGAACCAGTCTGCGCCGCGCCGCAGGATCGCGGGCACCGACGCGTAGGTTTCGGTGTTGTTGATGGTGCTGGGCCGCCCGTACAGGCCGAAGTTGGCAGGGAACGGTGGCTTGTAACGCGGCCAGCCCTTCTTGCCCTCCAGCGATTCCATCAGCGCTGTTTCTTCGCCGCAGATGTAGGCGCCTGCGCCCAGTGCGTTGTGGATGGTGACGTCGATGCCGGTGCCGCGGATGTTCGTACCCAGGAGGCCGGCGGCTTGCGCCTCGTGCAGCGCCTGCTCGATGTGCTCGAAGGGTTCATGGTGGAACTCGCCGCGCAAATAGTTATAGGCGACGGTGGACCCCGTCGCATAACAGGCAATCGCCATGCCTTCCAGCACCGCGTGCGGATTGAAGCGCAGGATGTCGCGATCCTTGCAGGTGCCAGGCTCGGATTCGTCCGAATTGCACAGAATGTATTTCTGGCCCGGCGCAGTGCGCGGCATGAACGACCACTTCATGCCGGTCGGAAAGCCCGCGCCGCCGCGTCCGCGCAGCGAGCTCTTCTTCAGCTCATCGACGATCGCGGCCGGATCGGTCTTCTCGGCGAGGATTTTTTCCCACGCCTGCCAGCCGCCGGCCTTGCGGTAACTGTCGATCGACCACGGCGTGTCGAAATGCAGCGTGGTGTAGACGACCTGGTGGTCCTGGGGTGCGGGTCCGACTGCCATGATTATTTCAGCCCATCCAGAATTGCATCGACCTTTTCGGGCGTCAGCTTCTCGTGATAGTGGCCATCGACCACCATCACCGGTGCGCCGCAGCACGCCGCGAGGCATTCCTCTTCCTTCTTGAGGTAGACGCGCCCGTCGGCGGTGCTCTCGCCCAGCTTCACGCCGAGTTTCTTCTCGCACTGCCGCACGATGCCGTCGGCGCCGTTCAACCAGCAGGAAATGTTGGTGCACACCGCCACGTTGTGGCGGCCGACCGGATGCGTCTCAAACATCGAATAGAACGTCGCGACTTCGTACGCCCACACCGGCTGCAAGTCGAGGTATTTCGCCGTCGCCGCAATCAGCT
>DATCSF010000086.1:0-12462 GCA_036568625.1 Rhodanobacteraceae bacterium | reverse complement strand
CATGTACACCGCGCTGCAGGCGGCGCGCGCATACGCGTACATGGTCGCGCAGCAATTCGACGCCGGCGTGAAGTCCCGCATCGACCCGGCCTCGTGCCTGTTGCTGTCCTCGCGCAACGCCGTGGAAGTCGCACTGGAGGCCATCCAGTCGCTGGGCGGCAACGGCTATATCAATGAATTCCCCACCGGCCGCATCTTGCGCGACGCCAAGCTCTACGAAATCGGCGCCGGCACCAACGAGATCCGCCGCATGCTGATCGGGCGCGAGCTGTTTTACGGCAACGCTTGATCGAGGCGTGCTTCTGTAGGACGGGTGACAACCCGCCTTCGGGCGCTGCTTCACATCGACATCTGTCCGCTGAAGGTTGAAGCCTTTGAACGGCAACCGCACTCCCGCAGTCAGCGATCTCTACGAGCGGCTCGCCGGGCACTACATTGTCGATCGCTCCCGCACCTCCTGGAACGAGGCGCGGTGGCTCGATCGGTTTCTGGACGGCCTGCCAGCGGAACGGCATATCCTCGATCTGGGCTGCGGCGCCGGCGCGCCGATCGGAAAATATCTGCTGGCACACGGTTGTTCGATCACCGGCATCGATACGTCCCCGACACTTATCAACCATTGCCGCGGGCATTCTCCGCAAGGCAAATGGCTTATAGCTGACATGCGTGGCCTGTCGTTGGGAATCAAATTCGACGGGTTGATCGCGTGGGACAGCTTTTTTCATCTCGGCCATGCCGATCAGCGCGAGATGTTTCCGATATTCCGTGAACACGCTGCGCCTGAGGCCCTGCTTCTGTTCACCAGTGGAACAGAGCATGGTGAAGCGATCGGCGAGTATCACAGCCAGCCGCTGTACCACGCCAGTCTTGCTACGGCGGAATACGAATCGCTGTTGGCTGACAACGGATTCAGGGTCGTTGCGTACGTCCCCGAAAATCCTGCATGTGGGGAACATACGATCTGGCTTGCCAGATACACGAGTTGATTGTCCGGCTTCGTCGCCGTACCCGTCGGCGGGATTCCCCCGGATCGAGTCCGGGGTGCTCCCGCCCTACATGCCACCCGCTACGTCGTCATTCCGGCAAAAGCCGGAACCCAGTGACTTTTACACAACTCTCATAGCCAAGGCACTGGGTCCCGGATATTGCTCCGCAATTCCGGGATCACGAGCAAACATAACAAACCACAGTGTCACGGTTTGTTGCTGCCGTTCTTCACAACGTCTGCGCGCGGAAGGTGTCGCAGGCGTTGACGTCGCCGGACTGGAAGCCGCTCTTGAACCAGCGCACGCGCTGCGCGGACGTTCCATGGGTGAAGGAATCCGGCACCACGGTGCCGCGCGCCTCGCGCTGCAGGGTGTCGTCACCGATCTGCGACGCCGCGTTCAATGCGCTTTCGATGTCGCCGGGTTGCAGCCATTGCAGCTGTTGCTGTGACTTGTTGGCCCACACACCGGCAAAGCAGTCGGCCTGCAATTCCAGGCGCACCGACAGGCCGGTCGCGCCTTCCATCGGCTCGCCCTGCTGCGCAAGCTGTTCTTCCATGTTCATGATGCCGAGCTGGTCCTGCACGTGGTGGCCGACTTCGTGCGCGATCACATAGGCTCGCGCGAAATCGCTGTCGGAATGGAAGCGCGTCGCGAGTTCCCGGAAGAAATCGAGATCCAGATAGACGCGCTTGTCGCCCGGGCAATAGAACGGTCCGACCGCCGCCGAGGCGCCACCGCAGGCGGTGCCAACCCGGCCATGGAACAGCGTGAGCTTCGGATCGACGTATTGTGCTCCCGCTTGCCGGAAATCCGCCGTCCACACGTCCTCGGTACTGCCGAGCACCTTGCTGACGAACTGCACCTGCGGGTCGCTCATGTCGGCCGGCCTCGTTTGCGCCGGCGTGCTGGACGATCCCATGTCGCCATTGCCGGTCAGCAATCCGAAAATGATTCCGCGCGTCGAGGGAAAGATCATCGCGACGAGGAGCGCGACGATGGTGCCGCCGAGTCCCAGATGGATGCGGCCGATGCCGAATCCACCGCCACCGCCCGTCGCCTGTTCCACGTTGTCGCTGGAACGACCCTTCCGCCACAACATGACGTTTCTCCTTCGCCGGCGGTTTCGCGCCGCTCCTGGAAAGACTGTGCGGCAACCACGCGATGCGTGCAAGTGCAGCGCCGCACTGCGCGTGAGGCCGGCAGTCAGGAACGGCGGGTTAGCCTGTACGCAATGCGGACGGAAGCCCAGAGATGACACGCACCGGGTGGATCCTCACATGGATCGTGGCGGCGATCGGCGCGCTGCTGATCGCTTTGGTGCTGTTCATCGCACTGTTCAACTGGAATCGCGCGCGCCCTTGGCTTGACCAGCGCCTCGGCAGTGCGATGGGACGGCCGGTCGCGATCAACGGTGATTTGACGGTCGATTGGCTGCGCAACCCCGACGCTCGCGGCCTGTCCAACTGGATTCCCTGGCCGCGCTTCGTGGCGCGCGACATCAGCATCGCCAATCCGGACTGGGCGAAGCAGCCGCGCTTCGCAACCGTGCAGGAGGTGCGCTTCAGCCTGTCGCCGCTGGCGCTGATCGGGCACACCATCGACATCCCCTCGCTGAAACTGATCGGTCCGTCGGTGGACATCGAGCGCGACAAGCAGGGCCGCGCCAACTGGACATTCAATTTCGCCAAGGGCGGCGGGGGCAAATGGAAGCTCGACATCGGCGAGGTCGCGCTCAGCGCGGGCACGATCCGGATCGACGACGCCAAGCTCGATCTGCATCTGGATATGACCGTGCATCCGCTGGGCAAGCCGATCCCGTTCGCGGAAATCGTTCCGCCGGGCGGCGGCGCGACATCCAGTACACCGCCGCCGCATTCGAACCAGAAGTATTACTTCGCGTGGACCGCCAAGGGCACGTGGCGTGGCGCGGACGCGAGCGGTCGCGGCAAACTCGGCAGCGTGCTCGCGGTTTCCAACGCGTCGATGCCATTTCCGCTGCAGGCCGAACTCAAGCTGCGCGACCTGCACATCGCGGTGGTAGGCACGCTCACCGACCCGATGCACCTCGGCGCGCTGGACATGGACCTGGAGATGTCCGGCGAAAGCATGTCGCACCTTTACGCCCTGACCGGCGTCGCGTTGCCGCCGACGAAGCCGTTTTCCACCCGCGGCCGGCTTTTCGCACGGCTCCACGAAGGCACCTTCAAGTACCAGCATTTTGACGGCAAGGTTGGCCACAGCGACCTGCACGGCAGTGCCACCTACATCACCGCCGGGCCGCGCCCGAAACTCACTGCCACGCTGACGTCGAACGTGCTGGACTTTGCCGACCTCGCGCCGCTGATCGGCGCCGACAGCAACGCCGCCAAGGCCAGGCGCGGCGAAACGCAGAAACAACCCGCCGACAAACTGCTGCCGGTGGAGGCCTTCGACACCACCCGCTGGCGCAAGATGGACGCCGACGTGCGTTTCACCGGCAAGCGCATCGTGCGCAAATCCAACCTGCCGATCAGCGATCTTTCGACGCACCTGGTGATGGACGGTGGCGTGCTGACACTGGACCCGCTGGCGCTGTCCGCGGCCGGGGGCGCCATCGAGGCGCACGTCACGCTGGATGGCCGCAAGGACCCGATGCACGGCGAGATGAAATTGTCCATGCGGCGCCTCAAGCTCAGCAAGCTGTTCCCGACGGTGGACCTGATGCACACCAGCCTCGGTCAGATCAACGGCGATGCGGCGCTGGACGGTGACGGCAATTCCGTGGCAAGGCTGCTCGGCAGTTCCGACGGCGAGGTCAAGCTGCTGGTGAACAACGGGGCGGTCAGCAAGCTGCTGCTGGAAGCAGCCGGGCTCAATATCGCCAACATCGTCATCACCAAACTGCTGGGCGACCAACCGGAAAAGATCAATTGCGCGGCGGCGGACCTTGCGGCCAATCAGGGCGTGTGGCGCGCACGGCTGTTCCTGATCGATGCCGAGACCATGACGATCGATCTGGACGGCAGCATCAATCTCGCCAACGAGACGCTGGACCTGACCATCCATCCGCGCAGCAAAGGCGTGCGGGTGTTGTCGTTGCGTTCGCCGCTGTACCTGCGCGGCACGCTGAAACATCCGGATGCAGGCGTGGAGAAAGGCCCGCTGCTGGCGCGTGGCGTGGGCGCGGCGGTGCTCGGAGCCGTCGCGGCGCCGGCGGTGGCGCTGGCCGCGCTGATCGCGCCCAGCCACGACGATGACAACGCGTGCCGCGGCGTGATCCAGGCGATGCGCAAGCCCGCGACCAAACACTGAGAGACGCGCTGGCAGGACGTATCGGGCGCGCAGCCTATTATCCTTGTGCGTTCGCCCCTTTTCCGACGCATCACGATGACCCCGCAAGCCAAGGCGCAGTGGCAACTTCATTTCTGCGTGTTGCTGTGGGGATTCACCGCCATCCTCGGCAAACTGATCACGCTGACCGCGCTGCAACTGGTGTGGTGGCGCATGCTGCTGGTCACGCTGGCGCTGCTGCTGGTGCCGAAGGTGTGGCGCGAACTGCGCACGATGCCGCCGCGGCGCCTCGCAGCCTATGCCGGCATCGGGGTGCTGGTATCGCTGCACTGGCTGACGTTCTATTCGGCGGTGAAACTCGCCAACGCTTCGGTGGCCGCCACCTGCATCGCGCTGGCGCCGGTTTTCCTTTCCGTGATCGAGCCGGCGGTGGTCGGACGCCGGTTCGAGCCCCGCGAGCTGTTGCTGGGTGCAGCGGTGGTTCCGGGCGTCGCGCTGGTGGTGGGTGGCGTGCCGGCGGACATGCGCCTCGGCGTTGCGGTGGGCGCGTTGTCGGCCGCGTTGTGCGCGGCGTTCGGCGCGTTCAACAAACGCATGGCCCACCACAGCAGCGCGCTGACGACGACCTGTCTGGAACTCGGCGCGGGCACGTTGTTCCTGACGTTGGTGACCGCGGTGTGGCACGCCGAAGGCACGTTCGTGTTGCCCGACTTGCACGATGCACTGCTGCTGCTGGCATTGGCGCTGGCCTGCACCCTGCTGCCGTTCGCGCTGGCGATGAAGGTGCTGCGCAAATTGTCCGCGTACACGGTGCAACTCGCCACCAATCTCGAACCCGTTTACGCGATCGTGCTGGCGGTGATCCTGCTGGGCGAACAGCGTCAATTGGACGGCTGGTTCTATGCCGGGGTCGCGATCATCCTGGGCGCGGTATTCACGCATCCGCTGCTGACCCGGCGCCCGGCGGGCAAGCCGCCCGAAGCGGTGCTGGGCACGGCCGAGTCGAAATCAATAGAGTAGGCGCATGTCCTCAGCCTTCCCCCGCGCCGGAACTGGAACCCGCGACGCCGGATTCCGCGAAATCGCCGTGTCGCGCATGGACCAGGCCGGATGCGAGCGGAGGGCGGACAAGGTCATCGCCGAGGCGCCGGTCGCGCTGGTCTACAACGGCGTCTCGTTTGCGGTGATGATGGCGACGCCCTGCGATCTCGCCGATTTCGCGCTGGGCTTCGCGCTGGCCGAGGGCATCGTCGCAAACCCCGCCGAATTCGAACTGGTGGATGTATTGAAGACCGAGCGCGGCATCAGCCTGCAAGCCCTGATTCCGCACGAACGTTTCGAAGCATTGCAACGTCGCAAGCGCAGCCTTTCCGGACGCAGCGGCTGCGGCCTGTGCGGCATCGAATCGCTGGAAGAAGCCGTGCGGCCCACGCCGGTGGTCGCGCACGGCCCCCGGCGGCTGGAGCGGGCAACCATCGCCGCCGGCCTGCGCGCGCTCGCGCAGGCGCAATCACTGAATGCCGTCACCGGCGGCGCCCACGCCGCGGCGTTCATCCCGAACGAATCCCCTGCGCTGGTGCGCGAGGACGTCGGTCGCCACAACGCGCTGGACAAATTGATCGGCGCGCTGGCTGCCGACTCGCGCAGCCGCGCAGAGCTTCAGGAACGGGCGGCCACGGGATTCCTAGCCATTACCTCGCGCGCATCCTGGGAAATGGTGCACAAGGCCGCGCATGCGGGGATGGCGGTGATCGCAGCCATTTCCGCACCGACCTCGCTGGCGATCGAAGCCGCGGATGCCGCCGGCATCACGCTGATTGCGTTCGCGCGCGACGAATCGATGAACGTTTACACCCACGCCGGGCGGCTCGCCTGAGCCGGCGCGGCGCGGAATGCCGAATCCTCAGGTGCGGTCGGCCTTCTTGGCGTGTTTCTCCGCGCGCTTTTCCTTCAGTGATTTCTGCGCCTTCTTCTTGGTTTCCTTCTTTTTCTCGAGACCTTTCATGTGATGCTCCGGTTGGCAATGGACCGACGCCTCCAAAGATGCGCCAGTCCGTGAAAGTTGGCAAGAGGGTCGGGGCGACGAATACAGGTTTGGGCCGAACTGGCTAGACTCGAAGCACCCCCCGATCAAGCTCGCACGGGTTCAAGTCATGTCGTCACCCGCCAAAGCCACAACCGCAACGGTGATTCCTTCGCTTCGTTACCGCAACGCGCTCGCCATGGTCGACTGGCTGTGCCAGGCGTTCGGCTTCGAGAAGCACGCGGTATATGCCGATGGCGGCCTTGTACAACACGCGCAACTGACGTTCGGCAACGGCATGGTCATGCTGGGCTCCGCGGATAATGTTTCGGCGTGGGGCCAACGCATTGCGCAACCGGATGAAGTCGGCGGCCGCGAAACCCAAGCGTGTTATGTGGTGGTCGCCGATTGCGCGGCGCACTGCGCGCAGGCACGAGCCGCGGGCGCGGAAATCGTGGACGAACTCGAGGCCAAGGACTATGGCGGCAGCGGCTACAGCGCGCGCGATCCGGAAGGGCACCTGTGGTCGTTCGGCGACTACGATCCTTGGGCGGAACACGTGGCATGAAGGCATCGGATGCGCCGATCGCCGACGGGCTTGCCGACGCGCGCCGCGCGCGCATCAAGGTCGGCATCGGCGGCTGGAATTTCGCGCCGTGGCGCGACAATTTCTACCCCAAGGGCCTGCCGCAGCGACGCGAGCTGGAATACGCCAGCCGGCACCTGACCGCGATCGAAATCAACAGCACGTTCTATCGCGCGCAGACCCCGAAGGTCTACGCCAAATGGCGCGATGAAACCCCACCGGGTTTCGTGTTCTCGCTGAAGGCACCGCGGCAGGTCGCCGAAGTGCGCAAACTCGCGGGCGCGGGCGCGTTGATCCGCGGTTTCGTTTTCGGCGGCCTGGCCGAATTCGGCGATCGCCTCGGGCCCATCGTATGGCAATTCCCGCCTTCGCGCCGATTCGAGCGCGACGATTTCGCGGCGTTCCTGGACCAATTGCCGCGCGAGTTGAACGGACGCCCGTTGCGGCACACGCTGGAAGTGCGGAACGAGACGTTCTTGCGCGAGGAATTCCTGGAACTGGCGCGCGCGCACCGCGCTGCGTGCGTGTTCACCGATTCCGGCGAGTATCCGAATTTCTCCGACCCCACCGGCGACTTCGTGTACGCACGGTTGATGCGCAGCCGCGAATCCGAACGCGACGGCTATCCTGCGACAGAACTGGATACCTGGGCCGCGCGTGCGCGACTATGGCAGCAAGGCGGCGCACCGGACGACCTGCCACGCGTGTCGCCTGAAAGCACGACTGCATCCGACCAGCGCGACGTATTCATCTACTTCATCAGCGCCGCCAAGGCGCGCAACCCCGCAGCGGCGATGGCGCTGCAAGAGCGGCTCATTTGAAACGCCTTGTTGCTGCGCTTCTGGCTGCGACGTTGCTGGGCGGTTGCGCCAGCGTGCCGCCGCCGAAACCCTCGCCGGCTTCACAATCCGTACCGGCGCCGCAACGCGCGTCGCCCGTCCCGAATGCCGCTTCCCCGCGCCGTGTCCCATCCACGTTGGCGGATGGCATCGATGCCTACCTCGCGCAGCCGCGCTTCGCGCACGCGCAGTGGGGCATCGACGTGGTTTCGCTGGACACCGGCGCCACGCTTTATAGGCGCAACGCCGACAGCCTGTTCCTGCCAGCTTCCAACGCCAAACTGTTTACTTCCGCTCTCGCGTTGCAAACGCTGGGCGCCGACGCGCGCTTTTCGACCACTTTGTATGCGACCGTGGCACCGCGCGCCGACGGCACGCTGACAGGGGATCTGATCCTGCATGGCGGCGGCGATCCTTCGCTGGGCGATCCCGACGTATCACCGGATTGGGCCGATCGCTTCGCCGCGGCTCTGGCTGACCGCGGCGTCCGGCGCGTGCACGGCGATCTGATCGCCGACGACACGTATTTTGCCGGCCCCCCGTTCGGCGACGGCTGGGAGGCGTTGGATCTGCAGACCGGCTACGGAGCACAATCCGGTGCGCTGGGCGTGCAGGACAACGTGGTGCACGTGAGGGTCACGCGTGAAGGCAGGCGCTGCTGCACCGTGGCGGTGGACCCGCCTGATTCCGGCATGCGCGTGGTCAACCTGACCGGCGACGCCGCACCGCTCAGCCTTTATCGCCCACCGGGTTCCGACGTGCTGTACGCAAGCGGCAGCCTGCGCACGAACGTGCCGCGACGGACCTTCACGCTGTCGGCACCGGATGGCGCGCTGTTCGCGGCGAGCCTGTTGCGCAATGCGCTGGCGCACCGCGGCATTGCGTGGCGCGGCACGGTGCGCGTGCTGCACTGGCCGGAAACAAACGACGCCCTGACCAACCATTCCACGGAAATCGCCAGCATCGCTTCGCCGCCGCTGTCGCAACTGCTGGTGCACATGCTGAAGCACTCCGACAACCGGTACGCACAGATGCTGTTGCAACAGGTCGGAGTCGCGACCGCGCGCGTGGGCGTTTGCGCGGACCGCGCCGAGCCGCCGCAGACCAGCGCGGCCTGGGGGCTGTGCGCCATGCGCGCGTTGCTTGGCAGAATCGGCATACGCAACGGCGAGGCGACGTTCGGCGACGGTGCGGGCCTGTCGCGCCACGACCTGGTCACGCCCGCCGCCACCGTCAAACTGCTGGCGTGGATCGCGCGGCAACCCTTCGCCAACGTGCTGCGCAGCGCGTTGCCGGTCGCGGGCATCGACGGCACGCTGCAATATCGCATGCGCGACAATGCCGCGACCGACAATGTGCAGGCCAAGACCGGCACGCTGTCACACGTCTATACATTGTCGGGATTCGTCACCGACGCGGCGGGCGAACGGCTGGCGTTCTCGGTGATGCTGAATCGCTACCTGCGGCCCACCGATGAACTCGGCCGCAACCTCCAGCCGTCGCCGCAATCCGACCTGGACGCGATCGCCACGATGCTGGCAAGCCACGGGACGTACTGATGCAGCGCGACTGACAACGTGGAAACGCCGGGCGCCCACGACCGCGGCGCTCACCGCATCATCACTGGCGGTAATCCGCCGGTCGTGGACTGCGCATTCCTCACGATACCGGGAGATGCTTTTCCCGAACGCGGGGCGCACGTCGCACACTGACGCATTGCATTTACGACGAGTCAGTCGTTCGCGCGAGGCGTGCCGACGGCGGCATCGTGCAAATTGGCGTTTCCGTATGTGCCCTGCAATTTCCCTGAAAGGATGAAGTCGCGCATCATCGCGAAATAGCCGTCCGGGTTGCGGGTGTCGACGCGCGCACCATCCGGCTTCGTCTCGAACTCGTACATGCCGTGCTCGGCGTGCGGGTACACCGCCAGCGTGATCGGCCGGCCCGCTTGCCGGAGCCCGCGCAGGCGCTTGATGGTTTCCGCACTCGGCGCGTCGGCATCCTCGCCGCCCAGGATCCAGAGCTGCGGCGTGTCGAGGTTCCGCAGCACCGGCATGGGATCGTACTGCAGCGGAACGCCGGCGAAGAGCACCGGGCCTTTTTGCTTCAGTTCCTCGGCCGGCCACGCCAGCAGTGCCCACGTGACGTCGCCGTGCACGTGCTTGAACCACGGCTCTTGACCGTATTGCTTTTTCAGCGCGTCCAGCTTGTCGTAGCCGCTACGGAAATTGCTGAGCAGGATCGCGGCGGATGCGTCGGCGACCTGCATCGCCTTGGCCATCACGTCCTGACCGTAGCCCTGTCGCTGCATGTCATAGGCGATCGCCTCGCGGTCTTCTTCCAGCGGCGATACCGCAAGCCCGAAGCTGACGATCACGAAATCCACCGGCGAAATTTTCGCGGCCAGCGGCGCCACCCAGCCGCCCTGGCTGCCGCCCTGGTACCCGACGCGCCCGGCGCGCGGGCCAGCAAGGCGCTTCGCTTCGCCCACCGCGGCGATCGCATCGTCGGCGAGCAAAAGGTAACTCTGCGTGTACTGCTCACCCGAGGCGCCGGTGCCGCGCTTGTCGTACACGAACACGCCGATGCCTGCGGCGGGAAACATCCGCTGCAGGGAATAGAAATCGAGCGCCGACATGTGTTCCGAGCCGTGCACCAGCACCACGATCGGCACGCGGCCGTTGCCCTTCGGCAACACCAGCCGCCCGGCCAGCGTGACGCCGGCGCCCTGGAAGCGCGTGTTGATGACATCGAACGCGATGCGCTGGCCGCGGGTGCCATTGAAATCGATGCGCGCTTCCGCGCAATCGGAGAACGTGACCTTGACGCCGTCCGGCTGGTCGGTCCAACCCAGCGTGCTGGTCCACGTTCCATCGGCACGGGACGTGAGCAAACCCGTGGTGCCGTCTTCGCGGCGCCAGCGCAAATGCGAATCGTCACTGGGCCCGACATCCACGACGCTGCCGTCGGTGAGCCGATAGGCGCCGACATGGCAGTTGCCGACCGACGCATCGGCCGCATGGGCCACGCCACTGGCAAAGGTCGCGATCATGAACGCGAAGAGCCACGGCATCACCTGCGCGGTGCGGATCGACGGCATTGCATCATTTCTCATTGATTTTCCATGTCGGGCCGGGATGTTCCTAACAAATGGAGCTTGGCCAAACCACTGCGCAGCTCACGCGCTCAGCTTGCGGCGATGCTCGTGCGAGCTGATGGCCGCTTGTCTTCAGCCCAGGTAGCACGGCCCGGTTTCGCGCACTTCCATGGTCGCCCATTCGGCGGCGGGACAAATCGCTGCAAGTTCCACGGCTTCTTCGCGCGTCGCACAATCGACGAGAAAGAATCCGCCGATCATTTCACGTGCTTCGGCGAACGGGCCATCGCGCAGGCTGCGCTTGCCGGCGCGGATTTGCAGGCGCTGGCCTTCGGAGTCGTTGCGCAAGGACGAATACGCGCGCAGCACGCCGCGTGATTTGAGTTCGTCCGCGTAATCCAGCATGCGCTGATACAGCGCCTTGCCCTCTTCCTCGGTGCGCTCGGCGCGCTGGCCGCGGGGTTCGGCTACAAACAACATGTAAGCCATCTGTCCATCCTCCGACGCAATTGGGTGGCTCCCGTTTCGTCATTCCGGGGCGGCGGCAGTTTCATCGCCGCCGAACCCGGAATCGGTATCGTCGCATCCCGAACCGATTCCGGGTTCCGTCCGCAAACAGCGCGGACGGCCCCGGAATGACCACCGGGATAAATCAGCACTACGCGTCTCCACACGCCGCGGCGCGCTGGCGCAACAATTCCGATTCGCGGGCGTTGCCGGTGAGCTTTGCCGCGCGTTCGAATTCCGCGCGTGCCTCGTCACGACGGCCGAGCCTGAACAGCAGGTCGCCGCGCACGCTGGGCAGCAGATGGTAACCGGCCAGCGCGCGTTCCTTTTGCAGCGCATCGACCAGTTGCAATGCTGCCGCGGGGCCTTCAGCCATCGACACCGCGACCGCGCGATTCAGTTCGACCACCGGCGACGGTGCGATTTCGGCAAGCCGCGCATACAGCGATGCGATCCGTGCCCAGTCGGTGTCCTTCGCGTGCAATGCACGCACATGGCAGGCGGCGATCGCGGCCTGCAGCGCGTAGTTGCCGTCCGCGCCACCGAGTTGTTCCGCGCGTTCCAATGATGCAAGGCCGCGGCGAATCAGCAGGCGATCCCAGCGCGCGCGGTCCTGGTCCAGCAAAAGGATCGGCGTGCCATCGGCCGCGGTGCGCGCGCGCAGGCGCGAGGCCTGGATTTCCATCAGCGCGATCAGCCCGTGCACTTCCGGTTCGCGCGGCGCGAGGCCGGCCAGGACGCGACCCAGCCGCATCGCTTCCTCGCACAACGCGGGCCGTGCCCAGTCGTCGCCCGCAGTCGCGGTGTAGCCCTCGTTGAAGATCAGGTAGACCACTTCCAGGACGGCGGCCAGCCGCGGCGCCAGCTCCTCGCCGCGCGGCACTTCGAACGGCACGTGTTTTTCCGCAAGGGTACGCTTGGCGCGCACGATCCGCTGCGCGACGGTGGGTTCGGGCACCAGGAACGCGCGCGCGATTTCCGGCGTGGTCAAGCCGCCCAGCATGCGCAGCGTCAGCGCGACCTGCATGTCGCGGGTGAGCGCGGGATGGCAGGCAGTGAAGATCAGGCGCAACAGGTCGTCGCCGATGTCGTCATCCAGTGCGTCCGCATGGTCCGGCGCGTGCGTCATGGCCTCGGTCTCGAGTTCGTAC
>DATCSF010000085.1:0-6014 GCA_036568625.1 Rhodanobacteraceae bacterium | reverse complement strand
CACTTGGATTGCTCGAACAATCTATGCAAGGCCTGATCTCCGCGGCGAAATCGGAAGCCAAGTTCGATGAGATCAAAGTGACCTTTGCGGGTGGCGGCAAGGCCAAGAAACCTAAGAAGGGCAAAGACGAGTTTCAGGCAGACGGCGACGACGATAGCGAGGACTAAGCCATGCTCGCCGTCGCCTTCACCTTTCCCGCTGGCCGCTATCACGCAACACCTTGGGACCGCCACGTCAACGAGGGGGCGGTGGCCTGGCCACCCGAACCGTTGCGCATTCTGCGCGCACTGATCGCCACCTGGCATCACAAGGTCAAGTACAACGGAAAGTTCTCCGAAGCCACGCTATCGTCGCTGATCGAGTCACTAGCCACCGAGCTTCCCAGTTATCACCTGCCTGCCGCTAGCCACAGTCACACCCGCCATTACCTTCCACAGTTCGCTGTCGACAAGACGTCCCTGGTACTTGATGCCTTCACGGCAGTGGCCCGCAACGACCCCTTGACCGTGACTTGGTCGCTGGATTTGCCCGACGACCAACGCAGATTGCTGGATGAACTGCTTTCGGTAATGGGTTATCTCGGTCGCGCGGAATCCTGGGTGGAAGCCGCACGCGTGGAACAACCACCGGAACCCAACTGCACGCCGGGCGATGCGCCGCTGGACACCGCCACCGGCGAACTCAAGGGCGAACTCGTCGGTCTGTACGTGCCTCGATCCGCAACCGACTACCAGTCACTGCGCGCCGGGTTCCTGACTGACAAGAAGACGCAGAAGAAACTTGGCGCGAGCCTGCCCGAAAGCCTGCTCGATGCGCTCTGCGTGGATACCACCGAACTGCGCAAACAGGGCTGGAGCCAACCGCCGGCGGCCCGCAAGGTAAGTTATCTGCGCCCTGTGGATGCCTTGCGCCCGCAACGCAACGTTCCCGTTGTTGCAACGCCGGCAGCCACCGCCATCAGCTTCGTCCTCACCGGCAAACCCTTGCCGCGAGTCGAAGACAGCGTGCGCGTCGGCGAACTGATGCGGGCTGCCGTGATGCACACTTTCAAGGGCGACGTGCCACCGATCATTTCCGGCCACGATCTGCCCAAAGGCAATCGCCACCGTCACGCGTTCTATCTGCCGTGGGACAGCAACGGCGACGGCCACCTTGATCGTATTCTGGTTTTCACGCCGGATGGCATCGAGGCGGATGCGCAACGCGCAATTGCAACCATCCGCAGACTCTGGGATCGCAAGGGCAACGAATGGCAACTCGTACCGGAAAGCATTGGATTGCGTTCAAACAACGATCCGCTGATCGGCCGGAGCGAGATGTGGCAATCTGTCACACCCTATCTGCACCCTTGGCACGTCAAGAAGCGGCTCGACATTCTGGCGCAAATCTGTCGTGAATGCCGCGAGCGTGGATTGCCGGAACCCGTGCGATTCAAAATGCTGGATCAAATCGAGGTCGTTAAAGGACGCCAGCGTCGCCCCATTCACTTCCACCGCTTCCGCAACAAACACGGCCTGCACCAACCCGACCGCCTCGGCAGCTTCTGGCGCCTGACTTTCACCGAACCCGTGCCAGGTCCGCTCGCGCTCGGCTTCGCATGCCATTACGGGCTGGGTCTGTTCAGACCGATCAGCAGCCGATAGCCAACGCAGGCCGGTCCTCTTGTACACGAATTTGCCAGCGTTGCTATCACCCAGGCGGAGCCGGGCATGTCCACCCTCATCGTCCGCAATCGATCGGAAACTGGTACGCAAGCTGAAGCAACGCGCTGCCGCACATTCGCGCAGCGCCGAGGCGGAGCACCGCGCGATCCTGCAGGCGGCGTTGTCTCCGACTCGCCGTAGGAGTCTTGCGTTCCGTGCTCGCCTGTTCAGGCCTTGCTGATCGGCATGCACGGAAAATCAATAGAAAATAAACTTGCTATTTGCTTATCAAGTAGCTAGTTTATTTTCCATGCCAAAGCGCACGCCGCCCATTTTCCCAGCCACCTCCCGCCAGCTCACCGAGCTTGGCGAACGGCTACGCGCGGCGCGCTTGCGGCGTCGAATGACGCAGGCGGCATTGGCGGCGCGGTCGGATGTGTCGCTGCCCACTCTGCGCAAGCTGGAACAAGGCGAATCTTCGAGCAGCCTGGCAACCTTGCTGCGCGTGTTGCAGGTGCTGGGGCTGGACAAGGACATCGACGTGCTGGCGAAGGATGACGAAATCGGCAGGCGCTTGCAGGACATCAACCAGATCGGTGCGCCGCGCGGCAGGCGCCGCAGGACATGAGCACGCGGGCTCGCGAAACGCTCGAAGTGGTGCTGGACGACGCCACGTTGGGGCCGACGGCCATCATTGGATCGCTGCGGTGTGAGCGCCGCGGCAGCACCGAGGTCGTCAGCTTCGAATACGACCGCGATTACCTCGACGCACGTCACGCGGTAGCCATCGACCCGCAACTGCCGTTGCTGCCCGGTCCGAGCCATCCCGTACGAGGGCAGCGCCTGTTCGGCATCTTCCGCGATGCGGCGCCGGATCGTTGGGGCCGCATGTTGATGGAGCGGCGCGAAGCGCTGGAAGCGGGTGAAGCGGGCCGCCGGATACGGCACCTTTCCGAGTGGGACTTCCTAACCGGCGTGAGCGACTTCACCCGGATGGGCGCCTTGCGTCTGCGCGACCCAGCGCAACCACGAACCTTTGTTGACAACCGTGAGCTTGGCGCGCCGCCGGCCGCACGTTTGCGCGCGTTGCAGGCGATTGCGCGCGCCTTGAGCCACGACGACGCCGAACAGCAACCCGGCTATGCAAAGTGGCTGACGCAACTGGTCGCTCCGGGTACCAGTCTGGGCGGCGCCCGCCCCAAGGCCACGTTCACCGCCGAGGATGGCGCGTTGTGGCTGGCCAAGTTTCCTGCCCACGACGATCGTCGCGACATCGGCGCGTGGGAATACCTCGCATGGCGGCTTGCTCCACGTGCAAACATCGCCATACCTGATGCCCGATTGCTGCGTTTCGGGCGTGGCCACCGAACCTTTGCAACGCAACGTTTCGATCGCACCAACCGTTCGCGCCGGCTGTATGCCTCGGCCATGACCTTGCTGATGCGCGACGACGGCGACTCCGGCAGCTACCTGGATCTGGCCCAGGCCATCCAGATGCATGGAGATCCGGCCGGCATCGCCGACGATCTTACGCAACTCTACCGGCGTGTCGTGTTCTCGATTCTCATAGGCAACCGCGACGACCACCTGCGCAACCACGGTTTCCTGCGCACGCCTCACGGCTGGCGACTGGCACCCGCATTCGATCTCAATCCAAACCCCGACAAACGCGAACATGCACTGGCGATTGACGCCAATGATCCAAGCCCATCGGTGCGTCATCTGCACGCTACGCATCGTCATTACCGATTGAGCGCCGACCAGGCAACCGCTATCGAGGATGAAGTACGCCGCGCAGTCACTGCCTGGCGCGTTGTCGCCGCCGAGCTGAAGCTGAGCCGCCTGGCGCAAGGTCAACTCGATTCGATCATCGACGCTACGCGCGACTGAAGCGGGCGGCGGCAGCGCCGCATGCGCCGTTGGCTCGCCGTGCTCCATGCCGCAGCCCAGCACCCGTTGCTTGCCCTGCATTACAGGCAGGAGTAAAACCTCAAAGGACGATCGACGGCCGCGGGGAGCGACGCTCGATGGAACCGAAGCAGGGAGATCTGGAACTTCCCTTTCCCGAACTCGGCGGTGACCAGCCGCTGATCCCGGTGCGCATGCTCAACGAGCATGTTTATTGCCCGCGCCTCGCCTATCTGGAATGGGTGCAAGGCGAATGGGCTGATTCGGCCGATACTGTCGAGGGCCGCTACAAGCACCGGCGTGTGGACAAGCCATCCGGGGATCTGCCGGATGCCGACAAGGCCGCCGAGGAACGCATCGAAATCCACGCGCGTTCGATCACGCTGTCGTCCAACAAGCTGGGCTTGATCGCCAAGCTCGATTTGATCGAAGGCGAAGGTGACGTCGTCACGCCCGTCGACTACAAGCGCGGCAAGCGCCCGCACACCACGCGCGGCGTGTATGACCCCGAGCGGGTGCAGTTGTGCGCGCAAGGACTGCTGTTGCGAGAACACGGTTACATCTGCGAGGAAGGCGCAATCTACTATGTCGAAAGCAAGGAGCGCGTCACCGTTGCCTTCGACGGCGAATTGCTCTCACTCACCCGCAACGCGATCGCGGAACTGCGTGCGATGGCCTCGGGTGGCGAGGTTCCACCACCGCTGGTGGATAGTCCCAAATGCCCGCGCTGCTCGCTGGTCGGCATTTGCCTGCCCGATGAAGTGCAATTTCTGAAGCAAGCCGAATTGTCGCCGCGTCCGCTGGCGGTATCACTGCACGAAGCGCTGCCGCTGTATATCCAGCATCACAGCGCCAAGCTCGCCAAGAAGGGCGAGTTACTGGAGGTCAGCGACAAGAACGGCCACTTGCTGGCCACCGCCAGGTTGCGCGAAGTTTCGCAAGTTGTCGTGCAGGGCAACGTCTACATCACCACGCCCTGCCTACAGGAATTGATGCAGCGTGATATTCCGGTCACCTGGCACAGCTATGGTGGATTCTTCTTTGGCCATACCCTCGGCAACGGCCACAAGAACGTGGAATTGCGCGCCGCGCAGTATCGGGCCAGTTTCGACGAACACGTTTGCCTGCGACTGGCGCGCGGATTCGTCGCCGCCAAGATCGCCAACAGCCGTACCCAGTTACGCCGCAACTGGAAACCGGACGATAAACCCGAGCAGGTCGTCGCCGATCTGAAACGCACCCGGCAACAGGCCGAGCGCGCCGGAAATCTGGAAACGTTGCTCGGCATCGAAGGCAACGCCGCGGCCATCTACTTCGGCCAGTTGCGCAACACTCTCAAGCCCACGACACCGGAAGACGAAACCCTGTTGTCATTCGACTTCACGCAACGCAACCGCCGGCCTCCAGCCGACCCGGTGAACGCGATGCTGTCCTTCGCCTACACCATGCTCGCACGCACGCTCACGGTAACCCTGCAAGCGGTCGGGTTCGATCCATTCCGCGGCTTTTACCATCAGCCGCGTTACGGCCGGCCAGCGTTGGCCCTGGACATGATGGAGCCCTTTCGACCATTGCTCGCCGATTCCGTGGTGATGCTGGTGATCAACAACGGCGAGGTTCACCCCAGCGACTTCATCAGCGCAGCCGGAAGCGTCAATCTCACCCCGGATGGTCGCAAGCGTTTCATCGCCACCTTCGAACGCCGGCTGTCGCAGGAAGTCACTCATCCCCTGTTCGGCTACCGCTTGAGTTACCGCCGGCTACTGGAACTGCAGGCACGCCTGCTCGGACGTTTTTTGCTTGGCGAACTGGACGACTACCCCAACTTCACCACCCGCTGACATCGCAATCGGTGAGACAGCCATGGACGAACATGTGTACCTGGTCACCTACGACATCCGCGACGACAAACGCTGGCGCCGCGTGTTCAAACTAATGAAAGGCTTCGGCGAGTGGCTGCAGCTTTCGGTATTCCAGTGCCGGCTCAGCCGCCGCCGCCATGCCGAAATGATCCAGTTGCTGGACGGCGTCATCAATAGCCGCGTCGATGCATTGCTGATCATCGATGTCGGGCCTGCCGACAAGGTCAAGCCACGAGTCATCAGCTTGGGCGACAAATTCGAACCTGTTGCTCGCGAACCCATCATAGTGTGAAGACCACTCATTCCAGGCCCAATTTGCGGGATACTTGCCTCGGCTACGCGAGCGGTACCGTGATGGCATCAAGCCCAGTCAGCGCTCGTGGAAAAATGTTCTTTGACAATCCAGCAGTTGAAACACATTCAAAGATGCCCAACCAAGTTCGACCCTGTTCCTATGCAAGGTTCGGGCTACCTCTCGCAGCCGGCGCGCGAAAGCGTTGCCAGAAGCGGGTCAGAGCGGGTACGGTTTCCGTGGCGATATCGCCACGGCCTCATTGAAGCGCCGATTCCAGTTGGGACAATTGTTTTGACATTTCGTTTC
>DATCSF010000084.1:0-9039 GCA_036568625.1 Rhodanobacteraceae bacterium | reverse complement strand
ACCCCAACGAGGATTTCGGAATCGCCTCCATGCTGTGCGCGAGGCTCGGGTTGCCGCACGTGGTCGTCGCCCAGCGACTGTCGACCTTCGCAGCGGAGGAACGCAAGAACCGGCAGACACATTTTTGCGCCACCGCGCATGGCTGGTACTTAGCGCTGGCTGATCGCCTGGACGGCCAGTTCGAGTGCTTATACGACGGCATCGGGGGAGATGTGCTCTCACAGAGCAAGTTGCTGACCGCGAGCCTTGATGCCACCTTCCATTCGGGCAATCTCCACGCGATCTGCAACGCCCTGTTCGCGCGGGATGTCTCGAACCTTGCGGGAATCACCCGCCTGGTCAAGGGCGGACTGCGCGCCTGCCTCGATCCGGATCTCGCGAGACGCAGGCTCGCAAGAGAATTGGGAAGACACCTCGAATACCCGAACCCGCTGGGTTCATTCTGCTTCTGGAATCGTACCCGGCGCGGCGTCGCTCTGGCCCCATTCAGCATGTTGCAGGGGATATCGACGGTATACGCGCCATACCTCGACCACCACCTGTTCGACTTCCTCGTCTCGCTGCCGTCCGGCATGCTGCTGGACCACCGTTTCCACGACGACGTGATCGCGCGGGCCTTTCCCGGTTTCGCGGACATTCCCTATGCGCGTAATATCGCACCCCATTCCGACGATCGCCGGCAGCGGGCGCACTTCATGCGCGAGGCCGCACGCAGATTCCTGCTGCGCAGGCCGTCTCACATAATGAAAAACATCGCGCCACGAGCCAAAATGTTGGCGAGCCTGATGTCCGGTGGCCATGTAGTGCCTTGGGTTTCGCCGCTCATCATCTACCTGGATCAACTCGAGGCGCTGGTCGGAGAATCGGCTCAACGAACTACACACGCAACGCAAGTTGCGCCGGTCCGAAATCGCGCCGGGGCGCTTTGAGGTATGGTCATCCTGATCGTGCAAACAGTGATCCTTGCGCTGCTGGCCACGCTGGTGGCGATTTGGGCTGCGCGTTTTCCGTACCCGACCCCATGGCTGCGCCCCTTCCTTTCGCCAAGACGGCGCTGGCCCGAGCCGGAGATCCGCGGTTGGCTGCGTACCGGCCGTTTTCACCCGCGCTTTCTTGAATTCTTCAACCGCGATCCCGAACGGACGCCGCCGGCCGAGGCCGGGCTGGTCGCTCCCGCCGACGGCATCGTCACCAGTGCCGACGTCCGTGAGGGAATCCGGTATTTCGTGATCGCGTTGAGCTTCTGGGATATGCACGTGCAGCGCAGTCCGGCCACGGGCAAAGTGGTTGCGATTGAGCCCAGCGGGGACGGTTTCATGGACGGGGAAGGGCGTGATTTCGCATTCCTGCGTGAGAAGCACTGCCCGGTGCAAACCCGCATTCTCCTGGACACCGGGGAATACGGGATCCTCGCGGTGCGTCTGATCACGAGCCTCGCGGCGCGCCGGATCGAAGTGTGGCCCAAGGTGGGCGATACGCTTACGCGCGGCCAACGGCTCGGGCGCATCCTGCTCGGAAGCACGGTGGTACTGGAAATGCCCGAAGGGTTCTGCCTTTGCGTGCAACCTCGAGTCCGCGTACGCGCGGGAGAGACGCTTATCGCCGCCGGAGCGCCGCAATGAACACGTTTCTGTGGTCGCAAGGGCACATTGGCTGGCCGTTGCTCGCGATCGTGGTTTTTTCGGTGCTGTGCCTTCTGGTTACCGACGCCGTATGGCGAACCGTGAAGACATCGGCACGAAGCGTGCTGTTGTCGGCGGGATTCATCTGGGCGATGGGCGTCATCGCGATCCTCACGATCAGCCTGCACTGGCCGCCGACCTGACCCCGCGCGTGCCCCGATGCCGATTGCCATGTCCAAGGTATTCTGGAGCTTCCAGAGATGTGCGCCGGCAGGGAATGCGTGATCAAGCGCAGCGCGCGTGCGTGCTTTGGTGCCACGGTCACTTCGAACGCTGCCAAGGGTGCAGGTGCGCCCTCCCTGAAAAACCGGCAGCAAACGGAACGGCATGACTGCGATACCAGACACCTTCCGGGCAAAAAAACTCGCGATTCACGTTGGCGCCCGTGACGCAGGCAAGGTCGATGCAATGCTGCATCGCCAGAATCTCACGGGCATGGATGTCCATCAACGCGACCTCCCGTGCGGTGCAATCGGTCACCTTGGTGGTTGCCCATTGCCCCCACAGGGCAACGCCTGCTTTTTCACCGGGCTGCCCATCAATGGGCCGGACCCAACGCAAATCGTCGACGCGGATGCCGCAGAGCGACTATTCCCGCAGTACGACGGCGCGTTCACGGGTGTGTTCTGGGATGCGCAACGCAAGATGCTGGTGATCGCCACCGACTGCCTGGGCATGCAGCCGCTGTACCTGCGGCATGGCGACGGCGAGTTGACTTTGGTGTCAGAAACCAAGGCCATCCCGGGTGATCCCGACCTAGCCGCGTGGGGAGCTTTTATATCAATCGGCCATCCGATCGGCGAACGCAGCCTCGTGGCCGGCCTGCGGCGCGCACCGCCCGCCAGCATCCTGACCTACGATCCCAATTGTGATCAGCTCGAAATCCGGCGTTACTGGCACTGGCCGGAACCGACCGGCGCATGGCGGACGTACGATTTCCTCGATGCGCTGGAGCGCGACATCCGTGGCTACCTCGCGATTGGCGACCCTGGCACGGTGTTGCTGAGCGGGGGCTTTGATTCGCGGCTGCTTATGTTGCTGCTCCAACGCGCGCATACCCCTGTGGATGCACTGATCGTCGCACATGATGACGAACACGGAGATGCCGACGGACGGTTGGCCGAGGTGGTGGCGGCGATCTGCAACGTGCCATCTCGAAAAGTTCATCCTCCGGCGGATTTCTTCTCTTCGCGCGCGTACCTTTATTACCTCGCGGCCAGCGATGCGGGCTTTCCCAGTCTCGATCTTTTTATCGCCAAAGTGGCCTCACAGATCGACACCCGGGCGGTCTGGGATGGATTGGTTCCTGGGTTCGCGTTCATGCCGCTACATCAGCCCGTGGGTGGGTTCGATGCTTACCTGCGGGAGGAAATTCGGGCGCCGGGGAGTGCGATTTGGAAGGCCGCGCGAAGCTTGTTCAGGCGTGAAATCGCGGGCGCGATGCACGAAGGATTCATGAACGATCTGCGCGTGGAACTCGAGCGTTTGCCGCATGACATGCACGGCCTTGCGCGTTTCGTGATCGAAAATCGCAGCCGTAACCGGGCAGCGATAAACCCGCTCAAGGTGTATTCGAACCGTACGCGCGCGTTTATACCCGGGCTTTCGAAGGACTTCATCGCCCACGCGGCGGCGATCCCGTTCGGTGAAAAACAAGGTGGCCGGTTCTATCGTAGTCTTTTCGCAAAGCTGGACCCGCGCGCACTCGCGGCGCCATTCCTCAGTGGCGGCGAACTGATGCGTGGTGGGAGATACGACCGGTCGTGGTGCGTGGAACGGCTGCGGGTCGGATGGTGCGCTTTCCAGTCACGACATCCGCGCCTGTCCGGATGCAAACAGGATTCCCGCTTCCCTCGCTCGAGCTTTCTTGGCAGGCACCTGCTCGAGGAAGCTGACCCATGGCTCGATCCGGATATGCGTGCAACACTCCACTCCACTCAGAAAGACAATTACCTCGCCTGGAAGCTACTGTTCCACTGGAAGGCGTGGCAGTGGATCCACGAGGGCCGCCTCGAGGAAATTCTCGGGCTGCATTCCACCGCCGGCACCGCGGATGTGTGCACGGTTGCACGTCCGATTGGGTAGCGATCCTGCATGGTGGGGAAACAGGCAACCAAGAAGCATCGGGGCACGCGCCCTATGGGCCACCAGAGAGCATTGCTAAGGCGCCCCCACACCGCCCGCCTGCACTACACTGCTGCGTGTGCGACGACGGCTCGGCCATCCGACGGTATGCCATTTCGCGGTGCGTCGCGAATCCCGCATAGTACCAATCGGTGCCCGGGGTTTATCCGTGGCCACGGCATTCGGCAGCGAATCGGGCGCGACGCTGTACCAGAATTTCCCGGAGGGAATCTCGTCATGCGCGGAAAACCCGGCAGCATTGTCCGTGAACTGACGCCTCCTACCTGAGCGAGAGTGGGATCTCGTGAAGCAACCGATACGCATCGGCCACGGACTGAAGCTTGCACGAAAAGAGAATCGTTCGAACTAGTACTGGCCAACCGGGACAAGGTCGATGGACGATACGCAGGAGCGGAACGAACCCATATTCATCGTGGGAGCGCCGCGTTCGGGCACGACAATGCTGCGCCTGATGCTCAACGCGCACCCCCGCATCGCGATCCCGTTCGAGTCCGACTTCATACCGAAATTCCACAAACGGCTCGGGGAATATGGCGATCTCAATGATCCCGTCAATGTGACGCGCCTGCTTGGGGATATCGCCGCGCAACCGTTCGTGCGCAGGGGCGGACTGGTCCGGGACCCCTCATCGGTCCTCACACTGTGCCCACACAGCTACGGCGAACTCGTCGCCGCGATTTACGAGACGTACGCGGACGCCAAGGGCAAACAAAGGTGGGGCGACAAGGACCCTGACAACGCCGTCCAGCTCGACGTATTGTGGAAACTGTTCCCCGGCTGTCGCTTTGTGCACATCGTGCGCGACGGCCGCGGCGCCGCCAATTCCTTGCGCAGGCTCGAGTGGGGGTCACGCAACATGATCAAGCTCGCTCGGGACTGGAGCTGGCGGGTGATGCTGGCACACAAGATGGGGATGATGCTCGACCCACAGTACTACCTCGAAGTCAAATACGAAGACCTGGTGCATGCGCCCGAGGCGGTGTTGCGCCGTGTCTGCGAATTCCTGGGCGAGCGCTTTGAACCGAGCATGCTCGACTATCACAAGCACGCCGCTGCGGACATGCCCGATTCGAGCTTGAAGTTTCACGGGAGCTCAATACGGCCGCCCGACCCGGCCAAGGTGCAGTCCTGGCAACGCGAGATGAGCGCGGCGGACCAGGTTTTGTTCGAGGAGGTTGCCGGCGCCGCGCTGGAAGAGTTCGGCTATCCGTGCGGAGCGCCCCGCAGCCGCTGGCGCAGCGGCCTGATGCGTCTCAGGTACACGCTGGTGGACCGTTGGTAATCGACAACGGCACCGCGGTCTGCGAAGCGCGTATCAACCGTTGAACAGCCCTTGTTTGAGCCTCGTCAGCTCACTTCGCCAGCCGCCCCGGACCGCTTCGTGTTGATAGCCAAATTCTTCCCGGGGTGGATTCCGGCACGACCATGACCTGACCCCACGTCGGCAACCATGGGATCAGACAAGTCTGCTGGTTGACGCACGCTCCGCGGCAAGGCATCCCGACGGCTGGCGCCATTCACGATATTTCTCCGTCCAGCAGGTAGAAAACCTTGCCCTTGGCGTCGGCAAGAAACCTGTCCACGCGCAAGTTCTGGAAACGACTTGCGTACCTCAACCGAACCTCGTTTTCATCCCGGAAATGGCGCACGTGTGAGACGAACGGAAAGTTGGGCACGGTGCCGTAGAATCGCGATCCTTTCCTGATCTTCCCCAATATCACCATGTCCCCTTCGACGTGTTCGAGAAATTCCGTGCACACCACGGTATCGTAGTCGCACGTCGTGAAGAGGTCCGTCTGAAAAGCGTCCTGCTGGACGAACGAAAGGCCGGGATAAGCTTTCTGCGCGTGCTCGATCCGCCTTTGGCTGAAATCGAAGCCGGTGTATTTGCAACCCACCTTGTCCCGAATCAGGCTAGCGAGCTGCCCCGGACCACAACCCACTTCCAGTATGGATCTGGCTCCAGCCGTCTGGATTCGATCCGCGATCACCGACCACAGGAAATAATATTCCGACGCGGTGTAATGGCTGGACCAGTCTCCCGATGCGTCGAACGAGGCGTCGTACCACTCGGCGCCTTTCTCCCCACGCTGCTCCGCCGAACCGCTCGATCCGCGTTTCGGCGCGATCATTGCATTCGCACCGCGCAGGACAATGGGCGGGACAAGCTCGCTGATAAATCCCTTGAGCTTTGCGTGCATGCAGGCCGTCATCCTGGTGAGCCGTGACGCTCGCGCGGGCCCGCCAAATGCATCCGGCACCCGCACGCGGCGAATGCACACGATAGCAGAGGCTCGAACCGGGCGCGCAATCCGCGTGCGTGCCAGACGATCAGTCGGCAAATACTGTCAAAGCCGGCTGCGCGATTCCATTCAGGCCGCGCTCGGAACAAGGACGAGAACCGTTCTGACGCCAATTTGGCTCCGGTGGCACGAGGTCTGTCGGCAAATCCTGGTCCCCGCATCGCTAACGCGGACCAAGCCCGTCACCCAACCCCTCGGCGCCGTTGCAGGGTCCCCAGGTACCCGCGCATGCGGCTGATCACCCGTTGCATCTCCTCCACCAGAGGATGCTTCACGGCAAGCATGGCCAGCAGCCACCCAGCGGCAGCGCCGAATCCGGCGACAACGAGGCCGGAAACAAGATGGTGCGCGAGAAAACCAGGCCAGAACAGCACGACAGATGGTGCGACGCTCGCGCCCAGCGTCGCAATCACGCTCGGTACCAATGCCTTGGCACACTTGCGTACCTTCAGCGCGTCAAAGTCGCTGATCTTGCGGTAATAAAGCACGGTCGCAATCACGTAGACGAGGATTTGCGACGCGGCCACCGCCTCGACGCTCCACAACGCCGCGATCACGGCAATGATCAGCCGGGCAAGCTGATACTGAATTTCAACCATGGTGGCGGCGCCGATCCGGCCGATCGCCACGAACAACTGATTGCACTGGTAAATCAAGGTACCGATGATGGCCGCACAACACAGCCAGCGCATCAACGGGACGGCTGCGTCCCATTGGTCGCCGAACATGATGCGGATCATGGGAAAAGCCATCAGCGCAGAAAACACGAAAAAAGGCCAGCTTATTCCGGTCAGGTACACGAGCGAGCGCAGGAACAATTGCGGCGCCATGCCGGTTTCGCGATGTTCCGCAGCAAATGCCGGGTAGGCGACCGCGCTGATCGCAGCAACGACCTTGTCACGGAACATGTTCACGGCCCCATAACCACGTGAATAAAAACCAGCATCTGCAAGGCCGAGCATCTTGCCTACCACGAGGTTCGCGGACTGCTGGCCAAGCTGCGTGGCAATGTCCGACAGGGTCATCTTGGCGCCGAACGGAAGGATTTTCCGCCATCCGGACAAGCCCGTCCCGCGCACGCGGTATTCGGGCGCCCAGATCGCACAACCAAGCACCATCACCGCCATCGATGCAAGCGACGCCCACGCCATGCTCATGTAGCTGAATCCGGCATACGCCAGGCCGATTGTTGCCAGGCTGCTCACGACTTGTGAGCTGGTATTGATCTTGTACAGCACGCCGAATGCCATATCGCGTCTGAGCAGCGCCATGGCAGTTATGCCAAATGGAACCAGGATGAAGGATGCGCTCATCACGCGCAGAACCTGGCCCACACCGGCGTCGTCGAAGAATGCGCCAACCGGCCAACTCACCAGGAAGATGATCACTGTCAGGATCCAGGCAAAGATCAGGTTGACCGTGAAGGAGGTCCGGATCATTTGCTCCGTCAGGTGTTTCTCCTGCACCAGGTAATCGCTGATGCCGAACGTCCGCAGGAGGTTGGCCAACGTCGTGAGCCCTACCGCAACCGAGAAAATCCCGATCTCCTTCGGGGTCAACAACCGGCTCACGATCACGATCGACGCGAAATTGAACACGAAGGTCGTGTACTTTTGCGCGAGCGAAAAAACGAGCGACTTACGTACGCTTAGCTTCTTGGCGGCCATGACTTCGATAATGCGAGAGCGCGAGCACGTTGGTAATGGGCGCGCCCGCCGCTTGCCGAACGGGCGCGTCGCGATTGTGGCAGCGCCGTTACGCAGTTCGCACCCAAGGTACCGCATTCGCCTGCGTGAAGGCGCGCCGCCGCCCTGCATGGGGCATCCCGATCCCCCCACGCGTCGCATCCTTTGACACGCACGCGGTGGGCACGGGAGCTCCGGAATCGGCGGAAGTGTATAGGCTTGCCACGCCAGCGGGCGCGGTGCGCCGAGTATTCGCGGCGCCCGACCCACTGACGTTCGGCCGTTCCAGACGGCATGGGACCGCGGTAGCGTGTATCGTAGCGACCAAATCACGGGTGGCCGACGACGATGATTGTCCATAGCCGAACTTCGCGTCGGGATCGGAACGGGCTGCGGTGGCTCGCACCGGCAATCGTCATCACGGGCCTGCTCTTGGGTACGGCGCACGCCGCATCCATCGTCACGGACACGCTGGTCAATCAGTCTGCCCGGGCACAGAGCAACGTCGCAGTCACCTTCGGGCAGGTCTTCAAAGACGGCGACGTGCCGAAGGGCGCGACTCTCACCGCGACCTTGGGTGGTCGTACGGTCGCGCTGCAAGTCGATCCGAAGGCCACGAACCCGGATGGCAGCCTGCGGCATGCCGTACTGACGGCGATGGCGCCTTCGCTGGCCGCCCGCGCGAAGCTGCCGCTGACACTTTCGACGGGCCCGACACCGCTTACAGGTCCGCCGATCGCGCTTTCGCAGTTGCTCGCAACCGGCTATGACGCCGAGGCGTCGCTCGACATCGGCGGCGTGACATATTCCGCCAGTGCGCACACACTTTTGCAGGCCGCAAACGGTGCGGAGGCATGCAGGCCATGGTCCAGAACGTGCAACGTCTGGCTTTCCGGTCCACTGGTCAGTGCATGGGTCGTGAACGGTCCGGTGACAGCTGCCAACGGCACCGCCAACCCGAATCTGCGTGTCTATTTCGCGGTGCGCGTCTACGCCGGCGCCACCCCCGGTACGGTGGGAGCGGTCCGCACCGACATCATCGTCGAGAACACCCAGGCCTACACCCCGCAGGCCCAACCGCAATACACCGCCACCCTCACTTCCGGCAGCGCGACCTACACCAGCCCGGCGCTCACCCAATACACCGCCACCCGCTGGCACAAGGTGTTGTGGTGGAACAACGCCCAGCCGCAGGTCTACCTGCAGCAGGACACCCAGTACATC
>DATCSF010000083.1:0-6497 GCA_036568625.1 Rhodanobacteraceae bacterium | reverse complement strand
CCCGCGGCCCTCAAGACAGTTGCCGCTGCACTTCGCAGCAATCCGGGCGTCGCCGCGTCCCTGCGCTATCAGTACAGCTTTGCCGTCAATGCCACGGCTAACGTCGGCAGATTGAAAAGCAACATCGAGGATGCGCTCGACGCACTGGGCGCCAAGCCGCAATTTGCCGTACGGGCGGCGCCCGACCCCGCGCGCGCGGCTGTTGCGGCAGGGAGATAATTCCATGCTGCGTCACGTCATCGTGCACCTGCGCCGCCAGGACTGGACGGCGGTTTTCATCGAACTAGGACTCGCGGAGCAGAAGCCGTGAGCGTCTTCGCCGAACTCCAGCGCCGCAACGTGCTGCGCGCGGGCGTGTTGTACGCCGGCGCGGTGTGGGCGCTTGCGCAGGGACTCGCGCAATTGCTGCCGCTGTTCGGCGATTACGAATGGATCGCGCGCTGGTTCGTGATTGCGGGCATTGTCGGGTTTCCGTTCTGGATCGCGTTCGCGTGGTTCTACGAATTCACCCCGCAGGGTTTGAAGCGCGAGAGCGAAATCGCGGGGGATGATTCGATCGCGCATTCCACCGGCCGCAAGCTGGACAAGTGGATCATCGCGGTTCTTGTCATCGCCGTGGTCTTGCTGCTCACGAACACTTTCGTGTGGCGCAAAGGCGCGGGCTTGTCGAACGATGCCGGTTCGGGTTCGTCGAGCGCTTCACTGAAATCCATTGCGGTGCTGCCGCTGTTGAACGAGAGCGGCGATGCGTCGCAGGATTATTTTTCCGACGGGTTGTCGGAAGAATTGATTTCCGCGCTCGGCCAGGTGCGCGCGCTGAAGGTGATCGGCCGCAATTCCTCCTTCCAGTTTCGCGGCCGTGCACAGGACGACACCGCCGGCATCGGCGCGAAACTCGGCGTTGCGACCTTGCTGGAGGGCACGGTCCGCAAACAGGGCAACGAGGTGCGCATCGTCGCCTCCCTGATCAAGGCCTCCGATGGCAGCCAGTTGTGGTCGCAGACCTACGATCGCCAATTGAAAGACGTATTCGCGGTGGAGAGCGACATTGCGACCTCGGTCGCGAATGCGTTGAAGGCCAGTGTTTTCGGCGGCGCGGTCGCGGCCACCGACAAACCGCCCAGCGGCAATCTGGCCGCGTACGACGCGATGCTGCAGGGCCGCTGGTATGCCGAGCGTCGCAACCGCGCCGATTATTTCAAGGCCGTTGATTACTACCAGAAGGCGATCAAGCTCGATTCGGATTACGCGCTGGCCTACGCGCGGCTGGCAATCGCGCAGCAATGGTTCATCGATTGGGAGGCTCGCACCGACGAGCGCAAAGTCACCAGCGTGCAGGCGCGCGCCAATGCGCACAAGGCGGTGGAACTCGCGCCGCAATCGGCGCTGGCGCTTGGCGCGCTCGGCATCAACCAGGCGTGGTCGGATTTCGATTACGCGGCTGCCGAGCCGACCTTGAAGAAGGCCGTCGCACTCGATCCTTCCAATGCGGAAACGCTCTACCAGCTTGCCGACGTGACAGCTTGCCTTGGTCGCCTGGACGAAGCGATCGGCATGATGCGCAAGGTACTGGTGATGGAACCGCTGAATGCGTCATTCCACTTCTACACGGGCCAGTTTCTGATGGCTGCGGGCCGGTATGGCGGAGCCGAAGCCGAGCTGAAGCGCGCCATCGAACTGCAACCGACGATGGAGGCGGCCCAGGCCATGCTTGCAACGGTTTACATCCAGCAGCATCACCTTGCCGCAGCGATGGCGGCGGCCGAGGCCGAGCCACAGCCCGAGGCTCGCCGCTGGGCGCTGGCTTCAACATACTTCGCGCAAGGCGATGCTGCGCGCGGACAGCAGCAACTCGACGAGATGATCCGGCGGGATTCCAGCTTCCCCACCTTCATGGCGATGGTCTATGCGATGCGGGGTGATGCCGACAATGCATTCGTGTGGCTGGATCGCGCGGTCGCGACGCGCGATCCGGGCGTCGCATCGCTGTACGAACTGCCTTGGCTGGTTCCGGCGCTACGAAAAGATCCGCGTATGGCGGCGCTGTGCCACAAGCTCGGCATCCCCGCGCCCGCCCCAGTCGCCGCGCAACCCGCGGCTTCCGCAACATTCCCTCCCGCAGCGGCGACTACACCATGAACGAAACCGCGACCGGGTTCCTGGCACGCCTGAAGCAGCGCAAGCTGGTGCAATGGGCGCTGGCCTACCTCGCGGCCGGGTGGGCGGCGCTGCAGGCGCTCGGTCTTGCGGCGGACAGCTACGACTGGCCGCACCGGGTGATGCAGGTTGCGTTCGCGGCGGTCGCGCTGGGCTTCGTGGTCACCTTGGTGCTGGCGTGGTATCACGGCGAGAAGGGCAGGCAGCGCGTATCCGGCGCAGAGCTGTTGCTGATCGCGCTGGTGCTGGCGATCGGCGGCGGGTTGTTGTGGCAGTTTGCTCGCGTACCGCAACCGCACAAGCAGACAGTCGCGACGGCAGTTCCTTCGGTATCTTCCCGGCATCCGTCCGTGGCGCAAACCCCATCGACATCCGTCGCGGCCGCGATTCCTTCCAAGTCCATCGCGGTGCTGCCGTTCGAGAACCTGAGCGAGGACAAAGGCAATGCGTACTTCGCGGACGGCATGCAGGATCTGATCCTCACCAAGCTCGCCGACATCGGCGACCTGAAGGTCATTTCGCGCACCTCGACCGCGAAGTACCAGAGCCATCCGGACAATCTGAAAACCATCGCGCAGCAACTGGGCGTGGCGACGATCCTGGAAGGCAGCGTGCAGAAAGCCGGCAACCAAGTGCTCATCAACGTGCAGTTGATCAACGCGAGCAGCGACAGCCACATCTGGGCCGACAGTTACACGCGTACGCTGGACAACATTTTCGGTGTGGAAGGCGAAGTCGCGCAGCAAGTGGCCGATGCGTTGCAGGCGAAATTGACGCCGAAAGAAACCGCGCAGCTTGCCACCGCGATGAGCAGCGACGCGGCGGCGAACGACTTGTTCCTGCGCGCCGAATATTTCGCTCGTCAGGGCAACGCGGACTACGATTCCACATCCTTCCGCCGCGCGATCCCCATTTACCGACAGGCGCTGGCGAAGGATCCCGGTTTCGCGCTCGCACGGGCGCGGCTTTCCTTTGCCGAGAGCGGCGCCGTGTGGTTCGGAAGCGGCGAGAACGATGTCCGCCGGCTCATCGCGGACGCCCAGGCGGAGGCAGAGCAGGCGCTGGCGCAGCAGCCTCGTCTGGTCGCCGCGCAAGTGGCGATCGGTTACAGCGCTTACTGGGGCCGTGGCGATTTCGCCAAGGCGCTGCAGGCATTCGATGCGGCGCTTGTCTTGCGCCCCAATGATGCCGATGCGTTGAGCGGGAAGGGTTTCGTGTTGCGCCGGCAAGGTGACTTTGCGGCGGCGATCGCTGCATTGACCCGGGCGCTTGAGCTCGACCCACGCAATATCTCCCTGCTCAATTCGCTCGGCGAAACCTTCTCGGCGGTATCGCGATATGCACAGGCCGCACCGTTGTTCCAGCGGGCGCTCGATCTCGACCCCGAAAGCGTGCAAACGAAGTCCGGCAATTCCACGAATATTCTGATGAGCAGTGGCGATGCGGCGCGCGCGCTGGCCGCGGCACAAGGCGACCAGCCGCAATTGCTCGTGTGGCGTGCGCAGTTGCTGACCTACCAGCGCAAGTATCGGGAAGCGCTGACGCTGATCGCGGGCACCCCGGATACGCCGGCCGCCTTCAATTATCAGGTTGGACCCAAGGCTTTGCTGGAAGCCAATCTTCATCAATGGGCAGGCGATGCCGCGCAAGCGCGCGCTCTTTTTGCGCAAGCCTTGGCGCAATCGCGCGCGCGCCTGTCCGCGCTTGCCGGCGCCCCGATCAAGCAGGCTTTTGTCTGGAATCACATCGCCGAGGCCGAGCTGGGTCTGGGCCAGACCCGTGCCGCGTTCGCCGCCATCGCCACCTCGCAGTCGGTGGCCAGCCGCTCCGGCGATCGGTTCTTCACCCCCGGCATCATCGTGAGCAACGCGCAGTTGTACGCCAGGGCGGGGCGCGCGGACCTGGCCGTGCCGCTGCTCGTCAAGACATTCGCGACCAACGGCAGCTGGATCTACAGCTCGCCCGCGTTGTTGTGGCTCGATCCGTCCTGGGATCCGATCCGACATGACCCGCGTTTTCAGGCGTTGTTGAAAAAGTACGCGAAAGACGAACCCGCGCCAGCAGCGGCTTCGGCCGGGGCGAGTCAATGATGGTGTGCGCGCGACCTCCCTTGCCGTCATTCCGCGGCTGCGCGCAGCGCAGAACCCGGAATCCAGTTTTTGGTTTCAATGTGATCGAAAAAGCTGGATTACAAAGTCCATCCATGGACTTTTCCCTGCGGGCCAACCTTGGGTTGTTCAAATTCGTTCCAGACGAATTTGTCCGGGTTCGCTCCTGCGGAGTGCCCCGGAATGACGAGAATGAGAGAGTCCGTTGATGACTGAGTTCCTGATCCGCCTCAAGCAACGCAAGCTGGTGCAGTGGGCGCTGGCGTACATCGCATTTGCGTTTGCGCTGCTGCAACTCGTGGACATCGTCGCGCAGCGGTTTGCGTGGCCGGACCAAGTCGAAAAGCTGCTGATCCTCGCTTTGGCGATCGGGTTCGTCTTCGTGCTGGTAATCGCGTGGTACCACGGCGAGCGCGGCGCGCAGAGAGTCAGCGGCACCGAAATCGTGATTCTCGCCTTGTTGCTCGCCATCGGCGGCGGCTTGCTGTGGCGGTTTGAGCGCGCCACTCCGGCGACGGCTAGCCCGTATGCAGCGCAGCGAAATCCGGGAACGATTACCCCGGATTCCGTCGCCGGGGCGACTTCATCCGGGCTACGCGTTGCTGCTTCCGTACCCATCCATGCACAAGCCAGCCCCATCCCCGCCAAATCCGTCGCGGTGCTGCCGTTCGTCAACATGAGCGGCGATCCGAAGAATGATTACTTCAGTGACGGCATCACCGAGGAAATCCTGGATGCGCTGGCGCAGGTGCCGAACCTGAAAGTCGCCGCGCGCACGTCCGCATTCGCCTTCAAGGGCAAGGCCGAGGACCTGCGCAAGGTCGGCGAAGTGCTGGATGTCGCGACGGTGCTGGAAGGCAGCGTGCAGCAATCCGGCGACGAGGTGCGCATCACCGCGCAGTTGATAGATACCCGCAGCGGTTATCACCTGTGGTCGGAAAAATACGACCGCAAGCTCACCAGCATCTTCGCGGTCGAGGATGAAATATCCAAGGCGATCGCCGACAAGCTGCAGGTGCAGTTGGCGGTTGGCAATGGCCAATCGCTGGTCGCGCAGAAGACGACCGACCCGCGCGCACACGACTTCTACCTGCGCGGGTTGACGTTGCTGGCCGCGCGCTCGGTGAGCGAAGCGGTGGGCGCGTTCCGGCAGGCCGTGACGATTGATCCGAACTATGCGCAGGCATGGGCCGCGCTGGCTGAAGCGCAGGCACTGTTGCCGGCGTATGGGCCCACCGCGATGCAAACCGCCAATGCGGATTCGCTGGAATCTGCGCAACGCGCGCTCACGGCGAATCCGGAAGTCGCGTTGGCGTATGTCGCGCAAGGCATGGTGTACATGGATCAGATGCGCTGGGCGGATGCCGACGGTGCATTCCGGCGCGCGCTCGCGCTGGCGCCAGGTGATGCGGAAGCGCTGAACCAGTACGGCCAGTTCCTGGAAGGAGTCGGTCAGCTCGAGCCTGCGCTGGTGCAGTACGATCGCGCATTGCAGCGTGATCCTCTGTCGGGGATCAATGGCGCGATCCGCGTGCAGTTGAGATTGATCCTGCACCACGACGATGCCGCCACGGCTGCTGCACGGATCAAGGCCATCCTGGATGCGCATCCCGAGAGCCTGTACGTGCACCGCTCCGCGGCATTGATCTATCTCAATCTGCATCGCTATCCGGAAGCGGAAGCGCAGGCTCGCGCGGCAGCGATGCTGAATGGCACCGATCCGGAAGCCACGGTGCAGGTGATCCGCGGCATCGCCGATCCGGCCCTGCGCGCCCAGGCGGTGCACAGCCTGGAAACGTTGCCGGGCAATTCGGGCCTGAAGCGCGATGCGATTCTGCATGCGTTCTTCCTTGTGCAGCTTGGTGAACGCGATCGCGCCCTGGCCGCCCTCGAGGATTACGCCACCCACGGCAACGGTGCGATCCAGCAATTGCTGTGGTTTCCGGCATTCGATCCGGTCCGCAACGATCCGCGGTTCAAGGCGGCGCTGAAGAAGATGGGACTGCCGTACACACCGGCAGAAAACACGCATGGATGAACTCTTCGCCCGCCTGAAGCAACGCAAGCTGGTGCAGTGGGCACTGGCGTACATCGCCGCGGCGTTCGCGCTGATCCAGGTGCTGGATGTCATCGCGCAGCGCTTCGGCTGGCCGGACCAGGTGGAGAAGCTGCTGATCCTCGCTTTGGCGATCGGTTTTGTCTTCGTGCTGGTGATCGCGTGGTACCACGGCG
>DATCSF010000082.1:0-5821 GCA_036568625.1 Rhodanobacteraceae bacterium | reverse complement strand
GGCGTGGTGATCGGGCCTTACGGGCTCTCCTGGGTGCGCAATCCGGACGCGATTTCCGGCATTTCCGAATTCGGCGTCGCGCTGCTGCTGTTCGTGATCGGGCTGGAACTTTCCCCGCAACGCCTGTGGGTGATGCGGCACCAGGTGTTCGGGGCAGGCGCAGCACAGGTGTGCGGTTCGGCGCTGGTGATCGGCCTGATCGCGGCGTATGGGTTTCACCTGGACCCCGTTGCCGCGGCCGTGGTGGGCCTGGGCCTTGCGTTTTCATCGACGGCGTTCGGCCTGCAGATCCTGGCCGAGCGGCGCGAATTGCAAAGCGCACATGGCCGGCAGGTGTTCGCGATCCTGTTGTTCCAGGACCTGGCGGCGATCCCGCTGATCGCGGCGATCCCGCTGCTGGCCGAGCACGGCGCACCGCACGTCACGCAGCCGCTGTGGCTATCGTCCTTGCGCGTCGCCGGCGTGATCGCGGTGGTGGTGGTGGGAGGGCGCTACGCGTTGCGGCCGGTGTTCCGCGCGGTTGCCAAGACGCAGTTGATCGAAGTTTCGACCGCCACCGCACTGCTGGTGGTGATCGGCACCGCGTGGCTGATGCAACTGGCCGGCATCTCGATGGCGCTGGGCACGTTCCTCGCGGGCGTGCTGCTGGCCGACTCGGAATATCGCCATGAACTCGAATCCAATATCGCACCATTCGAAGGTCTGTTGCTGGGGCTGTTCTTCATCACGGTCGGGATGGGCGTGAACCTGAAGCTGCTGACGCTGCATCCCTGGACCGTGGCCGGACTGGTGGTGTTGCTGCTGGCCTGCAAGGCGCCGGTGCTGGCCGCGGTCGGGCGCCTGAGTCCGCGCATGCAGGGCATGGATACGATCAAGCTGGCGGCCCTGCTGGCGGGCGGCGGCGAATTCGCGTTCGTGGTATTCAAGCTGGCGGCGCGAAACGACATACTGACCCGCGCACAACACCAGTTGCTGGTGCTGGTGGTCACGCTGGGCATGGCCGCGGTGCCGCTGCTGGTGCTGGCCGCGGCGCGGCTGCCCGAGCGGCGCAGGCCCGAGCGTGAATTCGACCGCATCGAGGCCGGCACGCCGCGCGTGATCATCGCGGGCTTCGGGCGCGTGGGCCAGATCGTGGGGCGCCTGCTGCGTGCCCGCAACATCCCGTTCGTCGCGCTGGAAAGTTCCGTCGAGCAGGTCGATCTGTCCAGGCGCTTCCAGGGCACCGAGATCTATTTCGGCGATCCGACCCGCGCCGAGATGCTGCGCGCGGCGGGCGCCGGCAAGGCCGAGGTGTTCGTGTTGGCGACCGACGATCCGGCCGCCAACGTGCGCACCGCGCGGATCGTGCGCCGAATATTCCCGCATTTGAAGATCATCGCGCGTGCGCGCAACCGCCAGCACGCATTTCGCCTGATGGATCTCACCAGCGACCCCGACGACGTGGTGCGCGAAACATTCCATTCCAGCCTGAAGATGGCGCGGCTGACGCTGAAGGCGCTGGGCATGGATGAGGAACAGGCGCGTGCGATCGTGGCGCTGTTCCGGGAGCACGACGAGAAGCTGCTGCACGACCAGCACCTCGTGTATGACGACGACGTGGCGCTGCGCCAGACCACGCGCGAGGCCTACGCGGAATTGCAGGGCCTGTTCGAGGCCGACACCGCGGCGCGGGTGCAAGCGTCGGCAGCTACTCCGGATGCGTCATCAGCGGCGTCACCACCTGTGCGTTGAGCGGTGCGCTGCGGCGCGGCGTCAGTTCCAGCGCCAGGTCCACGTAACCCAGTACCCGCGCGACTTCCGCGGGCGTGCGTTGCATGCAGTCGCGCGCGCCGCGATCGGCGCCGCGCGCCAGCAGCACGCGCGCCGGTTCGAACAGCGCGTGCATCGCGCAGGCGTGCAGCGCGGTGACGCCGTGCTCGTCGGCGTGAGCTATCGCGGCACCGGCATCCAGCAGCACCGGAACCAGTGCGCCGAGGTGTGTGCCGTCGCATTCCGCGCCCGGCTTCACGTGCACACCCAGCAGCATCAGCAGCGGCGTCGCGCCGCGGCGATCGGCGACGTTGATGGAGGGGTTTTCGGCGAGTAGCGCGTCCAGCAGTCTGCGGCAACGCAGGCTGTCGCGGCTGTCGAAGCAGAACCGTGCGGCGGCGTGCAGCGCGGTATTGCCGCGCGCATCGGCGAGCGCCGCGTTCGCGCCGAGTTCGCGCAGGCTGGCGACCATCTCGGGATGGCCGAGTGCCGCCGCGATCATCAATGCGGTGACGTCGTCGGTGTGACGCTGATCGATCGGCACGCCCGCGGACACCAGCGCGCGCACGCTGTCGGCATGACGCGCGCTGACGGCAGCGGAAAGCGGCGACGCGCCCGTATTGACGGTGAGCTTCGGATCGGCGTGCGCGGCCAGCAGCCGTTGCACGCTTTGCAGCGCGCCCGCGCCGCTTGCGCGGAGCAGCGCGGTGGCACCGCGTTCGTCGCGCGCATCGGCGGGCAGGCCCAATTCCAGCAGCCGCGCCACCGCGTCGGCATCGGCCGCGGCAGCGGGCAGGTCCGAGTCGCGCAAGGGGCGCTTGGGCAGCGCCCAGCCGTTCCAGCGCAACCAGTATTCGAGTTGTGTCGCGCCGCGCGCCAGCGCGAGTCCCAGCGGCGTTTCGCCGCTGGCCGCAGGGCTTTCGGGATCAGCGCCGTGCGCGATCAGCGTTTTCACCAGCGGCAGCGCGGCGCCCGGCTGGCCGTCCAGCGCCGCGTGCAACGGCGTCGCGCCGGCACGGTCGCGCGCGTTCGGATCGACGCCGCGTGCCAGCAGCGCATCCAGCACCGGCAGCAGCCCCGGCCGGCTGGCGTGGTGCAGCGGCGTGCGGCCGTCGGCGTCCGCGCCGAACAGGTCGGCGCCGCGTTCCAGCAGTGAAAGCGCGAACAGGGCGTCGTTGCTGCCCTCCCCGAGGCGCGCCAAGGCGCGGGCGAAGCGTCCGGCGCCGGCGGGTGTTGCGCCGGCCTCCAGCAGTTGACGCACCGCGGCGCACGACCCGGGCAGTCGATCCAGCAGCGCGTCGAACAAGCGGGCGCCATCGTCGAGACGCGCTTCGGCGGCAAGCCCGTGCTCCAGCAGCCACGCGCGCGGCGCGGCATCGGCGTGGTCGGCGAGGTCGAGGTACAGCGCCGCGAGTTCGGTTTCGGGCCAGATTCGCGCGCGTTCGGCGAAGCGCGCGACCACGTGCCAGTGGGCGAAGCGCAGCGCGTCCAGCAGGTGCGACGGCGTATCCGCGCCGGCCTCGGGCTGGCTGGCCTGGGCATGGCTCGCCGGCAGCGGCGCGTCCGGGTCCAGCAGCGCAACCAGATCCCACCGGCCCGCCGCGGAGGCCTGGTCGATCGCGCTGCGGCCGTCGCCGCCCTTGCGTTGCGGATCGGCGCCCAGCGCCAACAACGCACGCAGGCAATCGGCGTTGGCGCGCGGCGACTGGCAGGCCAGGGTCAGCGCGGTGCGGCCGTGCTGGTCGGCGACGTGTACATCGGGATTTTTTTGCGCCAGCACGCTCACGATGCCGGTAGCGCCCGCACGCGCGGCTTCCATCAAAGGGGTGGTGCCGTAGCGGTCGGCGAGTGCGGCGTCGGCGCCGGCATCCAGCAACGTACGTGCGATGGCGACGTGGTTCTCGCGCGCGGCGTGGATGAGCGCACTCGCGCCCAGTGCGTCCACGGCGTTCGCGTGCGCCCTGTGTTTCAGCAGGGTCTGCACGCCTTCGGGATCGTCGTCGGCGATGCCGGCCGCTGCCGGCATCGCGGCGTCGACTTGCGCGCCGTGTTCGACGAGAAAACGCAGCAGCGGCCAGTTCGCGGCGCCCGCCGCGACGGCGAGCGGCGTTGCCAGGTTGCGGTTGCGCGCCTCCAGTGGCGCCTGCGCGTCGACCAGGATGGCCGCGACCGCGGGTTCCGCGCACAACGCCGCATGATGCAGCGGCGTATTGCCGTCGGCATCGGCGACCGCGGGATCGGCGCCATTGGCGACCAGCGTCGTGACCGTTTCCGGACGACCGTGGCTGCACGAACGCGTTGCCGCCAGCAGCGGCGTCAAGCCCGCATGCGAAAGGTTCACGTGTGCACCCTTGCCGATCAGCGTGCGCAACAACTGCGTATCCGGCAACTCGGCGGCGAGCACCAGTGCGGAACGCTGGTCGCGTGCACCCGCGGGCGGCGCAGCATCGGGATTCGCACCGCGTGCGAGCCACCCGTTCGCACCCACGGGATCGCCTGCACGCGCGGCAGCGAGCAGACCTTCGTCGAGGGTGGCTTGCGGCAGCGCGGGTTCGGCGGGTGCCTGCGAGGCGGCGTGCGAGGTGGGTCCATCGCGATGGGTTGCACCGCTGAATTCGCCGGCGGCGGGCTCCGCGGCATCGGACTCCACATCCGGCGTGCGCGACGGCGGCGGCTCTACCGGCGGTGGCGGGATATGCTGGCCGCGTCTGCCGAACAGCAGCCGCAGCGTGCGGTCGGCGACGATCAGCGAACACACCGGCAACACCACCACGGCGAACAGGAACAGCGCGGCGGTGCGGATTTCGTCGGGGAAGCCGGCACCGAGTCCGGCGAGACTCAACGCGCCGAAGGCGATCGCGAGTTGCGCCAGCGAGGCCGGCAGGAAGTGCGTGACGAACAAGTCGCGTCCGCGCGTCAGGTGGCGGGCGAAGGTGATGCTGCGCGCCAGCGCGGCGGTGATCCACGAATGTTCCGCGCCCGCGGGAAACGCATCGTCCCACTCGAACACCAGCCCGAAAACCGGCCACAGGCGCCACAACACCACCAGCGCGATGACCAGGGCGATGGCAAGACCGAGCGACGCCGCCATGGACGGCGCCTGCGAAAGCGCCATCAGCGGCCACGCCACCAGCAGGAACACCACCGCAGTGTGGAGCGCCAGTGCGATCAGGTGTGGCGGTCCGCGCCGGAACACGATGCGCGTGAATGAGGATTCGCAGCCGAAGCCGATCGCATGGCACACCGCCGCCATCGACAGCGAGGCGCCGACCAGCAGCAGCACCAGGGAGTAGCGCTCCCAGGAGGACGGAATCCAGATCGCGAGCAGTACCGCGATCAGCGAAGGCAGGAAACAGGGCAGCGACTTCGAAAGCGGCGGCCGGCGACGGGGCTTGGCTTTTGGCATGACAAAGCGGTTGCGAAGGATGCCCAAGTATAGGGAACACGGATGTATCAACCACAACACGTTTGCGCGAGGGATCGTTCGTGGCCCTGCGCCGCGCGGATGTGCGACAGCGCTTGCGCATCCATTGCAGGTCGCGTGCGGGTGCGGGAGCGATACGCGCACTTGCCGTCGGGCGGTGGCCGGCCCGGCGCTGCGCCCGCGGCATGACCGCGACCGCCTGCGCGACTCGTCAAAAAAGCGGGCTACTTTCAAAGGCCGCACGCTCCTTTGGCCCGATCTGCCCGGTACTTGACGAACGTACTTGCACCGGTCTTGGCAAACTGCCATAGTCCGCCCAGTGCAATTCATACAAGCGTATGAAATATCCACGCGGCGCCTTCTCCGGGGCCGCCAGACCTCCAACCCCACACTGGAGATTGAGCGATGAGCAAGCATTCCATGACCGCGCCGGGGTTCATTGGCTTGACCCTTGCCGCCATGGCGGCCGCGGTGGCCGGCGCGCTGGTGAGTCCGGCCGCGTCTGCATCCGGCTTCCAGATCAGCGAGAACACCGTGCAGGCGCTGGGTCGCGCCTATGCCGGGCGCGAAGCCGCCGGCACCGATGCCTCGGTGGTCATGAACAACCCCGCGGCGATGGTCGATTTCGACACCTACGCGGTGCAGATC
>DATCSF010000081.1:0-2035 GCA_036568625.1 Rhodanobacteraceae bacterium | reverse complement strand
GCCTCGATGCGCTGGCGCCTCGTCGCCACCTCGACGCGCGAGGCCTTTTGCCATGCGGCGAAACGCGCATCGCCGTGGAATGGAAGGAATTCGTAATAGCCGTCGGTGCGGGTATTGCTGGTCAAGCCATGCGCGGTCGCTGTGTCGAGCATGCGATATGCGCCGTCCTGATCACCCTCCAGGCGCAGGATCGCTGCCATGCGCAGATACGGACCGAAGTGCTCCTGGCCGCCGTCGATCGCGGCCTGCTCCTTGCGCCTGGCCGCGGCAATCAACGGAGCGGCTTCCGCGTTCCGGCCGAGTTGCCGAAACAGGACCGCCTGCTCCAGTAATGGATCATCGAGATAAAGGTCCCCGGTCCCTTGCGCGTAGTGCAGGATCTCGTGTTGCAGCAACGCCAGCGCGCCGGCCCAGTCGTGCTGCTGCTCGGCGCAGATGCGCGCGTAGTCATTCGCCGAGGCGGTGCCGCCGGAAACCAGGTCCGGATCCAGCGGTTCGGCCAGCTTCCGGCAACGCGCGAAATCGCCGCGATAGCGCACGATCTCGGCCTCCATCAACTGCCGCTTGTCGGCGTCGTTTTCGGCCGCGATCGCGATGCGCATCCAGCGTTCGCCCGCGTCGATCTCGCCCGCCGCGATCAAAGGCTGGGCGATCCAGTAGAACCCGTCCGCGCCGCGCGCAGAAAACTCCTGATCCTTATGAATCAAGCGGAAGCTTTCGTCGAAATGGCCGCTTCCGTAGGCGAGCAGCGCGAGCATGCGGTCTGCCGGTGCTCCCAATGCGCCGGCGCGCCGGTAGGTGGCGGTCGCGCGTTTCGACCAGCCGCGGTAGTAGTAGGCGAGTGCAAGGCTGTCCCAGCCGGCAGCCAGGGAAGGATCGAGATTGATGGCCCGCTCGGCCTCCTGAATGGCCGTGTCGTTCCAGAACGCCGCGCCACCGAAACGCTTGGCCCGCTGGGTGTAGGCCGCGGAGAGATCCGCGTGCGCCAGTGCGAATTTCGGGTCTGCCGCGATCGCCTGCTGGAACGCTTCGATCGCGGCGTCGTTGGCTCCCGATTCGAAACGGTGAAAAAGCTCGGCACCGCGCAGGTCCGCAGCCAGCGCCTCGCGCGGCACCTGCGCTTCAGGCGGCGGATGCCGGCGCCTGCTTTCCAGCACGGAACGCAGCCGTTCGACGAGATTGCCGACGTTTGCCGCGGTGCCTTGCCAGAGGATTTCCTGGCGCAACCCGTCTACCGCCCGCGCGCGCAAAGATGGGCTAGCGCTTCCGGCGTGCACTTTCACCTGCACGAATGCGCCGAGCTTCCCGCCGCGCTGCACGGCGCTTTGCGGGAAACCCCTTTCCTGCGCTTGTCTCAGTACCGCGTCGAACGGCAGAACGTTTAGTGCACGCGTGCCTTGCAGCTTGCTCGAGAGGGTGCGCGCGGCAGCCAGTTCGGTGGGTGACGGGTGCGGCAGGTCCGCCGGCAGCACGGCGAGCGTGCGCGTGGCGACGCGGGGATCGGGCGTCGACCAGTATTCCGCGTAGTGTTCGAATACCAGCGTCGCCGCAACGGCCGCGACGATCAGCGACGCCAGCGTCCCCCAGGCCCATGCGCGCCGCCGGGAAGGTAATGCGCCTTGGGTCAGCGCTTGCAGGCGGCGGCCCAGACGCGAGGGCGAGCCGCGTTGCCATCGTTCCAGTGCCTCGGCGAACGCTGCAGCCGAGGGGTAGCGGTCGCCCGGGCGCTTTTCCAGGCAGCGCAAACAGATCGTTTCGAGTTTGGCGGGAATCTTCGCATTGATGCGGCGCGGTGCAGTCGGTCGCCGTGTGGCGACCTGCTGCAGAATCTGCAGCGGCGTCAATTCCGCGAACGGCGTCTGGCCGGTCAGCAGTTCGTAGAGGATTGCACCAAGTCCGTACACGTCGGCGGCGGCGGTGAGGTCCGCGCCGACGGTGGTGAGCACTTCCGGCGCGACGTAACGCGGCGTGCCGATCAGTGCGTCGACGCCGGTCAGTGTGCTGTCCATCCTCATGCGCCGCGCCAGCCCAAAGT
>DATCSF010000080.1:0-3310 GCA_036568625.1 Rhodanobacteraceae bacterium | reverse complement strand
CCCTTGGGCGTAAGCGCATAGGCGTACCGCACCGGGCGCTGCTGGTAAGGCGTGCTGCTGATGATGCCGGCCGCTTCGAGCCGCTTGAGGCGATCCGCGAGGATGTTGGTCGGGATGTGTTCCGGCGAATCCGCAAGTTCGCCGTAGGTGCGCTTGCCGTAGAACAAATCCCGCACCACGAGCAGCGACCATTTGTCGCCCACGAGGTCGAGCGAATTGGCGACCGCACAGGGTGAGCGCGCGAAAGTTTTTGTGGTGCTCATGTTGGATTTTGGTAACTTGCGAATTGCAAGTCAGTATGCTACGGTTGCCACTCACTTGCAAAATGCAAGTCACTGGAGCATCGCCATGTCAACGACAGTCATTCCGTCCCCGCCCGGTTCCACCGCATCGCGCGGTATCGGCCGCACCATCATCCTCGTTCTCGCCATCTGGTTCGTGCTGGTCGTGACGCTCGGCGCCAAAGGCGCCTTCCTCGGACGCCCGGGCGCACCGCCCGTCGCCATGGCGATCGGCTTCACGGCGCCGCTGCTGCTGTTCTTCGCGTGGCTGCGGCTGTCGCGGTCGTTCCGCGATTTCGTTCTTTCGCTCGACCTGCGCCTGATCTCAGGGATGCAGGCATGGCGGTTCGCAGGGCTGGGCTTCCTTTTTCTGTATGCGTACAAGGTGCTGCCGGGTTCATTCGCGCTGCCCGCCGGCCTGGGAGACATGGCCGTCGGCCTTGCCGCGCCCTGGATGATCCTCGGCCTTGCACGTCATCCGGACTTCGCCGTTGGCGCCGCATTCATCCGCTGGAACTGGCTGGGCATCCTCGACCTTGTCGTCGCCCTCGGTCTCGGCGGTTCGATGGCCATCGCGGCCCCGGGCGCCATCAGCACCGCGCCCATGGCGACATTGCCCTTGCTGCTCGTGCCCGTGTTCCTCGTGCCGTTGTTCCTGATGCTGCACGCCGCCGCGCTGATGCAGGGCCGGCGGATGCTTCGCAACCGTGCGTAGCTATGCCGTTCCCGCCTCCGGCTGCATCGCCCGGATGCTCCGCATCTGGGGACTGGCGAGGCAGCACAGCGCGATCACGGTGAGGGTGAAGCCGGCGATGCCGAACAGCGCGGTCAGCGAGATCACCTTCAGCAGTGCACCGGCGACCGCCGCGGAGAGCGGGCCGAGGCCCATGAACGAGAACATCAGGATGCTCATGGCGCGCCCCATCATCGCCTGCGAGACGCGCTGCTGGATCCAGGTGAAGATGGCAATCATCACGATACCGCCGAGCAGGCCGGTGCAGAACAACAACGCCGCGCCGAAGTACGTGGTGTGCACCAGCGTCAGCGCGGCGAGCGTCAGGCCGACGAGGCTATCGAAGCACAGCACCATCACGCCGAGGTGTCCGCGCGCCGCCCGCTGGGCGTAACCTGAAAGAAAGCTGCCGATGAACATGCCGACGCCTTGCGCGGTCATCAGGATGCCGAGCGAAGCCGCGCCGAGGTTGAGGCGCGTGTCTGCCAGCACGGGCAGACCCACCTGGATCGGGCCGCCCACGAATACCGACACGAAGCTCGCGTAGATCACGAACGCACGCAGCGGCACGTCGGCCCACACGTATCTGACGCCTGCTGCGATGCTGGCGAATACGCCTTTGCTCTTCTCGGGCGGCTGCGAGTCGCCGCGGATCCGGATCATCGCCAGCGACACCAGCGAAAACACGAAGCTTGCCGCGTCGATGCTGAAAGCCATGCCCAACCCGCGCGCATCCGGCAACGCCTGCACAGAGACGTGGTGATGCGCGCCCAGCGCGATCACGAAACCGGCCAGCACCGGGCCACCGATCATGCTGAGCTGGCGCATGCCCATGAACGCCGCGTTGGCGGCGCGCAATTGCCGAGGCTGCACCAGTTGCGGCAGGATCGCCGAACTCGCGGGATAGGCGAACGCCGTGGACAGGCCGATGCCGAGTGCGAGCAGGTACACCGTCCACATGTGGATGGTACCTGCGAGCACCCATGCTGCGAGGATCACGATGCAGGCGGCGTTGACGGCGCGCGCGCCCAGCAACACGCGGCGCGGCGACATCCGGTCCACCACCGCGCCGCCAATCAACATGAAAGCCGCGCGCGGGAATGCCATCACCGCCAGCACGAGCCCGAGCGCCGCGGGGCTCCCGGTGAGTTTCAGCACCAGCCACGGCAACGCCACCAGGGTGAACTGGTCGCCGAACGCGGAGATCGAACTGCCGCCGAACAGCAGGCTGAAGTCGCGGTTGGCGAAAAGCGAACCACGCGGGGGTGCCGGTGCCGCGGGAGAGGCGGTGTTCATGGGGATGCCCAATGGAACCCAGTGCGGAGTCTAATGGCTACGCCTTCGGAAGGCGGGTAGCGCCGAAAGCGCAATGCGGAATACTCCAGCGCCAAGCCGAGGCGCCGCCGCGGTCGGCCATCTAGCGCACCTTCATGCGCGGCGGGGTATGGTGGTGTCGATGGACGCGTGGAGCCCGGCGATGGATACGCTGCTCGCGAAACCGGTTGAAGAAATCCCGGACGGCAGCGTTGCGGCGCTGCGGCGCAAGGCGCGCGACTGTCACGCCTGTCCGTTGTGGAAGCGCGCGACCCAAACGGTGTTCGGCGAGGGTCCGGCGGATGCTGCGGTGATGTTGATCGGCGAGCAGCCCGGCTTGCAGGAGGATCGCGAGGGCCTGCCATTCGTCGGACCTGCAGGACGGATGCTCGATCGTGCGCTCGCCGAAGTCGGCATTGAACGCACGGCGCTGTTCCTCACCAACACGGTGAAGCATTTCAAGTACGAGACGCGCGGCACCGCCAAGTTGCACAAACGCGCGAATGCCGCCGAACAGGCGGCGTGCCGGATGTGGCTGGCGGCGGAACTGGCGCGGGTGCAGCCGCGCCTCGTGGTGGCATTGGGCGCGATGGCGGCGCAAACCCTGTTCGGCAATACCTTCCGAATCACCCGCGACCGCGGCCGGTGGCACGATCTCGACGAACGCACGCAAGGCATGGCGACCTGGCACCCTTCGGCGATCCTGCGTGCACCAAGCGATCGGCGCGACGTGCTGTATCGGGAGCTGGTGGAAGACCTGCGTTCGATCACGGGCGCGAAGAAGACTTTGTTGTAACGCGCGCCGGGCGGGCACCGTCTGCCGGACCCGGTGACGGGTGGGCGATGCCCGCCCCGCTGCAACTTCGAAAAATGGATTCCGGGTTCCACCCGCAAATAGCGCGGGTGGCCCGGAATGACGACGTTTTTGGACGAACGGGGTTCAATGGAAATCGCGCGAACGCGTGTCCAGCGTGCCCAGCAG
>DATCSF010000079.1:0-2393 GCA_036568625.1 Rhodanobacteraceae bacterium | reverse complement strand
TTGGCGTACAGCAACTGCGGCTGCTTGTCGAACACGTTGTCCACGCCAAGATCGACGCGGGTGTTGATCGGCTCGATGTTGTAACCGACCGTCACGTTGTTGTACACGGACGCACCGTAGTGGTGTTCGGTATTCGGGATGGCGGGCACCCACGTCGCGCCTTGCGACGGGTCGGCCGAACCCACCTTGTACCTGCCGATATACTGCATCGTCCACTGCGCATCCCACGGACCCAACTGCCAGTTCAAGGTGCCCTGGCCGCGCACGCGCGGGAAGAAGCAGATCGCGCCAGCAGAGAACGGGCAGGAGGACTGCAGCGACGACCCGGTCGAGCCCATCATGCCTGCGGCATTCAACACCTGGTTGCCCGCCTGACCTGGCGCAGTCTGGATCTTGTACTCGGTCATGTACGTCCCATTCACGCCCACCGTGAACTGGCCGAACGCGAACTGCGGCAGCCGGTACTGGGCCGAAACGTCCACACCCCTGACGTCGATGCGGCCAAGGTTGGCGGTCGGCTGCAGGATCTGGTTGATCTGTCCTGCGTTCGGGCCGCCCTGGATGCGATCGATCAACGGGCAGTATGCGGAAACCCCTGCGTAGCACAGATTCAACACGGTCTGCGCGCCCACACCGGTAATCGTATCGTTGAGGTAGATGCGCCAGATGTCCGCGCTCACCGACAGACCGGGCACGAAATGCGGCGAATACACCACGCCGAAGTCGAACGACTTGCCCGTTTCCGGTCCCAGCGGGAAGCCCGCATAGGCCGAACCCGAGGTCAGCGCACTGATCTGCTGGTGCAACGCCACAAACTGATCCACGAACGAGCCGTCCAGCGGCACACCGACGCAGGCCGGGTTGGCCGTGGTGATGTGGTCACAGGGATCGCTGCTCAGCAACGGGGCACTGCTGACCGGCGCCTGGAAGACTTCGGCGATGCTCGGGGCGCGGAATACCGTGGACACCGTACCGCGTAACAGCAAGTCGTCGATCGGACGCCACTCGACACCGATCTTCCAGTTGTTGGTGCTACCGAAGGTGCTGTACTTGGAGTAACGATCGCCCAGGGTCACGTTCAAGGCATTAATGAAGGGGATATCCTTCAGGACCGGAATGAACGCCTCCGCATAGGCCTCCTTGGTCGTATAACCGCCCTGCAGGTGTGCCGAGCACTGGCTGCCCAAGGTGCAGGTGCCGGTATCTGGATTGAGGATCAATACCGGATCCACCGTATTGTTCCGGTAGCGTTTGGTGTAGGAAACACCTGCCGCCAACTGGACCGTACCCGCAGGCAGGTCGAACAAGCCGCCGCTGATGTCGGCGTGCTCGGTCCGCAGGGTCTGGTAGAGGTTGGTCAGCGCCGGCGATGCCGCGGACTGGAGCACCTGTTGCGCGGAAGGCGAGTTCAGGTTGAATGCGTTCCACGGGGTGCAGTCCGTAAGCGGGATGGCATCGCTAGCGTCGTGTCCGCACTGGACGACCCCGTCCGCATTCAGGAACGATGGCCCCAAGCCGGGCACGATCGCAGCCTGATTGGGCAGACCCAGAAGGACGTTGACCTGCGAGAGATGGACATAGTTGTAGCCCACGTCCCAGGTCCAGTCCCGATCCATCACGTTGACGTGGCCGCGGAAACCGAAATTGACGACATCGGTGGTGGTGCCGATCTTTGCCGCGCGATTGCCGGACGGATACAGACGCGAGCGATACAGGGCACCGGAAGTCCCGGAAAAGTCCACCCCGAACGGGTTGTAATAGCTGTCCTTCGAGATCAGCAAGCCCGCCACGGTCGCCGTGCCGAACACCGCCGGCGCCAGTTGGAAACCGGAACTGGTCTTGTTATGGATCACTGTGCCGTAGAAGTCGATGTTGTCGGTCAGGTGGTAGGTGCCCCTGAAGAAGCCATTGGTGCGCTCCTGCGGGGTCATCAGCAGGTTGACCGATGCATAGTTGTACTTGTCGCTGTTGCCGAAGCAGTGGTAGTCGGCATTGGTCGTCTTGGCGTCGGAGTTGGTCCACGCCGATTCGTTCAATGAAAGCAGGCCGTTGCCATCTGCGCAGCCGAACTGCGCCGCAAGCGCCGGGTCCACGGCGATGAAATCACGTGCAGCAAAAGACGAACCGCCGACGGAGGCCGTAATCCCACCGTTGGCCGTGGTGGTCAGCGACAGGGCGTTCTTCGAGTAATCGCGCGCCGACTGCAGCACGCCGTCGAACTTGTTGTAGCTGACGCCGGCGAGGATGCTGCCCTTGTCCGAGGCCTGCCCGAACACGAAGCTTGCGCCCTTGCGCTCACCGTCGTCACGGTCGGAAATGCCGTAGTTCGCGGAGAACTGGGCTCCCTGGTAATTGGACTTCAGGATGATGTTGATGACGCCGCCGATCGCGTC
>DATCSF010000078.1:0-2157 GCA_036568625.1 Rhodanobacteraceae bacterium | reverse complement strand
GCCCCGCCTACAAGGCGGGCCTGTCGCCCGGCATGACGATCGTGGCGGTCAATGGCACCGAGTTCAGTGCGGACGGGATGAAGCAGGCCATCAAGGATGCCAAGGGCAGCGACCAACCGATCAAGTTGCTGGTCAAGAACTTCAACGAGTACAAGACCCTCGACATCGACTACCACGATGGACTGAAGTACCCGGATATCGAGCGCATCACGGGCACGCCGGATTACCTGTCGCAGTTGTACGCGCCGAAGAAATAGATCACGGAATGGTTCATCCGAAGCGGCTGTCGTGAAAAGCCGGGCCACGGATGGCCGTTCTGGTGCTGCTCGACTGGCGATTGGCCTCAGGGTTCACGAAGTAGCTCGGGCAAAGCGGCGATCAGGGACGATCGCGCAAATACACGCGCGCGCCGTGCGTTCCTCATCCGGCGCCAGCGGCTGCAACAACGCGATCTCGCCCGCCACGCGCGTCGCAAGCGGCAGGCCATCGCGATAGACGATGCGCGAGCTCGCCACGGCCGGGACCCTCGCACCGGGCAACACGTCGCCGACAAGGTTCAACGGGTCGGCGCCACTGACAGCGACCCATTCGCCGTCGTGTTCGCGCTTGCGTACGCGGCGCAGCGCCTCGACGGCTTCGGGCATCGCGAACTGTTCGCCCACCATGCCCTCGACGAATCGTCCGCCGCGGATTTCGCCGCGCGCTTCCAGTCGCTGGTACACGCGCCGCAATTCGCGCCACGACGGCAGCCATGCGGCTTCGCGTCCCAGCAGCTTCCAGAACACCACGCCCCAGCGACGCAGCAGCACGCGGGCGATGTGTTCGATGTTTTCGCCCGACCGTCCCCCGTCCGCCCTGCGGACACCTTCCCCGGCAAGCGGGGGAAGGGAAACATCACCGCGCCGGACCAGGCTCCAGCGCCCCGCGTCTTCGATGCCGCTCAACATGTGGCGGGCGAGTCGGCGCTGGCGCGGGTGCTTGCGCTTCGAGGCGGGTTGCAGCAATGCGCGCAGGCCGGCGAAGCTGTCCGCGCCGATCATGCCTGCGCCGACCAGCTCGCCGAGTGCGTCTTCCAGTTCCACCTTCAGCAGACGCGTGCCATCGGCGATTTCGCCGAAGAACGACGCGCCGTGCTGCGCAAGGAATTCCACGACGGCCTGCGCGCGCGAAGACAGCGCCGGCGGTTCGGCGTTCGTCTGCATGCCGATCGCGTTCCATGTCGCCAGCTGCCTGCGCGGCACCAGCACGATCGGCGAAGCGCGTACCGGCGAGGCATGGGCACCGCCCGCGGATGCGCGCAGCCGCGTCCACGCGATGCGACCGGATCCGCACAAGGCATCCAGCCAGGCAATGTCGTAGCCGGCCACGCGTGCGGGTAACAGTTGCGATTCCCATGCGCCGGCTGGCGCCTCGAAACCTTCCAGTTGCGCCAAGACCGCGGCCAATGCGTCGGGGCCGCGCAGCTTCGCATCGGGAGCAACGTGCTGCCAATCCATCAGGAAACGCACGAAATCGCGCGGCGCGACGGGCTCGATCTCGCGGCGCAGGCGTTGCAGGGTGCGACGGTGGATACGCGCCAGCAGATGCCGGTCGCACCATTCTTCCTCGTTCGCGCCCGGCGTGAAACGCCCGCGCATCACGCAGCCTTCGCGTTCCAGCGCGGCCAGCGCGATGGCGACATCGTTGTCACCGACGCCGAAGGCCCGCGCCAATTCGCCGGCGCGGATCGGGCCGACGCAGCCCAGCCGTGCGCGCAGGATCTCGACTAACGCGTCTTCTCGCGTCCAGGCCTTCGCCGCGAATTCCGCGGGTGCTTCGATCCCGGATTGCGCCAACGCGCCCGGATGGACGGCACGCCACATCGGCAGCGATTCGGCGGCGACCCACAACGCGCACCCCTCTCCCTCCCGGAGAGGGTGCCGCGAAGCGGCGGGTGAGGGTTCGGGTTCTGACAAACTTTCCATGCTTGCCCCGAACGGGGAGGGGAAAAGGACCTGCGTTGCGCGGTGTGATCGTGCCAGCTCCTCCAGCCTCATGTCCCACCAGGCGTTGCGCGTTGTCTCGTCAGTGGTAGCCGCGCCCAGTGCCAGCAGCGCTTCGTGCATCTCGTCGGCATCGCGCGGCGCAGGCCAGGCTTCCTCGCGCACCGCCGCGATC
>DATCSF010000077.1:0-7652 GCA_036568625.1 Rhodanobacteraceae bacterium | reverse complement strand
GCTTGTCGGCGCCGAGGTTGGCCTTCATGGTCGCGTCGAAGTCCGAGGTCGCGCCTTTGGCATCGCCTTTTTCGAGGGTGTCGACCATGATCGCGGCGGCGTTGCTGCACGCCTCGATGCGCGCGGCGCCGGCGGCGCCGGCCATCGCATTGGAATGTGCGCTGGATGCAGGGTGGGCGCGTGCGCTGTCGGCGGGGTGCTGACTGGCCGTCAGCGCGATCGCGGGGACCGCCGCGGCCAGCAACGTTGCCATGGTCAGCCTGTGTTGCATGGTCGTGGGCTCCCTTGCGTTGAGGACGACTTTACGCCAGTCGTCCGATGCTCACCAGTTCCCGGCCACATCGTGGCCCGACTGCTTCAAGGGTTGGCTATCTCCTCGGGGTCGGGGTGCAGCTTGAAGAATGTTGTGGGTTTGAGCCGCACGCCTTTTTTTGAGTCCCGCCTCGCGCAGGCATCGCGCAGCAGCGCCAACTGCACCATGCCGACCCCACCTTCGACGATTTCGTGCGAGCGGCAATAATCGCGCCAGCCCCGCTGGCGTTGCCGCATGGCTTGCGCGATCCTGCAGGCGCAAGGTGAGCCGACCGTTCAGTGCCGGGCCGCAAGCGGTTTGCGCACGGTTTCCTGCGACGACACCGCGCGCCAGCGCCCGTCGATGCGCGCGAACACGTCGGTGAAGGGCACCTCGACACTCCAGCCCTTGCTGGCGGAATGCACTTGGTTGACGCCGGTCGCGACCGCGGTGTCGCCCCACGCACGAACGTCAAGGTGGATGATGTGCTGCGAGGTTGCCGGGGATCGGTGGATGCCGGCGAGCAACGCCTGTTTGTCGCGGACCTGCCCTTGCCAGTCGATGTCGCGGTAATCGTCGGCGAGGATCGCGGCGAGGTCGTCGCGATTGCCTTGCGCGATATCGGCGACCCAGCGTCGTTCCAGCTTCTCTACCGCAAGCTGGTCGGCATGGCTGGCATGATGTTCCGCTGCAAATGCCTGCATGGGCGCGGCTGCAATCGACAGTACGGGCGTCGCCGCCGCCAAGGCGAATGCCGCGCTGCGTGCAATGCGCGCGTTCATGGCTTGATCCTGGACGGCGGCGCGATGGGCGCCCAGCCATCCGGTCCGAGCACTTGCAAGCTGTGGAAGCGTGCCTTGTAGCCCATCCTGGGATGGTGCGCGATCCAGTAACCGAGATACAGGTGTGGCAGGCCACGCGTACGCGCCAGTTCGATCTGGCGCAAGATCGCAAAGGTGCCGAGGCCGCGTTTCGGCAGGTCCGGGTCGAAGAACGTGTACACCGCCGACAGGCCGGTCTCGCACATGTCGGTGACGGCCACCGCGATCAGGCGGCCATCGAGCCGGAACTCCAGAAACACCGTCGGGCTCCACGGCGCGGCCAGGAAGTGCGAGAAATCCTCGTCGCTGGCCTCATCCATCCCGCCGCCCGGATGGCGTGCGTGCAGATAACGCGCGTACAAATCCTGGCGCTCGACAGTCAGGCCCGGCGGGCATTCGACCAATTCGACATCGCGGTTCAGCGCGAGACAGCGGCGTTGACTGCGATCGGGCCTGAACGTCGCCACGTCGATCCGGCATGGCTCGCAGGCGTGGCAACGCTGGCAATGCGGGTGGTAGACGTGGCCGCCGGCGCGGCGGAAGCCGCGCGCCAGCGACAACGCGTACAGCCTCGGCAGGTTCGGTGCGGCCGGGTCCAGCACCAGGTTCTGCGCCGTGCGTCCCTCGAAATAGCCGCAGGGGTGCGGCAGGGTCTGGAACAGGCGGACGCGTTCGCTGCGCAGGGTCATTGCGGCGCTACCAAACTGAAATCAGTTTCGCTCCGTAGATGGCGATGGCGATGCACACGGCGACCAGCACGGCGGTGCGCACCCGCGAGGCGACCTGGGCGGGGCTGCGCCCGCCGCCACCGCTTTTCTGGAAACGATACGCGGCCAGTTCTTCCGCGTAGCGCGTCACCGGTTCGATGCCGATGTCGCGCATCAATTGGCGCGCGCGGGTATGGTCGCTGGCGTGCTTCACCCACACCGCGGGCCAGCTGTCGCTGCTGCCGGGACGGGCATAGGAAAACCGCGAGTAGCTTTTGCTGTCGTAGGCGCGGCGGTTGGTGACTTTGGTGGCGATGCCGTGTTCGGCCATCACCGCGACCAGCCGCTCGATGTTTTCGATCCTGGGAGAGGTGTAAATCCTGCGCATGGGGAAAGTTTACGACACTTTCCGGGGTGCGGATCGGTCCGGCGGCCGCACCGAAATGCCAGGTTAAGAATAGGTTTTTTTGTCTTGCGCGGACACCACGATCACGGCCTTCGCATTCAGCTTCTCAGCCGCAGCAGGCCTTCCTGCGCGGACGAGGCGACCAGTTTGCCTGCGAGGTCGAACATCTGTCCGCGCACCAGTCCGCGCGCGCCCTGCGCGGTGGGGCTTTCGCACGAATACAGCAGCCAGTCGTCCACCCGGAACGGGCGATGGAACCACAGCGCGTGATCCAGGCTCGCCATCTGCAGGTTGGGCGTCAGGTAGGAAACCCCATGCGGCAGCAACGCGGTGCCGATCAGATGGTAATCGGATGCATAGGCCAGCAATGCGCGATGCAGCGCAGGCGTGGCATCGATCTGCCGCGCCAGCCGGAACCAGATGTGCTGGTACGCCGGACGCTTGGGCGGGTGCAGCTCGTCGCGCGGCCAGACGAAGCGATATTCGAACGGCCCGTCGGTGGACAGCCAGCGTTGCAGCTTGGGCGGCAGCGTGGCGAGTTCGGCTTGGGGCAGCGAGGTGGGTGGTTCCAGATCCTCGGGTTTTGGCACTTCTGGCATGCCGCTCTGGTGCTCGAAGCCGGGTTCGCTGACCTGGAATGACACCGCGCAATTGAGGATCGGCTGGCCGTGCTGGATCGCTTCCACGCGTCGCACCGAGAAGCTGTGTCCGTCACGGGCGCGATTGACGCGATAGATGATCGGCGCCTCGACGTCGCCGGCGCGCAGGAAATACGAGTGCAGCGAGTGCGCGGCACGCGCGGGATCGACCGTCTGCTGCGCGGCCGACAGCGCCTGTCCCAGCACCTGTCCGCCGAAAACGTACTTCGTGCCGATGTCGCGGCTCTGGCCGCGGAAGAGATTGTCTTCCAGGCGCTCCAGTTGCAGCAGTTCGATCAGTTCGGGGACGTGCGGTTGGGTCATGGGACGTGGCGGGCGCAAAGACGCGGAATTATACCGGCGTCGTTCCGCGCCCCCGCCGCTGCAGGTCGCAGGCGTGCATGACGCGCGGCCACGGAAACATCGGGCCGGGATCGAGCTTGCGTCGCACCTTCAGCGTGGCGTCGTCGCTGGCGACAACCAGGCCGTGGTCGAGATCCTCGTGGCCGGCAATGTGGTGCAGGTTCGGCAAGCCGGCGCGCAGCTGCGCGAGCAGCGCCAGCAGCGCGTCGATCTGGGCGTCGGAATAGGATTCGGTCATCGTTTGGTTGCGCGAATCGAACCAATCCGGGTAGCGGCCGGCGTTGACCAGCTCGATGCCGAGGGAATGCTCGTTGTGGCCGCGCACGTGATGCGCCATGCGATCGTTGGGGATGTAGCGCAGCGTGCTGCCGTCGCGGTCGATGTAGTAGTGCCCGCTGTTGCCGGTGCCGCTCGGGTGCACGATGCGCTCGCCGTACGCGCGCGCGGTGGCGAGATCGGGCAGTTCGGTGCAGTGGATCACGACAAGGTCGATGGATGCCAGCGGTCGCCGTTGCAGGCGTTCGATATAGGGCAGGGGTTCGTCGCGGACGCCGGTCGGTGCGTTCATGGCAAGAGTGTTGCACGAAACGCGATGCAGTCGCGGGCGCCTGTTACGCTTTTCGAATTCCCGTTCCAGGCGATACCGTCCCGTGCCCGGCCATGTCATCCTTTCCCACGGCTCCGACAGCGGACCCGAAGCCACCAAGGTCAGCGCGCTGGCGCGGGTTGCCGAATCGCTGGGGTGGAGCACTTTCAGGCCGGATCATCGCGACGAAGATGCGCTGGGCTACGCGGGTGCGGTGCCGCCGCGAGTCGCGCGCCTGGTCGATGCCATGCAGAACGCACCACGCCCGCTGGTGCTGGCGGGTTCCAGCATGGGTGCGTTCGTGTCGGGGCTGGCCTCGCTGCGTGCGCCTTGCGACGGCTTGTTCCTGATCGCGCTGCCGGTCGACATTCCGGGATGTCCGCAACATTTCGATGCGGCACGCGGGGTGCCGGGGATGCTGGTGCACGGCTGGCGCGACGAGCTGTGTCCGGTCGATGCGGCGGCGGGATTCGCGCGCGAACACGGCATGCCGGCATTGTTGCTGGATGACGATCATCGACTGGCCAATCACGTCGCGCTGCTGGAGCGGCAATTCGAATTGTTCCTGCAATCGCGGGCGACCTGACCGTGGGCGCCTGATTCATGACGACATTCTTTGCCACCTGCCCGAAGGGCCTCGAGTACCTGCTGCGCGACGAACTGGTCGCGTTGGGTGCCGAAGCGCGCGAGGCGCTCGCCGGCGTGCGCTTCGAAGGCGATCTGGCGTGCGCCTATCGCGCCTGCCTGGAATCGCGCCTCGCCAGCCGCATTTTGATGTTGCTCGCCGAGTTCGACGCCACCGACGCAGATGCGCTGTACGTGGGCACGCGGATGGTCGACTGGTCCGAGCATCTCGCGCCCGATGCCACGCTCGCGATCGACGCGAACGGCAGCAGCGGCGCGATCACGCATTCGGGCTTCGCGGCGCAGAAGGTCAAGGACGCCATCGTCGACCAGTTCCGCGAGCGCTACGAGACACGCCCGACCATCCAACCGGAACGCCCGGACGTGCGGCTCAACTTGAGGTTGCACAAGGGCCGCGCGACGCTGTCGCTTGACCTGTCGGGCGAACCGTTGCACCGGCGCGGCTGGCGGCGGGGACAGGGCGAGGCGCCGCTCAAGGAAAATCTGGCGTGCGCGATGCTGCTGCGCGCGCGCTGGCCGGAGCTTTACGCGCAAGGCGGCGCGCTGGTCGATCCGATGTGCGGCTCCGGTACGCTGCTGATCGAGGCCGCGTGGATGGCGGCACGCGTTGCGCCCGTGCTGCAGCGTGAATACTTCGGGTTCCTCGGGTGGCGAAGTCACGACGCTGCGCTGTGGCAGGCAATGCGGGATGCCGCACAGGAACGCGCACAGGAAGGGTTGCGCGGACTGCGTCCATGCTTTTTCGGCAGCGACAGCGATCCGCGCATGATTGCGATCGCGACCCACAATTTGCAGACGGCGGGCGTGGCGGGTTTCGTGAGTCTCGACAAGCGCGCGGTCGAACATCTGCAACCGCCTGCGGGTTTCGCGACGGGATTGGTGATCACCAATCCGCCTTACGGCGAACGCATGGGCGATCTTGCGACCTTGCCGGCGCTGTACAGGGCGTTCGGCGAACGGCTGCGTGCGGGGTTTGCCGATTGGCATGCGGCGGTGTTGACGAGCGAACCGGAACTCGAGCGCGCCCTGGCCCTGCGCGCGGACAAACACTACGTGCTGTTCAACGGCGCGATCGAATGCCGGCTGGCATTGTTCGACGTTCGCGCCTCATCGGCGGCGCCGGAAGCGGCGCCGCTGTCGCCGGGTGCGGAAATGGTCGCCAACCGCCTCCGCAAGAACCTGCGCAACCTGCGCAGGGAGTTGTCGCGCAACGGCATCACGTGCTTTCGCGCGTACGACGCGGATTTGCCCGAATACGCTGCCGCCATCGATGTCTATCGCGGCTGGCCTGAAGGCGCGGTGGACGTCGGTGACGACGCCACGATGCAAACGTGGCTGCACGTGCAGGAATACGCGCCGCCCCCCCGCGTCGATGTGAACGCCGCGCAGGCGCGTTGGCGCGAGTTGCTGCAGGCCGCCCGCACCGCCCTGGAGGTGCCGCGCGAACGCGTGGTGACCAAGACCCGTGCGCGCGGCAAGGGCGGCAGCAAGTACGGACGGGTCGCTGCGCGCGAGGAATTCCTGGTGGTGGAAGAGGGCGGTCTGCGTTTCCTCGTCAACCTGCGCGATCGCCTCGACACCGGCCTGTTTCTGGATCACCGCCTGGTGCGTGCCCGCGTGCGCGAACTTTCGCGTGGTCGCGACGTGCTGAACCTGTTCGCGTACACGGGCGCGGCCAGCGTGTACGCCGCGGCGGGCGGCGCGCGCAGTAGCACCAGCGTCGACCTGTCGCAGGTCTATCTGGAGTGGGCATCGCGCAACCTGGTGTTGAATGGATTCAGCGGCAGCGATCATGTGCTGGCGCGCGCGGATGCCATGACGTTTCTTGCGGAGAGCCGCGCGTGTTACGGCCTGGTCTATGTCGATCCGCCCACGTTCTCGAATTCCAAGCGTGCAGGCGATTTCGATGTTCAGCGCGACCACGTGAGCCTGCTGGAAGCCTGCGGGCAACGCCTGCGTGGTGACGGCCTGATCGTGTTCTCCAACAATTTCCGGCGCTTCAAACTGGATGTCGACGCGCTGTCCCGCGCATTCACGATCGAAGATATTGGTCGCGTGAGCATTCCGGTCGATTTCGCGCGGCGACCGCGCATCCACGGTTGCTGGCTGTTGCGGAAACGCTGATGCAGCGCTCTGGTATCCGGGTGAGGCGGCTTTCGTGAAAAGTCAGGCCAGGGATGGCCGTTCTGGTGTCCATGGTCGAAATTGCCGTTGTCCGCGAAATGCTTGATGGTGCAGCGAGCAGGGATGATCGCACACTCAGTATCGATTCAGTCCCAAGGCGCGAGCATCCGACTATCGATTGAAGCTGGAGGCACGCCATGAACATTCGTGGATTCGTTCGCCGTGCGGGCCTGACGGCCGCCGTACTGGCGGCTTCGTTGTGGGTCGTGCCCAGCGCGTTCGCGCATTCGCACCTGAGCGTCGGCATCGGCATCTCCGTGCCGGGCATCAGCGTCGACGCCGGCAACTGCTGGCGCTGTGGGTACTGGGCTCCGCCGCCGCCGGTGTACTACGCGCCGGCGTACCCGGCGCCCGTGTACTACTCCGCACCGGCCGTCGTGTACTACGCGCCGCGTCCGGTGTATTACGGCAATGGCTATTACTCCCCGCGCTATCGCCACTACGATCACGGTTATTACGATCATCGCGGGTGGCATCACCGTCGCGACGGTTACTACCGCCGCGGCCACTGACATTCGCGAGCCGTCCGCGGTGGGAACGGGTTTACGCATTTCGCACCCGGGGTGTGCTACAACAACCGGCACATGAGTCCATGCTCCGACCCATCCCTGAACCCGCGCCATGGCGGCGAAGCCGCCATCGACCTGCATTCGATTCGCACCTTCCTGCGGCAGTGGATGCGCGATCCGGTGAAGATGGCTTCGGTGACACCATCCGGGCGGCAGCTCGCGCGCCTGATGATCGAGCAACTGCCGCCCGGGTGTGAGCGGGTGGCCGAGCTCGGCGCGGGGACGGGCGTTTTCACGCGCGCATTGCTGGATGCGGGGATCGCGCCGTCGCGGTTGCTGGTCGTCGAGATCAACGTCGATCTTGCGGACTTCCTGCGCGATCGCTTTCCCGGTGTCGCGGTCGCGTGCGCGGATGCGCGCCATCTCGACACGTTGGCCGCCGAGCACGGCCTGCTTGAAGGAGGCAAGCTCGATGCGGTCGTCAGCGGACTCGGCATGTTG
>DATCSF010000076.1:0-4471 GCA_036568625.1 Rhodanobacteraceae bacterium | reverse complement strand
GAGCTTGCCCTCGTCGACGTGGGTCGCCTGCGTGACCAGTTCATAATTTTCCATGTTGGAACCGGCCAACGCAGCGCCGCGCATGATCGATTCGATCTCGAACGCGATTCGCGTGGGATCGTCCACCTTGCGTGCGGCGCGCAACGCATAGGCGCTGACGAAGGGCCAGATCGCGCGATTGTGGTAGATCGGCTGGTCGGCGCGCTCGGGCCAGATCACCGGGCTGCCCGCGGGCCACGCGGGATAGTGCCGAAGCGACGATCGCGCCCGCGCTTCGTCCGCCACGCCGCTGGTGATCGCCAGCGACAGGCCAAGCAGATCGTAGGCTTCCACCGGCAAGCCGTCGCCGCCGATGTAGCTCATGTACATGCCGCGATCGGCGCGCCAGAAATGCGCGTTGATCGCCTGCTTCAGCGCGTCGGCCTGCGCCGCGTATTGCTTCGCGCGAGCGTCGCCGCGTTGCGCCGCCATGCGTGCCGCGAGTTGCAGCGCCTCGTAATGCAGCACGTTGGTGGACAGCGCGAACGACTGGCCGATGAACACCACGTTGGCCTTCGTCCACCCGGGATAGGTCTGTTCGCGCCAGTCGAGGAACGAGGTCTCGCCGCGATACAGGCCCATCCGCGCATCGAACGCGTATTCGCGATCCTGCGCCAGCATGTCGTTGAGCGCCTGCCAGACCTTGTCGGCAAACGGCTTGTCATCCAGCAGATGACGCGCGCCGAGGAACCACACCACCCGGTCGGTGCTGATCGGCCAGCTTCCGCCCGAGCCGGTGTCCTGCATCGGATAGAGCCGCTTTGACCCCGGGCCCTGCGAAACATCTTTCGCGCGCACGCGGGAAAGCTTGAACAACAATCCGTTGCGCGAACGCGCCGCATCGTAATGCCACAGACCCAGGTCCACCGAATAGGAAAGGTCACGCGTCCACACGTACGGCCACTTCTCGCCGGTCTCGAAGCAGTGGCACGGAATCGCGCGGTCGTGGTCGTAGGCGCCGTCATGGATTTCGGTGATGGAATCCTGCGCCAGGTCGTCCTGCGCCATCGCGTACAGGCCGTCGAACAACGGACTGGCAGTTTGCGTACCGCGCGGCTGTGCCGCGATCGTCCGCTCGCCGAACGGCCCTTGCAACACGAATCCGCCACCCGGGGCACCCTGCATCATGGCGTGCTGACCGCGCCAATCGACGCGCTCATGCCACGGCGATCCGGGCGTCGCGGCCGATGCCACCACTGCGCTCATCGTAACGGCAAGAGCCACTGCCATCAGGCACTTTCGTGGCGCGCGCATCGAAGACCGGTGCTTTCCAAGACTCTCTGTCGCAAAACCAAAATTCGTTCGTGTTGAGCGTAGCGGAGCGCAGCTCCGCGAAGTCGAAACACCAGATTTTCGAGGTGTCATGCCTCTTCGACTTCGCGCCTTCGGCGGCGCAGCCTGTCCTGAGCTTGTCGAAGGGCTCAGAGCGAACGGTATTTCGGGACCGCTTGCGGGTTCGTCGCTCATAGGGACGTTTTTCCAGGTTGCAACTCCACCACGACCAGCCCCTGCGGCGGCACGTCGAGTTCGAGGCGGCCATCGCGGACATCGAGCTTCTGCGGCGCGGCCATCTTGCCGGCCGCCCGCAATTGCTCGATCTGCTCACGCGTGGGGAATGCCGGGCGGCCCATCTTGTCGAACAATGCAACCGCATTGCCGTGGGTTGCGTCCAGCCGCCACACGGTGGCCATGGCGTTCGCGGCGAGGTGCGACACGTCCACCTCGAAATGCTTGACCGCACCTTTCGGCGCTCCCGGCGTGTAGCTTGCAGTATCGCCGACCGGCGGCGCGTAGTTCCACAGCGCCAGCGCCAACGTGCCGTCGGCGCGGCGGGTGGCGAGCGCGCTGTCGGAATCGAGCCGCAGGCGCACGTCGCCCAGCCGGTGCAGCATCGCGAACGCATTGAACGCGGGCTTGTCGATGCGGTCCTCCGCGATGATTCCGAAGCCGCCATAGAACGGCGTGCGCACGACACCCTGCTCCTCGAACACGTCGGAAAACGTCCAGTAACTCATCATCGAAATCTTGCCGGCGCATTCGCGGATGGTGTTGGCGAGCCACGGCCCCATGAACACGGTGTCGGTCACGTTGGGCAGGTTGGCGTACGACGCGTTGTACTCGCTGAAAATCAGCGGCAGCTTCGGATAGGGCGAGGCAAGGATTTCCCTGTGCACCTTGTCGACCGCCTTGCACACCATGTTGGCGCGCGAAACGGGCGTGTCGTCGTGGAACACGTTCTCGGAGGTGTCGTCGCCATACACGTGGCTGCTGACGAAATCCACCGGCACGCCGGTCGCGTGCGCGTGCGCGAGGAACGCAGGCACCCACGCCGCCTGGGCAGTGGCAGGACCGCCGACCCGCAGGCGGGCATTCACGCTTTTCAATGTGCGCGCGGTGTGGTCGTAGAGTTCGAAATACGTCGCCTGCTTGGGATCACCGCCCCAGAAATCGAGATTGGGTTCGTTCCACACCTCGAAGTACCAGTTCGCCACTTCGTCGATGCCATAACGCGCGATGAGGTGCTTCGCAAGGGCGCTGATCATCGCGTCCCACTCGACATAGCTCTTCGGCGGCATCACGTTGGGGTGGTACCAGAACACGTGATGCCTGGATGGATCGGAACTCAGGGCTTCCGGCATGAACCCGAGTTCCACGAACGGCTTCACGCCGCGCGCGAGCAGGCCGTCGTAGATCTGGTCGATATATGAAAAGTTGTACGCGATCTTGCCGTCCTTGCCCCGCTGCACCAGGCCCACGTCGTCGTCGAGGATTCCGTGGAAGCGCACGTAGCCGAAGCCGGTGGCCTTGTGGACGGCCTCCAGATCCTTGCGGTAGTCGTCGCGCAACGACAACACCGCGCGCCCGGAACCGAACATCTGCTCCCAGAAGTGCGGGAGCGGCGTGCCATGCGCGGCGGCGTCCACCCGCAGATGCACGGTTTGCGTGCGCGGCGCGGCGATCGCCATACCGGCCATCAGCGCCAATGCCGCAAAACACAGCACCCAACGTCCCGCAACGATCTTCGAAGGCCTCATGTCCACTCCCCGCTGGCGGCGCCGATGGAAACGTTTACATCGCACCCGAGTCTGGCGCAGTTTTGCACGCGAGTCCAGCCGGAACGCTGGCCATTCCGCCGCGAATTCAATGCGATCGACTGAAGGGCGTTCGCGACGCGCTTTGAATGCTCCGCGTTCGCCACGGCCCCGCCATTCAATGCAACGTCACCTCGCGCGCCACACCCGCGTCGAGTTTGAGCAGGGTGAACGCACCGTAGCGATCGTGTCCCCTGGCCCAGCCCTGGCCGTCGGCCGATTCGAGCGCCGCGGGCGTCGGGTAGTGCCTGAGTGCAGCGCCCTTCGTGCCGACGGCGGCCGCGGCGACGCCGTGCACGTTCACCAGGTAATGGCGCAGGGCAGGACGAAAACTGCCGGACGGCGCCAGCGTCCGGAACTTCACGACGCCGCCATCCTGCTGCACCGCGAGACGCTGCACGAAATACGCACCATGCTCGTAGGCATAGGTCTCGCCGTCGTCGTCGTAGTAATCGAAGTGCGTGGCGTGATCGGACGGGAACACCTGCACCGTCACGGTCGTGACGGGATGCTGGCCGACGTAATCCATTACCGGCTGCATGGGGATGATCGCGCCGTCGCGGATGAACAGCGGGATGTCGCGCCAGGTTTTCGCATCGACCGGAACATCGATGGTTTGCCCGCCCGTGTAAGTCTTGCCGGTGAACCAGTCGGTCCATTTGCCCGCCGGCAGATAAACGCGTTTGACGGTCTGGCCCTGCTCGACCACCGGCGACACCAGCAGCGATTCCCCGAACAACCATGCATCCACGTCGTTGCGTACCTTCGGATCGTGCGGCCAGTCGAAGGTCAGTGGGCGCACCAGGCCCACGCCGTGCGCGTAATCCGCGTGCTGGTACGCGTAGATGTACGGGATCAATGCATAGCGCAGGCGGATCGCGCGGGTCGCCGCGGCTTCGGCGACCGGACCGTATCGCCACGGCTGGCGTTTTTCGTTGAAGGCGCCGTGCACGCGGAAGATTGGCGTGAATGCGCCGAACTGGATCCAGCGCGCGTAGTTCTCGTCGGACGGGTGGCCGATGAAGCCGCCGCCATCCATGCCCCACTTCGCTTCGCCGACTGCGATCGCGCTCAGCATGCGCGTGCGCTGCGCGGCCATGCTGGCGAAGCCCGTGTCGATGTCGCCCGACCACATGCCGTACGCGTAGCGCTGCGAGCCCAGCCAGAAGGTGCGGTTGATCGACCACACGCGCTTGTCGCTCACCGCGCGCTGCGCGTCGTACAAGGCGCGCTGCATGTTGAGGAACTGCGTGTTCGACGTGAGCGTGCCAGCCTTGCCGTACACGTCGGCCTCGTCGTTCCACCAGCCGACGATGCCCTTGTCGAAGCCGTACTTGATC
>DATCSF010000075.1:0-22027 GCA_036568625.1 Rhodanobacteraceae bacterium | reverse complement strand
AGCGCGACACCCTGATCCGCGCATTGGCCCTGGACGCGCTGGAGATCCTGACCGGGCCGCAGGCAGGGCTGCTACGCAAATGCGCGCATCCAGCCTGCAGGTTGCTCTTCGTGGCGCGCAACCGTCGGCGCCGCTGGTGCTCGGGCGCGATTTGCGGCAATCGTGCGCGCGTGGCCCGGCACGACGTCATCGGGCGACGTGCCCCCTGACTTTGTGGAGTTCAAGGTTCGGGCGCGCCTTTCTGGCGAGCAGGCGCTTGTCTCGGAGGTGCGGACGTTATCTCTTGGGCTCTTTCACGGCATTCTCGCTCGGGACAGCTTCTTTCACTTGAACCACGAAGAACAGAGGCGAATGTTCCCGATATTCCGGACGCATGCCGCGCCCCGCGCCGCGCTGCTGTTCACGAGTGGACCCGCGAATGGCGAGGCTGTGGGATGCCTTGAAGGAGAGCACCTGTATCACGGAGCCTTGATGCCAGTGAATACCGGGAATTGCTCGAAGACGGAGATTTTGCCGTCGTCGCCGCCATAGCGGAAGACCAACCTGCGGCGGCCGCGCGGTTTGGCTCGCCCGGTTCCGATAAAGCGCTTCCAACGCACCATCCCGTAGCCCTGAGCCTCGCATTGTGCGCGAATCGCGCGCCGGCAGGTTCCGGACAACCTTGCTTGAGCCCACAACGGCCGCTTCGGGTCGGTCAAAAGGCGTCTCTCGCTTTGCCGCGCAACGCCGGGAGCGTCACAGCATCCGCCACGGCACGAAGATGGCGGCGAGGATCACGGCGAAGATCGTCCACTTGGTGGCGTAGTAGAGCTTGCGGTTGCGGCGCTTCAGCTTCTTGCCGACGTGCCGGATCGCGTAGGCGTACTTGAAGATCTTGTTGACGCCGCCGGTGCGGTCGCCTTCCTGGTTGGGCGAGGCGCCGGCGGCGAGCAGGGTGCGCGCGACGACGTGGTTGATGGCTGCGGCCCAGCGGTATTTCATCGGGCGCTCGAGATCGCAGAACAGGATGATGCGATCCTGGTCGGTCTCGTTCGCGGCCCAGTGGATGTAGGTTTCGTCGAACACCACGCCTTCGCCGTCGCGCCAACTGTACGGCTTGCCGTCCACCTTGATCCAGCAGCGATCGTCATTCGGCGTGATCAATCCCAGGTGGTAGCGCAACGAGCCGGCAAACGGATCGCGATGCTTGCCGAGCTGGCTGCCCGGCGGCAACTGGGTGAACGCGGCGGCCTTGATGTGCGGCGTCGCGTGCAGCAGCTCCACGGTGCGCGGGCACAGTTGCAGCGCAGAAGGATGCGGCGCGTCGTCGTACCACTTCAGGTAAAACCGCTTCCAGCCGGTGCGGAAGAAGGAATGGAAACCGGCATCGTTGTATTGGTCGGACGCCTTGATATGGCTTGCCTTGGCCAGTGCAATGGCTTCGTCGCGGATGGTCTGCCAATTGCTGCGCAGATTTTCCAACTCGGGGAAGTCGGCGGGCGTGAGATACGGCGTTGCGGGTACGCGCGAAAACGCGTACATCAACACATTGATCGGCGCCATGAAGGTCGAGTGATCGGTAATCTGGCGCACGAACTTGTGGCGCACCCTGCCGCGAAAATGCACGTACAGTGCGCACGCGACAAGCACGGCCAAGACGATCCACTTGATCATGACAGCAGGGTGGGCAGGTGCATCCGAAGGTCGCCGATTTTACTCCGCGACTCCTACTCCGCGGCGGCTGTACGCCGCTTGCCGCTTCCCGCGTGCGCCAGCGTGATGATCGCCACGCCGACCAGGATCACGACCATGCCGCCGATCTCGGCCGGGCCCACGTGCTCGCCCGCGATCAGCGCGCCCAGCAGCACCGCTACCGGCGGATTCACATAGGCGTAGCTCGCGGTCAGCGCCGGGCGCGCGTGCTTGATCAGGAACAGGTACGCGGAAAACGCGATGATCGAGCCGAACACGGCCAGATACGCGATCGCCAGAATCGATACAGCCGGCGGATGCACGGGCAGCCGCTCGCCCGTGAGCCAGGCGGTCAGCGCCAGCGCAGGCACTGCGCACAGCATCTGGGTGGCCACGTTCATCGGACCTTCCGGCATGTCCTGGTGGCGGCTCCAGATGGAACCGAACGCCCACGCGAGCGTCGCCACCAGCAGCGCCGCGGCCGCCCAGGGCGCCGCGCGCATCGCGCCGCCGCTGTTCAAGACGATCACGCCGAAAAACCCGACCACGAGCCCCGCGATCTCGCCGCGGCTCGGGCGTTCCTTGTAGGCGAACAGGAACAGCGCGATGAACAGCGGCTCGCTCGCAATGGCGACCGCGGCGATGCCGGACGTCACGCTTTGTTCGGCGAAACAGACCAGGCCGTTGCCGAACAGCAGCAGCAGCACGCCCGTGATCGCCGCGTTGCGCCACTGCCGGCGGGTGGGCGGCTTCACGCCACGCAACCGCAGCCACGCGTACATCGCGATGCCGGCTGCAAAAAAGCGCAAGGCGGCCATCGTGAACGGCGGAAACCCGGTCAGCCCGATGCGGATGCCGAGGTAGGTCGAGCCCCAGATCACGTACACCGCCAGCAACGCCAGCGGTATCAGCCAGCGGCGTTGCGGCGTGGCGCCTGCAACGGCAGACAGGGCGATGTCGTTCATGATGGGCGGTCGGTGCGCCGAATGTTCGGCGTGGAAGGGAATGCAAGACGCCTCCGCGGGGGAGGCGTTGGATCATTTTAAGTCCGGCGGCTCCGCGCGGGCGCGTACGTCGTCATGAAAGTTTCGACAGGAAGGCTTGAAAACCGCTCAACGCAGGCGGTCGCGGCGTTCGCGTTCCAGCAGGGTCTGTTTGCGCGCCGCGCCCCAGCGCCAGCCGCCCGGTTCGCCGTCGGCCCGCACCACGCGGTGGCAGGGCACGATCAGCGCCAGTTTGTTGGCGCCACAGGCGCGGCCCACCGCGCGCGCCGCGTGCGGTTCGCCGATGGCGCGGGCGATGTCGGCGTAACTGCGCGTTTCGCCGGCGGGAATGCGGGTCAGCGCTTCCCATACCCGCCACTGGAACGCGGTGGCGGTGATGTCCAGCGGCGGCAGCGCAGGCGCCGCGGTTGCGCCGGTCTGCCGGTTGAATTCTCGTGCAACACGCGCGACCACCGCGGCCAGCCATTCATCGCGTCCGGTATCGACGCGGGTCAGTTCGGCCTGCGGAAACTCCTTACGCAACGCAGCGAGCAGCGAAGCGTCGTCGTCGCCCAGCGTGACCGCGCACAAGCCGCGCTCGGTGGCGGCGACCAACAAGCGTCCCAGCGGCGAGGCCACCGTGGTGTAACGGATCGCCACGCCGGCGCCGCCTTCGCGGTAGCGTGCGGGCGGCATGCCCAGCAGGCGGTCGGAGTGTTCGTACACGCGGCTGCCGGAACCGAAGCCCGCGGCATACACCGCCTCGGTGACAGCGGAACCCTCGCGCAGCGCCTGCTTGAATTCCCCGAAGCGGCGCGCGCGCGCGTATTCCGCGGGCGACACGCCGAAGCGCCGGCGAAAGCTGCGTTGCAGCCACGCGGGAGAAAGCCCCACTTCGCGCGCAAGGGCGTCCAGCGTGGGCGCGTATTCGCTGTGGTCCAGCAGGTCGCGGGCCCGCTCGAGGGGGTCGCGCGTGGGGGCGATGGCGGCTTTGGCGTTCATGTGCACACGATGCCCGCGCCGCCGCATGGCTACCATCCGGATCTTGTTGTCGGCGCCCGTTCCGGTGCCGGCAGCGTGGCGCGCGATCCCGGCGGCACCACTGCGAATTCGCCTTCGATGACGGCTGGGTCGTGGCGCGGTCCGCCGCGCCCACGCAGCCAGCGGCGCACCAGCACCGCCAGGCCGGCGAACGTGACCACGGCCGCGCCGATCAGCAGGCCCATCGCAAGCAACCCGATCAGCAACGTGGTGCCCGCGACCAGCACCAGTGCGCGCCGCAGCGGGTGGCGGGGCAAGCGGATGAAGAATTTGTTGATATGCATCGGCGGCCTGCATGGCACAATGAACCCTTATCACCATGCGGGCGCGAAGGCGTCGGTACAAGTGTCGGCAAGCGGTTGCCCTGCAATGCGGGCCAGGGATGATCGGCCGCGCATCAAGCGGGTGACTTGATTCGAGCAAGCCATCAGGAATCGTGCATGGACATGACCACCCCCAACGAGGTTCTGTGCCGTCTCGAGGACATTCCCGACGGCGGCGTGCTGGGCGTCGATCCGCCGGACCCGGAGGGCGAACCGCTGCTGCTGGCGCGGCGCGGCAATTCGGTGCAGGCGTGGCTGAACATCTGTCCGCACTCCGGACGCCGCATGGATTACGCGCCGGGCCTGTTCCTGGTCAAGGACGACAAGCTGACCTGCGCGGTGCACGGCGCCACCTTCGCCTTGCGCGAAGCCGGCCTGTGCGTGCAAGGGCCGTGCCGCGGCCAATCGCTGGTCGTGGTGCGGGTGCAGGTGCGTGATGGGCTGGTGACGCGGGCATAGGTATGCGATCGTCCCTGATCGCTGCGTCTCGAGGGGTGCGTCGGCTCGGTGTCCTCAGTTTCGTGGAGACCAGAACGGACTTCCTGTCCTGACTTTCCACGACAGCCGATCCGAGTGCAACGTCTGTCCAGGCATCACAAGTTCACGAATATCCCGAGCGGGTCGTGGGCGCGCGCTACGCTGACGATGAACAGGAATACGATCATTGCCGTGGCGAAAAAGGCGCCGCGGGTCGCGCGCGTGCGCCCGCGCCGCAGCGCGAACACACCCAGCACGATATAGACCACCAGCAGGATCACCTTGACGGTGAGCCAGGCTTGCACGAACGGATACTGGTGGATGATCGTGGTCAGCGCGATCGCGGCGGCCAGCAGCAGCGAATCGATCACCACCGAGATTCGCCGCAGTGCGACGTGGTTGGCGGCAGGCAGGCCCGCCAGCATCATGCAACCGCGCGTGAAGAACAGGCTGCCGGACGCGATCACGCAGCCAACGTGAATCCACAGGATTTGCAGGTACCAGGCGGCCATGGCGGGTCGTGGGCGGAAGCAGAACAGTGGAGTATGCGGGCGGACGCACATGCACGCGTTGATTCTTCTCATGGACGAGTCGCGCGCCCGCGCCCGAATCAGCGCTGCAGGCCCTACGGACAAGCGCGGGGAGGTCTGGTTAAACGTTCATTTCGTCATTCCGGACGAGCCCGCGAAGGGGGTGGGGTCCGGAATCTGCTTTCTTCCCTACAAAAAGCCCCGGAATGACGAGCAAAATCAGGGCTTCCTAGACGTTGAGGACGCAACGTGCCAGCGCGCGCAGCCGCGCCAGGTCCAGCAATTCCACCTTGCGCCCGTCGATCGCGATCAGCTTTTGTTCGCGGAAACGGCCGAGCACGCGACTCACCGTTTCCGCGGCAAGACGCAGGTAGTTGGCGATGTCGGCGCGCGCCATGCTGAGCCGGAACTGCGTGCCGGACAATCCGCGCGCGGCGTAGCGATCGCCCAAGTCCACCAGGAATGCCGCCAGGCGCTCGTCCGCGGAATGGTCGCCGGCCAGCAATGTGGCCGAACCGAGTTCCTTGCTGAGCAGCCGGAACAGGTGCTGCTGCACACGCGGTTGGCGCGCAGCCAGCGCGCTCATCGCGGGAAACGAGAACCGGCAGCACTCGGTGACTTCCAGCGCGATCGCGTCGCACGGGAAATGTTCGGGGTAGATCGCGTCCAGCCCGACCAGCTCGCCGGGAAGATAAAAGCCCAACACCTGCTCGCGGCCTTCGGCATCGACCAGCGTGGTCTTGACCATGCCGCTGCGCACCGCGAACAGCGCGCGGAACGGATCGCCGGCACGGAACAGCCGCTGGCCGGGTTCGAATGGACCTACGTGCTCGACCAGGCAGTGCAATTCGGATAATTCGGTTTTGCCGTAACCCGCGCCGGCACAGGCTTCGGCGAACGCGCACGACGAGCAGAAATTCTCGGCGTCGCCGTCGTTGGCTGGAATGCCGGTGCGGCGCTGCGATGGTGCGAATTCGCTGGGTTGCGACAAGCGCGATTCCATTGATGGGCCACGCAGGAACAAGATACGCGTTGATGCTGCTTGTAGTTTAACGCAGCACGCGTCCCGGCTGTGCCGGAGCGCCCATCCGCGCCGCGGCGGCCACGCTCATGCGGCGACCTCGCGCGAGGTCGCGCCGGCATCGGTGCGAAAATGCGCGCCTAGGCTGTCACGGCGTTGCAGTGCCGCGCGCAGGATCGCCTCGGCGAGTCGGGCCTGCCAGCCCTGCCAGCATGCCATCGTGCGGAGCGCGTTGGCCAGCGTGGCGGCGTCGCGTTGCGGACCGCACGCGTCCCACATCACGTGGTGCAGGTCCGCGAGCACGGCCGGATCCACCGGTGCGCCGCGTTCGATCCAGCGCGTATCGCCGTTGCTGCCCGCGGGTGCGGGCAGGCGTCCCAGCCGTGCGCCGAGCCGTCGTCCGCAGGCAACGCCTTCGAGCAGGGAATTGCTGGCGAGCCGGTTGGCGCCGTGCACGCCCGTGCACGCAACTTCGCCTACCGCATGCAAGCTGGGGACATTCGTGCCGCCGTCGAGGTCCGTCGCAATGCCGCCCATGTGGAAGTGCGCGGCGGGGGTCACCGGGATCGGCTGGCTGCGCGGATCGAAATGGTTGGCAAGACATGCAGCCAGCACCGTGGGGAAGCGCGCCGGCCACGCCTCGACCGAGGTCGCGTCCAGCCATGCGCCGCCGTCGCTGCAGGCTTGCCACACGCGCCGTGCCACCACGTCGCGCGGTGCGAGGTCGCCCTGCGGGTGCACACCCGCCATCAAAAATTGGCCGTTCCGGTCGCGCAGCCGCGCGCCCGCGCCGCGCAGGGCTTCGGTGATCAGGGGCAGCGACTGCCGGCCGGGCAAGTCCAGCGCGGTGGGATGGAATTGCACGAATTCGAGGTCGCGTGCGGCGGCGCCTGCCGCGAGGCCGAGTGCCAGGCCCGCACCATCGGCGCCGGGCGGGTTGCTGGTGCGCGCGAACAGGTTGCCGAGTCCGCCGGTGGCCAGCACCACGTGCGCGGCCTCGTGCAGCGTCTCGCGACCGTCGTGGCTGCGCGTGCGCACGCCTGACACGCGTCCGCCGCGCCACAACAAGGCCTCCGCGTCCGCGCCGTCGTGCCACGCGATGTGCGTCGCCTGCCGCGCTCGCGCGAACAAGGCGCGTACCACCGCCGCGCCGGTGGCGTCGCCGCCGGCGTGCACGATGCGCGCGACCCCGTGGCCGCCCTCGCGTCCCAGCAGCAAGCGCCCGTCGCCATCGCGATCGAACGGCACGCCCTGGTCCGACAGCCAGGCGATCGTGGCTGGTGCTTCGCGCGCCAGCCATTGCACGGCGGCCACATCGTTGTGGCGGGCGCCGGCAACCAAGGTATCTTCGGCGTGCAGGTCGGGATGGTCGGTGGCATCGATCGCGGCGGCGATGCCGCCTTGCGCGAGCCGGCTGGCGCTGCCCGCGGCCTCGCGCTCGCGGCATACCACGAGCACCGGCCGCGGGGCGGCCGCCAGCGCCGTCGCCAGGCCGGCGACGCCCGCGCCCACGATGACGATCGGATTGTCCGGGTGCATCAGACGGTCTCGGCGCGACCCACGGCCAGCATGCGTTCCAGCGCGCGGCGTGCACGTGCGCCGATCTCGGCCGGCACGTCCACGACATGCTTGAGGTCGCGCAGCGCGGCGTGGATGCCGGGCAGGGTGATGCGCTGCATGTGCGGGCACAGGTTGCAGGGTTTGATGAACTGCGTGGCCGGGAAACGGGCGCGCAGATTGTCGGCCATCGAGCACTCGGTGATCAGGGCCACGCGTTCGGGCTTCTCGCGTTCCAGCCAGCGGCCCATGGCGCTGGTCGAGCCTACGAAATCTGCTTCGGCCAGCACTTCGGGCGGACATTCAGGGTGGGCCACCAGTTTGGCCTTGAAGCGTTCGCGTGCGTGGCGCGCCTCGCCCGCGGTGAATTTCTCGTGCACCTCGCATTGTCCGTGCCACAGGATCAGCTCGACATCGGTCTGGGTGGCGACGTGGCTGCCGAGATAACGATCGGGCAGGAAGATCACCTTGTCGCTGCCCATCGCCTCGACCACCTGCAGCGCATTGGCCGAGGTACAGCAGGCATCCGATTCGGCCTTCACGGCGGCCGAGGTGTTGACGTAGCTGACCACCGGCACGCCCGGATGCCGGGCACGCAACATGCGCACGTCTTCGGCGGTGATCGAGGACGCCAGGGAGCAGCCGGCCTCGAGATCCGGGATCAGCACGGTTTTGTGCGGCGCCAGGATCTTGGCGCTTTCGGCCATGAAGTGCACGCCGCACAGGACGATCAGGTCCTGCTTGCAGTCGGCCGCCGCCTGCGCCAGCGCCAGCGAGTCGCCGGTGATGTCGGCCACGCCGTGGAAGATTTCCGGCGACTGGTAACTGTGCGCCATGATCACCGCGCCACGCTCGCGCTTGAGCGTGTTGATCGCGTCGATCCACGGCAGGTGCATCGGCAGTTCCAGGCAGGGAACCAGCGGTTCCAGCTTCTGCATCAGCGCCGCGTATTCGTGTTCAAGGCCCGCGCGCCATGCGGGCGCGTGGACGTCATTCGTAGTGGGCATCGATTCGATCCGTGGATGTCGGCGCTGCCGTGTGGACCCGGCAGGCAGTGAAGGCAACGCGCATTTTGCCACGCCGCCGGGTCAGGCGTTCGGTGGCTTGATGGTCTGCTCGATCGCGCCGAAGATCGAATTGCCGTCGATGTCGTGCATGTCGATCTTCACTCGGTCTCCGAACTTCAGGAACGGCGTGACCGCTTCGCCATCGCGCAGTTTCTCCACCGTGCGCTGTTCGGCCAAGCACGAGGCGCCGCGCGAGGTGTCCTGGTTGGCGATCGTGCCGGAACCCACGATGGTGCCGGCCGTGAGCGGGCGCGTCTTCGCCGCGTGTGCAATCAGTTGCGCGAAATCGAACTGCATGTCCTCGCCGGCCTCGGCTTCGCCGAACCATTGCCCGTTGATCCAGGTGCGCATCGGCAGATGCACCTTGTCTTCGCGCCACGCATCGCGCAATTCGTCCGGCGTCGCCAACACCGGCGACAGCGCCGAGCGCGGCTTGGATTGCAGGAAGCCGAAGCCCTTGGCGAGTTCCGCCGGAATCAGGTTGCGCAAACTGACGTCGTTGACCAGGCCGACCAGCTGGATGTGGCGCGAGGCCTGCGCGGGCGTCACTGCCATCGGCACGTCGTCGGTCACCACCACGACTTCGGCTTCGAGGTCGATGCCGTAATCCTCGCTGGGCACGATCACCGGGTCGCGCGGCCCCAGGAAGCCTGCGCTGGTGGCCTGGTACATCAAGGGATCGGTGTAGAAGGTTTCCGGCACGGTCGCGCCTCGCGCCTTGCGCACGCGCTCGACGTGCGGCAGGTACGCGCTGCCATCCACGAATTCGTAGGCGCGTGGCAACGGCGCGGCCAATGTTTCGGGATCCAGTTCGAACGCATGCTCGACGGCCTTGTGACGGTGCAGGCACAAGGCGTCGTACAGCGCGTGCAGGCGCGGCGCGGCGTTTTGCCAATCGTCGAGCGCTGCCTGCAGGGTCGGCGCGATGCCGGTGGCGCGCACGCCGTGGGCGAGGTCGCGGCTGACCACGATCAGCGTGCCATCGCGGCCGCCTTCCTTGAGGGTTGCGAGTTTCATGTCGTGCCCTTGTCTTCAGCGTTGCGACGGATCGAAATGTTTCTGCAGGCCCTGCCAGCATTGCTGGTAGTCGCGCTGGCGTTGCGGCGCGTCCAGCGCCTGCCGGGTCGGATGGATCACGCAGCGCGTTTCGAACATGAAGGCCATGGTATCGACGACGTGCTGCGGTTTGCTCGTATCCGTCGCCAGCGCCTTCGCGTAGCTCGCGGCGTCCGGGCCGTGTCCGCTCATGCAATTGTGCAGCGAGGCGCCGCCCGGCACGAAGCCACCGCCGGCGCTGGCGTCCTTGGCGTCGTATTCACCGTGGATCAGGCCCATGAACTCGCTGGCAATATTGCGGTGGAACCACGGCGGCCGGAAAGTGTGCTCGGCCACCAGCCAGCGCGGCGGAAAAATCGCGAAATCCATGTTGGCGGTGCCGGGCGTGTCGCTGGGCGAGGTCAGCACCGTGAAAATCGACGGATCGGGATGGTCGTAACCGATCGAGCCGATGGTGTTGAAGCGGCGCAGGTCGTAGCGATACGGAACGTGCGTGCCGTGCCATGCGACCACGTCCAGCGGCGAATGATCGATGGGCGCGCGCCACAGGTTACCCTGGAACTTCGCGACCAGTTCGAAATCGCCCTCGACGTCTTCGTAGGCCGCGACCGGCGCTTCGAAATCGCGCGCATTGGCGAGGCAATTGGACCCGATCGGACCAAGTTCCGGCAGGCGCAGCGGCGCGCCGAAGTTCTCGCACAGGTAGCCGCGCGCGGCGTCGTCCGGCAGTTCAACCTTGAAACGCATGCCGCGCGGAATCAGCGCAATCTGTTGCGGTTCGATGTCCAGCACGCCGAGTTCGGTCGCGATCCGCAGCCGGCCCTGCTGCGGCACGACCACCAGTTCGCCGTCGGCGTCGTAGAAGAATCGCCCCTGCATCGATTTGTTGCAGGCATACAAATGGATGCCGACGCCGGTTTGCACGGCGGCCGAGCCGTTGCCGCCCATCGTGAACAGGCCGTCCACGAAATCGGTCGGCGCGTCGGGCAGCGGGAACGGGCTCCAGCGCATCTGGTCGGGTGGCGTCGGCGCTTCGTCGAAACGGTTGTGGAACGCGGCCTGCTCGAACGGTTCGAATGCGCCGTGCAGCGCGGCCGGCCGGAGGCGATACAGCCAGCTGCGACGGTTCGCGTGACGCGGCGCGGTAAACGCGGTGCCGGACATCTGTTCCGCGTACAGGCCATGCGGAACCTTCTGCGGCGAGTTCTGCCCGATGGGCAGCGCGCCTTTGAGCGCCTCGCTCGCATGCTCGTTGCCGAAGCCGGTGAGGCAGACAAGTTTGTCAGTCATGGTCAGATCGCTACTCAATCATCCGTTCGCGCTGAGCGTAGCTTGCGAAGCAAGCGAAGTCGAAGCGCATCATGATTCGCGTTGATGACGGTGCTTTCCCTTGGTCAACATTCCGATCGTGCACCAATCACCGGCGATGTAGGCCAGCTTTTTTGCTCGGCTCCAGCCTTTCAACCTGCGCTCCATCGTCAACGCTTCGTAGCGCGTTTCGAATTCCTCGACGTGGAGGAGCTTCAGGGGATGCCGCTTCGCCGTGTACGCGCCGGCCTTTCCCGTGTCGTGTTGTCGTATCCTTTCGTCCAGGTTGTCCGTGTGCCCTACGTACAAAGTTCCATCTGCGCACGCCAGGATGTAGAGGCTGGACATCATCCGTCCCTCCTTTGCATTCCGTTCGACCTTTCGACTCCGCGGCTTCGCCGCTACGCTCAAGACGAACGGAATGAGGTCTGCGCGGGTTTTGGGTTCAACAGCCAACCCTCGTCTCACTGGGCCTCGCCGCGTTCCCGAGCTTATCGAAGGGCGTAGGACGAACGAAGACCAGCGTATTCGCTGATCAAAGCACCCCGCGCTTCATCTGGTCGCGTTCAATGGATTCGAACAGGGCCTGGAAGTTGCCCTCGCCGAAACCTTCGTTGCCCTTGCGCTGGATGATCTCGAAGAAGATCGGGCCGATGCAGTTCTGGGTGAAGATCTGCAGCAGCAGTTTCCGCTTCGTTTCCATGTCGGCATCGATCAGGATCTTGTTCTTCGCGAGCCTGGCTACGTCCTCGCCGTGGTTCGGCACCCGCGCATCGATCACATCGAAGTAGGTATCGGGCGTGTCGAGGAACTCGACGCCGGCCGCGCGCATCTTCTCCACCGTCTCGTAGATGTTGTCGGTGAACAGCGCGATGTGCTGGATGCCTTCGCCCTTGTACTCGTCGAGGTATTCATTGATCTGCGACTTCGGATCGCTCGATTCGTTGAGCGGGATGCGGACCATGCCGTCCGGCGCGGTCATCGCCTTGGAGACCAGGCCCGTTTTGGCGCCCTTGATGTCGAAGTACTTGATCTCGCGGAAGTTGAACAGGCGCTCGTAGTAATCCGCCCACTTCGCCATCTCGCCGAAGTGCAGGTTGTGGGTCAGGTGGTCGATGAAGGTGAGGCCGAAACCCTTCGGTTGCCGCTGGCCTTCCGGCACCAGCCATGCGTAGTCGTCGAACACGCTGCCCTTGTCGCCGTAACGGTCGACGAGGTACAGCATGCAGCCGCCGATGCCTTCGATCACCGGCGCGTCGACCGCGCGCGTATTGGCCTTGTGCGAGATTTCCCTTGCACCGTTTTTCAACGTGGCTTCGAGCACCCTGGATGTCGGGTGCGAAAAGCGGATCGCGAAACCACACGCGCAGGGACCGTGCTTCTTTGCGAAATCGGTCGCGAACGAATCGCGTTCTTCGTTGACCAGCAGGTTGCAGCCGCCCTGGCGATACAGGGTGATGGCCTTCGACTTGTGTTTCGCGACCGGGGTGAAGCCCAGCCGCTTGAACAGGTCGTGCAGCAGCCTGGGTTCCGGCGCGGCGAATTCGACGAACTCGAAGCCATCCACCCCCATCGGATTCTCGAACGTGGTCGGGCGCATGCCGGTATTGGGTTGTGCGCTCATGACATCCTCCGCGTTGGCTTTCTTGAGGCCGCAATTGTAACGCGCGCTTGCCGGCCGCCGGGCCGAGGGCTAGGCTGGCGCTTGCTGCGTGGATGGGGACGACCATGAATGAAAGTCAGTCGCTGGTCCAACAACTCGGCATGCCGCTCTATTCGGGACGCAACTGGATTCGAGCCGTCGGTATTCTGGCCATTCTCGGCGGCGTGTTTAACAGTCTTAGAGCCCTGTTCCATGTGGCAAAAGGCGAGAACATTGCTGCCGAGGTCGTCCTGCTGGTGCTTGGCTGTCTCTTCGTCTGGGTTGGCGTGGTGCTGCTGCAATGCGCGTCGGCCATCAGCAAGGCTGTCGCGACGGATGACCAGGCGGCGTTCCTGCTCGCGCAAAACAAGCTGCGCCTTTACTTCAAGATTCAGATCCTCGTCGTCATCGTTGGCATCGTGTTGAGCATCGTGGCCGGCGTCCTCCGCGCGGTGGCGGCCATTCATTCCGGTTCGCCAGCCTTGTAGGCCCGGCCTGCCGGTGAACGGGCCGCGCGCATGGATCATCGGTCACTACCTGGAACCCCGGGGTCCTGAATCGGGCAAGTGCCGGGCGGACTTCGACACCTTCTTGGGCACCCGCTGACACGGAGGATGCACCGTACCGCGCCGTGCGAGTGACAAACCTTTTGGTTACTTGACGCCGTGCATCAACCGATTGATCAGCGGCGAGATCAGCAGCAGCACCACGCCTGCGCCCAGCAGTAGCCAGAATCCGAACGTAAAACCCGACAGCGCGGACGCTACGGTCATGCCGCCGCGGCCGGCGATGCGGCTGGCGAACAGTCCGGAAAGATTGCCGCCGACCGCCAGCGACAGGAACCAGCCGCCCATCGCGAAGCCGACCAGTCGTGGCGGCGCCAGCTTGGTCACCATCGACAGGCCGATCGGCGACAGGCACAACTCGCCCCATGTCTGCAGCACGTAGCACAGCACCAGCGGCCAGAACGGAATCAAGCCGTTCGCGCCAAGCAGCTTCGACAGCGCGAACATCAGCACCAGGAAGCCGAGGCCGTTGAAGACCAGTCCGAAGCCGAACTTGCGCGGGATCGAGGGCTCCCTCCGGTGGCGGTCCAGCATCGCCCAGACCAGCGTCACCAGCGGCGCGAACACGATGATCGAGAGCGGACTGACCGACTGGAACCAGCCGACCGGGAAAATCCAGCCGCCCGGCATCGTGCGGTCCACGATGTTCTCGGCGAGAAAATTGAACGACGTGCCGAACTGGTAATAGAACATCCAGAACAGCACGTTGAACGCGAAGATGATCAGCATCGCGACGACGCGATGCACCTGCACGCGGTCGTGGCGCGCGGCTTCCACCAGCAGCGTCGTCGCCACCGCCAGAAACAGCAGCCCCAGCAACCACTGCAATCCATCCGCACCGATCTTCGAAAGCAGCAACCAGATCAACGGCACCGACACGCTCACGCCGAGCACGACCCACGCCACCCGCGCCAAACTTTCGGCGCCCGGCGCGGGCCGGCCGACGTGTTTCAACTGCTGGCGTCCAAACCAGAACCACGCGAGGCCGATCAGCATGCCGACGCCCGCGGCGGCGAACACCAGCCGGAAGTTCTGCTGCATCGGCGTCGCCGTAAAGTGCGCCGCCAACCATCCGGTCAGGAGCGGCGCGATCAGCGCGCCGGCGTTGATGCCCATGTAGAACAGCGTGAAACCGCGGTCGCGGCGCGGATCGTCGCGCCCGTAGAGCTGCCCGACCATCGTCGAGATGTTCGGCTTGAACAGGCCGTCGCCGACGATCACCAGCGCCAGGCCCAGCAGCAGCATCGCGCGGCTGGGCAGCATCAGCACGAACAATCCCGCCGCCATCACCAGCGCGCCCAGCAGGATCGTGCGCTGGTAGCCGATCACGCGATCCGCAACCCAGCCACCGAAGATGCAGGTGCCGTAGATCAGCGCGGTGTACGCGCCGAACACGCCACTGGCCCAGGCTTGCCCCGCCGGATCGCCGTGGTAGAACTGCTGCACGATGTACAGCGCCAGCGCCCAACTCACGCTGTAGAACGCAAAGCGTTCCCAGAACTCCGTCATGAACAGCATCCACAGCGGCTTCGGATGCCCGAGCCGTTGCGGAAAATCCGGCGTGTCCGGCAATGTGGTGTCGTCGATGGCTTCGATCATGGTTGCTCCCTCAACGGACGCCGGGCATCAGCTTCACGATCCACGGTGCCGCGACCAGGTAGACCAGCGCGATGGCGACCCCCAACGTGAACGTCGCGCTTGTGACGTGGAACGGAAACGGCGCCGCGATCAGGCAGGTCAGCGCGATCGCGCCGCCGCCTGGTGAAGCTGTCAACCGGAACGAATTCGCGTACGCACTTCCAGCAGTTCCGGGAAGAAGGTCAGCTCGAGCGCCTTCTTGAGGAATCCGACGCCGGACGATCCGCCGGTGCCGGGCCGGTGGCCGATGATGCGTTCTACCGCCTTCATGTGGCGGAACCGCCACATCTGGAAATTTTCTTCGACGTCCACCAGTGTTTCGCAGAGCTCGTATTCTGCCCAGTGACTTTCCGGCGCTTCGTAGATGCGCTGGAATGCCGGCAGCAACGATTCCTGCCGCTTCCAGCCTTCGCGCACGTCGCGCTCCAGGATCGCCTGCGGGATCGCGTGGCCGCGGCGCGCCAGCCAGCGCAATGCCGCGTCGTACAGGCTCGGCGCGTCGAGCGTCGCGCGCAGTTGTTCCCGCGCTGCCTCGTCGTGCGCGAACACCGCAAGCATGTCGGCGTGCTTGTTGCCGAGCAGGAATTCCACCGTTCGGTATTGCAGCGACTGGAAGCCCGAGGAAGGCCCCAGCGCGTCGCGGAATTTCAGGTACTCGTGCGGCGTCATGGTTTCCAGCACCGCCCACTCATTGAACAGTTGATCCTGGATGCGCTTGACCCGCGCCAGCTTTTTTTGTGCTTGGTCGGCATGATCGGCATCCAGGTCGACGATGGTCGCGCGCAGCTCGTGGATCACCAGCTTCAGCCACAACTCGGCGACGTGATGCTGCACGATGAACAGCATCTCGTCGTGGTAGGCCGGGTCCGACACCGGCCGCTGCGCGGACAGCAGCGTATCGAGTTGCAGATAGCTCGCGTAGGTCATGCGGCCGGAAAGGTCGCGCTGGATGCCGGCCTCGAGTTCGCGCCGGTTGCTGTCAGTCATTTGTGCACGCCCGGAGCGGCGGAAAAGTCAGGCCAGGGAAGGCCGTTCTGATGTTCATGGCGCAAAAATCTTTTGTCGTGTGAGCTTCGGATGGAGCAGCATTCAGGGACGATCGCAAAAAGCAAGCGTAACGCAACGTCGGCAGCGGTAGCACAGTGCCAAAGGAGTCAGCAAATTCCGTTCGCACCGAGCGTAGCGGCCGCATCGCAGGATGCGTCGCAACATGTTGCATTGCAACATTCGCGAGCGTACCAGGCCAGGCTGCGGACGCCGTGCGGTGCATGCGATAATAGGCGGCCCGCTTGCGCCGAAACGCCGGCTGCGAGCGGTCGCGGCTCCGCGACGTGGAGTCCAATCGAATCCGAATCGACCGGGAGCAACCCGTGCCCATCGCCGCCAAGTTCGAAATCGAATACCTGCAATACCTCGATGCCGAGGGCAAGCAGGTCAGGAAAGACCTGCCCGACTTCGCCCAGGATATCGACCAGATGGTCGAACTGTACAAGCTGATGGTGTCCACGCGCGTGTTCGACACCAAGTCGATCGCGCTGCAGCGCACCGGCAAGCTCGGCACCTACGCGTCGTGCCTCGGCCATGAGGCGACGCACGTCGGCATCGGCGCCTCGATGAAGCCGGAAGACGTGTTCGCGCCCAGTTACCGCGAATACGGCGCGCAGTTGTACCGCGGCGTGCGTCCGCGCGACGTGTACATGTACTGGGGCGGCGACGAGCGCGGCAACGATTACCAGAACGAACCCGCCAAGCACGATTTCGCATGGTCGGTGCCGATCGGCACGCAATGCCTGCACGCGGCGGGCTCCGCGCTGGCGTTCAAGATCCGCAAGGAGAAGCGGGTCGCCGTATGCACCATCGGCGACGGCGGCTCCTCGAAAGCCGATTTCTACGGCGCCATCAACGTCGCCGGCGCGCGCGACCTGCCGCTGGTCGCGGCGATCGTCAACAACCAGTGGGCGATTTCGGTGCCGCGCAAGATCCAGTCCGGCGCCAAGACCCTGGCGCAGAAGGGCATCGCCGCCGGGTTGTTCTGCATCCAGGTGGACGGCAACGACATCATCGCGGTCAAGAAGGCCATGGGCGACGCGGTCGAACGCGCGCGCGCCGGCAAGGGCGGCAGCGTGGTCGAGTGCGTGACCTATCGCCTGGGTGACCACACTACCGCCGACGACGCGCGCCGCTACCGGGGCAAGGACGAAGTGGAAGACGCCTGGACCAAGGATCCGGTCAAGCGCCTGCGCACCTGGCTGGAAGCGAAGAAGGTCTGGAACAAGAAGAAGGAAGACAAGCTGCAGGCCGAATGCGACGAGTGGATGGACAACGAAGTGAACGCCTACCTCGAAACCAAGGCGCAACCCGTCACCGCGATGTTCGATTACACCTTCGCCGAGTTGCCGGCGGACCTCGTGAAGCAGCGCGATGAAGCCATTGCGCTGGAAAAGCATTGATGTTGTAGGAGCGGGCCGGCGCGAAGCGCCTGCTCCTTCTTCTGCCCGCGACCGGTCGCGCGCATGGCGCGCTCCTACCAGGAGATTCGAATGGCAGCAATCACATTGATAGAAGGCGTCACCCAGGCGCTCGCGTATGAAATGGCGCGCGACGATTCGGTCGTGGTGCTGGGCGAGGACGTCGGCGTCAACGGCGGCGTGTTCCGCGCGACGCAGGGTCTTTCGGAAAAGTTCGGCGAGTGGCGCGTGTTCGACACGCCGCTGGATGAAACCACCATCGCCGGCGTCACCGTGGGCCTGGCCGCGCAAGGCATGAAGCCGGTGGCCGAGGCGCAGTTCGAGGGCTTCATCTATCCGATGATGGAGCAGATCTGCTGCCATGCCGCGCGCATGCGCAACCGTACCCGCGGGCGCATCACCTGCCCGGCGGTGTTCCGTGCGCCGTGGGGCGGCGGCATCCATGCGCCCGAACACCATTCCGAGGCCAACGAACACCTGTTCACCAATGTGCCCGGCTTGCGCGTGGTGCTGCCGTCGTCGCCTTCGCGGGCCTACGGGCTGCTGCTGGCCGCGATCCGCGATCCCGATCCGGTGGTGTTCCTCGAGCCCAAGCGCATCTACCGCCAGTACAAGGAAGAAGTGCCCGACGACGGCGAGGCGCTGCCGCTGGACGTGTGCTTCGTGCTGCGCGACGGCACCGACATCACGCTGGTGACCTGGGGCGCGCAGGTGAAGGAAACCCTGGAGGCCGCGGATGCGCTCGCGAAAGAAGGCATCAGCGCCGAAGTGATCGACCTCGCCACGCTGACGCCGCTCGACTTCGACACCATCGCCGAATCGGTGCAGAAGACCGGCCGCTGCGTGATCGTGCAGGAAGCACCGAAGACCGCGGGTTTCGGCGCCGAAATCGCCGCACGCATCGCGGAGGAATGCATTTACGATCTTTTGGCGCCGGTCGTGCGCGTCAGCGGTTGGGATGTGCACACGCCGCTGTATCGCCTCGAAATGAAACAGTTGCCCAGCACCACGCGCATCGTGGATGCGGCGAAGCGGACGCTGGCGGCCAGCTGAGCTTTTCCCTTCTCCCGTGGGGAGAAGGTGGCGCGTAGCGCCGGATGAGGGTCCGGTGCAATCATGAGCCCGCCAAATTGATACCGAACCCTCACCCCTGCCCCTCTCCCGGCGGGAGAGGGATTCAACGGACAAGGTGATCGAAATCATGGCCGACAAAAAGACATTCCATCTCCCCGACCTCGGCGAAGGCCTGCCCGACGCCACCATCGTCGAATGGCTGGTGAAGGAGGGTGACAGCGTCAAGCTGGACGCGCCGCTGGTGTCGATGGAAACCGCCAAAGCCGTGGTGGAAGTGCCCTCGCCGTACACCGGCAAGGTGCTGAAGTTCCACGGCGCCGCCGGCGACGTGATCAACACCGGCGCGGCGCTGGCCGAGTTCGAGCTCGATCCCAAGGCCAAGCAGCGCGCCGAAAACGCGGCCGGCGGTCATCAGCACGCGCCTGCGCAGCCCGCGAAGGGTGCGGGCGCACCGGCGCCGGATGACGAAGGCAAGGTGATCGCGTCCGACGAGGGCGGCGAGATCAAGAAGGGCGGCGCCGCCGATCGCGAGGACGAAGGCACCGTGGTCGGCGCCGTATCGAGCAGCAACGAAGTGCGCGCCGAACAGGCGGGCAGCGTAGGCGGCGTGAAAGCCGTGCCGGCGGTGCGCGCGATGGCGCGGAAATTGAAGGTCGATCTCGCGCGCGTGCAGGCCACGGGCGCGGGTGGCGTGGTCACGATGCAGGACGTCAAGAACGCCGCGACAAACGGCACCGCGCAGCTCGGCGCCGCGCCTGCTGCCGCACCGGCCGGGGCGCGCAGCGCGCCCGCTTCCATGGCACCGCCGCAGCGGAGCACCGTGTCGCAGTCTGGCAAGCCGATGCGCACCACGCCGCCATCGGTGCAGGCGACGGGTCAACCGGAACAACTGAAGGGTGTGCGTCGCAACATGGCGCGGGTGATGGCCGACGCACATGCACAGGTCGTGCAGACCACGCTGGTGGACGACGCCGACTTGCACCAGTGGCTGGGCAAGCAGGACATCACCGCGCGCCTGATCCGCGCGATCGTCGCAGCCTGCAAGGCGGTGCCGGCGCTGAACGCGTGGTTCGACGGGAAGAATCTCACCCGCACGCTGCACCCGCACGTCGACCTCGGCGTTGCCGTCGACACTGAGGAAGGCTTGTTCGTGCCGGCGCTGCGCAACGCCGACATGCTGGATGCGCGCGGACTGCGCGAGGGCATCAATCGCCTGCGCGCGCAGGTCGAGGATCGCTCGATCCCGGCCTCGGAATTGACCGGCTACACCATCAGCCTGTCCAACTTCGGGATGTTCGCCGGACGCTACGGTACAGTGGTGGTGGTGCCGCCGTGCGTCGCGATCGTCGGCGCGGGGAAGCTCTCGCACGACGTGGTCGCAGTGATGGGCGGCATCGAGGTGCACCGTCGCCTGCCGATTTCGCTCACCTTCGATCATCGCGCCTGCACCGGCGGCGAGGCCGCGCGATTCCTGAAAGCGCTCCTGGACGACCTTGCACTGCCGCAGTAGTCGCGCCGCGGGCGAGTCGCCGCGGTAAAAAGCGAGGCAGCCGGCCCGACCTGCGTGCCGAGGGGCGCGCGCAGGATGGTGTCGCAGGTCAGGACGCGCGACCGACGGAAGTCATGCGCCGACGCTGCCACGCGTGGTACAGCAACCCGAGCGCAAGCACTAGGTTGAACCCGGCGTAGGCGCCCAGGGCGGCCGCGACCTGTTTCCAGATCGGGCCGCCGTGGCCGAGCGCGGCTTGATAGCCGATCGAGGTGCAAACGATGGTGGCGAAGGCCGCGACCACCAGTACGCCGACATCGAATCGGGCCGCTATGCCGTTCGCGGCGCGGCGGCGCACGTACAGCCAGTACAGCCAACCCAGCACAATGAGCCACGGACCGATCAGCAGCAGGGCAACGAACTGCGCCATCACGATCCCCTCCGAATTATCTGTCTTACAAAGCGCTTCAATTCTTCAATCTCCTCAGCGCTTGCAGGAAGCGTTCGCGTAGAGAGCTACTTTCTTCTCTCGACGATACAACCGGGCCCGCCCCGAACATCAGGTTTCCTTCGGGATCACGAATCTCAAAACGGTATCCACCATTTATGGGGATGGATGCAGACCCTTCGCTCAAAGCAGAGGCTTCTTCCGAGACCATGCTGCTCAGGTAGTGTTTTTCCTGCGCTGCGCTTCGGCCGGTTTCGAAGCCATTGCTGATGAAAAGGTCAGAGCCATCTCCGTCCACCAATTTGAAATAGAACAAGCCGTCTGGGCCGCGATACTGCTTGAACGTCGGTGCACGCGGGATCTTCGGCGTTGCAAAAACAACCTTGGGCTGCGCGTCGTTTGGCTCGATGAACTGCGAGGAGCGCGCCGCCAACGCGCCAAGGCCGACCGCCCGCCGCATGATTTCGAGTCGCGGCGAAGCCACGGCACGAGCCTTTTTCGCGCCGTCGCGCAAGGCGTCCTCGATGTCGGCGGGGCGTGCCATCAACGCGTCGTAGCGCTCGCGCAGCGGTGCGATTTCGGCATCGATGCGCTCGAACAATTTCTGCTTGGCGTCGCCCCAGCCCATCCCGTCCTCCAGTTCAGCCCGGAATGTTGCGCTCTCCGCATCACCCGCAAACGCGCGGTAGATCGCGAACAGGCTGGAGGAATCCGGATCCTTCGATTCGCCCGGTTCGCGCGAATCGGTGACGATGCGCGCGATCGCCTCGCGCAAGGCCTTCGCGCCGCCCTCGAACAGCGGCACGGTGTTGTCGTAGCTCTTCGACATCTTGCGGCCATCGAGGCCGGGCAAGGTGGAGACCGATTCCTCGATTGCTACTTCCGGCAGCACGAACGGCTCGCCTTCGCCGCCGGCCGCGCGCCATGCCTTGCCGTGGATGTGGTTGAAACGCTGCCCGATGTCGCGGGTCATCTCGACGTGCTGCACCTGGTCGCGCCCGACTGGCACCTTGTCCGCGTTGAACATCAGGATGTCCGCGGCCATCAGCACCGGATACATGTACAGGCCGGCGGTGATCGCGGCGTCCGGATCCTCGTCCTTCGCGGTGTTCTGGTCGACCGCGGCCTTGTAGGCGTGTGCGCGGTTGAGCAAGCCCTTGGCCGTCACGCAGGTCAGCATCCAGGTCAGTTCCGGAATCTCCGGGATGTCGGATTGCCTGTAGAACGTGACGCGTTCCGGATCGAGTCCGCAGGCCAGCCACGTGGCCGCGATCTCCAGCCGCGAACGCGCGATCCGCACGGGATCGTCGCTCTTGATCAGCGCGTGGTAATCGGCGAGGAAGAAAAATCCGTCGGCATCGCTGCGCCGGCTGGCTGCGATCGCCGGACGGATCGCGCCGACGTAGTTGCCGAGATGGGGCGTGCCGGTGGTGGTGATGCCGGTAAGAAAACGTGTAGTCATGGTCACTGATTATCGGGGAAACTCGTTTTTGTTCGTCATTCCGGGGCCGTCGCCAGCTCCAACGGCGACGGAATCCGGAATCGGTTTTCGCACCTCGCTAGGACCGATTCCGGGTTCCGGCCTGTGGCCGGCCCCGGAATGACGACTAAATACCATGCACCTCATCTACCAGTACCGCTACGCTTTCCGGGTCGACGTCCGGCGTG
>DATCSF010000074.1:0-19526 GCA_036568625.1 Rhodanobacteraceae bacterium | reverse complement strand
GTACGCCTCGCCGCAGGCGGTGCACAATCGCGCGATGCACGGGGAATACAAGATGCCAGGCGGCAAGCTGGTGGTGGCGGACTTCGAGGTTCGCGACGGCAAGCTGACGCGTGTGCGCATCAGCGGAGACTTTTTTCTTGAGCCGGACTCGGCGCTCACCATGATCGATGTTGCACTGGAGGGCTTGCCCGCCGCGGCCGGCAGCCCGCATCACGCAGCCGTGATCCGCGCCGCGCTGGGGCCGAACGTGCGGATGTACGGCGTCTCGCCCGAGGCCATTGCGGTCGCGGTGCAACGCGCGCCGGAGCTGCCCGGGTGAACCGGACCCACTGGAACGACTTCAAGTGGAGGTTGATCCACACCGCGCCGCAACCGCCGGCATTACACATGGCGCTGGATGAGGTCCTGACCGACGAGGTTGCAGCGCGGCGCCGGCCGCCCACACTGCGGGTGTGGGAATGGTCGTCGTCGTGCGTGGTGATCGGGCGCTTCCAATCGCTTCGCAACGAAGTGGATGCCGAAGCTGCGCGCCGGCACGGCATCGAGGTGGTCCGCCGCATCAGCGGTGGCGGCGCGATGTTCATCGAGCCCGGCAACACCATCACCTATTCGCTGTACGCGCCGGAGACGCTGGTCGCGGGCATGAGCTTCCAGGAATCTTACGAATTCATGGATGCATGGGTGATGGACGCGCTGCAGGGCCTCGGCATCAACGCCTGGTACCAGCCGCTCAACGACATCGCGTCGGCCACCGGCAAGATCGCGGGCGCCGCGCAGACCCGCCGCAGCGGCGCGGTGCTGCACCACGTCACCATGGCCTACGACATCGACACCGCCAGGATGCTGGACGTGCTGAGGATCGGGCGCGAAAAGCTGTCCGACAAGGCCACGCAAAGCGCTGCCAAGCGGGTCGACCCGCTGCGCAGCCAGACCGGGCTTGCGCGCAGCGACATCATCGACAAGATGATCGCAACCTTCCGATGCCGTCACAATCTCGTTCCCGGCAAACTGGAATCCGCGGAACTGGAACGCGCCGTCACCCTGGCCGAATCCAAGTTTTCCAGTGCCGCGTGGACCGGCATCGTTCCGTAATTTTTGCGATCATCCTGATTGCGGCTTTGCGGAAATGACGAACAGCCAATCCGTCTCGAATCATGGCGGAGCAGAACGACCATCCATGGCCTGACTTTTCACGACAGCCGCCGCATGCCGCGGTTGGAGATCGTACGAACAACCGACACAATGGCGCGACCGCCAAAGGATCTTCCATGCGCAGGATTCGACGCATCGCCCTTGCGCTGATCGTGATCGTCGTCATCACGCTGGCGATCGGCTGGCGACTGCTGGCGGGCAGCCGTCCCCAGGCCGACGGCACGGCGGCCGTGCAGGGATTAGCGGCGCCGGTGACCATCGCGCGGGACGCCGCCGGCGTTCCGACCATCACCGCCCGAAACCGCAGCGACCTCGCCTACGCGCTGGGCTATGTGCACGGGCAGGAACGCTTCTTTCAGATGGATCTGCAACGTCGCGCGGCTGCGGGCGAGCTCGCGGCACTGGTCGGGCCCAAGGCGCTGCCGGTGGACAAGGACCATCGGGTGCATCGTTTTCGCGCGCTGGCCGAACGCGTGCTTGCGTTGCTGCCGCCGCGCCAGCGCGAACTGGTGGACGCCTACACGCGAGGCGTCAATGCAGGGCTTTCGCATCTTTCCGTGCGGCCGTGGGAATACCTGCTGCTGGGCGCGAAGCCGCAACCCTGGACGGACGCGGACAGCATCCTCACGATCGACGCGATGTTCTTCGACCTCAATCAGAACGGCGACAACGCACGCGAATTGAACATCGCGCGGCTGCGCGCCGTGCTGCCGAAACCGGTGGCGGACTTCCTGCTGGCGCCATCGCCGCGCTGGGAAGCGCCGATGCAGGGCGGTCCCTCGCGGGCGGTGCCGCTGCCGGATGCCTCGGTGTTCGATCTGCGCGGGATGCCGGTTCAAAAAGTGGCGAGGGCACGCGGCGCGCGCGCGGTCACGCTTGCAAATGGCGCCAACGTCGGCGTCGGCAGCAATGGCTTTGCGGTGGGTGGCGTGCTCACCGGCGGCGCGGCGCTGCTCGCCAACGATCCGCACCTGCACCTGCGCGTGCCCAACATCTGGTATCGCGCGCAACTGCGCTATCCCGATCCCGCCGATCCGCGGCACATGATCGACCTCAACGGCGTCACCCTGCCCGGCGCGCCCGCGCTGGTCATCGGCAGCAATGGCCGCGTCGCCTGGGGCTTCACCAACAGCGAAGGCGACTGGATGGATTGGGTGCGCGTGATCCGCAATCCGAACGATCCTTCGCAATACAGGACGCCCGACGGCTGGGCGACGATCGTCAAGCACGACGAGGTGATCCACGTCAAGGGCGGACCCGACGTACACCTCGCCGTCGACGACACGATCTGGGGGCCGATCATGGCGAAGGCGCCGGACGGCGCCCCGCTGGCGCTGGCCTGGATCGCGCACGACCCGCGCGCCGTCAACCTCAACCTGATGCAGCTCGAGACCGCGACGTCCGCGGATCAGGCGCTCGCGATCGCCCCGACCATGGGCATCCCCCCGCAGAACCTGGTGGTCGCCGACGCGCACGGCAACATCGGCTGGAGCATCACCGGCAGCGTGATCCCGGTCCGCGCCGGCTTCGATGCTTCGGCCCCGGCCGACTGGTCGAAAGCCGGCACGGGCTGGACGGGCTACGCCACGCCCGCGCAGGCTCCGCGCATCGAGAATCCCGCCGGCTCGCGCATCTGGACCGCCAACCAGCGCATCGCTTCCGGCCCTGCACTGCAACTGCTCGGCGACGGCGGCTACGACCAGGGCGCGCGCGCGCAGCAGATCCGCGACGACCTGCGCGCGCGTGAGCACTTCGCCCCGCGCGACATGCTGCACATCCAGCTCGACGACCGTGCGCTGTTCCTCGCGCGCTGGCAGAAGTTGCTGATGTCCGTACTCGACGGCGCGCATTGTGATCGGCACGACCCCGGCTCATCGCACGCCGCTGTGCCAGCCAGGGCGACTGCATCCTGCGCTCGGCTGGCGGCGCTGAAACCGTTCGTGCAAAACTGGCAGGCGCGTGCCGCCACCGACAGCGTCGGCTACCGCATCGTGCGGATGTTCCGGGACAAGGTGCGTGAAAACGTGCTGGCGCCATTCTCCGCACGTGCGTCCGGAAAGTGGAGGGATTTCAAATGGCCGACGCCCGCGGTCGGCGAATACGCGGTGTGGACACTGGTCTCGCAAAAGCCCGCCTGGCTGCTCGACCCGGAATACAAGGATTGGAATGCATTGCTGTCCGGGTCGGCGCAAGATGTCGCTGATGCGCTGGCAGCGCTGCCCGGTCCGCTCACCGACAAGACCTGGGGCCGCCACAATACCGCCGGGATCGACAACCCGCTGTCGATGGCACTGCCCGGCTGGTTCGCCCGTTTCTTCGACATGCCGCACGACCCACTGCCCGGCGACAACGACGTGCCGCGCGTGCTGCATCCGTCGTTCGGCGCGTCCATGCGCATGGACGTGCAGCCCGGCAACGAAGCCCACGGCATCCTGGAAATGCCCGCCGGGCAATCCGACAACCCTCTGTCGCCGTGGTTCGGCAAGGGCCACGAAGCCTGGGTACTCGGCAAGCCGACGCCATTCCTGCCGGGTCCCGCGCGATATAACCTGACCCTGCAACCCGCGCCCTGATCCTGGTTCCGGTTCCTGCACGTGTCGTTCGACGGTGCTTGCAACGCACGGCGCAAACCGGCGACCATCACTGCATGAGTGCAAGGGGTTCGATTTCGAAATACTTCCGCGCATCGCCGCGCTGGTTCGCTGCGCTGGTCGGTGCGCCGTTGCTCGCCGCATGCACGCCGGGATCGCAAGGCGTCGTCAGCCACGACCTCGTGTTCGGGAACGTGCACTACCGCGTGGTGACTGTCGACCTTGCCAAGGCCGACCTGGGCCTGCACTGGCACGATCCCGCAACCGGCAAAGCGTTTGCGAGCATCCATGCCCTGCAACTGTGGGGCACATCGCACGGCAGGCAACTGCTGTTCGCCGTGAACGCCGGCATCTATGACGCACGCGGCGAGCCGCTTGGGCTGTACGTGGAAGACGGCCGGACACTGAAGCCGCTCAACACGGCGCACGGTGACCCCGCGGCCGGCAACTTTTCGCTGCTGCCGAACGGGGTGTTCGCGATCGACGCCAACGGCCATGCATCGGTACGAACCACCGCCGATTTCGCCACCGCGCACTTGCAACCGAAATGGGCCACGCAATCGGGGCCCATGCTGGTGATCGACGGCAAGATCAATCCGGAATTCATCGCAGACTCCGACAGCACCAAATGGCGCAGCGGCGTGTGCGCACGCACGCCCGACGAAGCGGTGTTCGTGGTCAGTACCGCGCCGGTGAACTTCCATGCCTTCGCCACGTTGTTCCGCGACAAGCTCGGCTGCCGCAATGCGCTGTATCTCGACGGCACGCTGTCGCAGATCTACGTGGACGGCGACTACTACGGCGCGCCCGCGTTCATGGTGAAACCCTACGCGGGGATGTTTGCGGTGTTTGCGCCGGTGAGCCGCAACTAGCAAACGGCGCCGGGATCCCCGGTGCGACTTCGGGCGACGCCACCCCGGGGCGCCCGGCATGCGGCGCCACCGGTCTCCTGTTGCCTTCAGAACGGCTCCGTAGCCTGATTGTGCATCTTTACACATATAACCATGGCATTACCCCCTTGAGCGGATATTTTCGGCCTGCGATCACGGCACCTGCCCCATCGCCGCAACTGCCGCGACACGCGGCCACCAACAGGGGAACCAAAATGCGATTGAAGTCATTGGCTGCCGCGCCACCTTTGTCGCTCAAGGATGTCGATGGCAAACCCGTCTCGATTGGCGGCGCGAGCGGCAGGCGCACGCTGCTTTGTTTTTTTCGCGACGCGGCCTGTCCGTTCTGCAATTTCCGCATCTACGAACTGACCCGCCACCATGCCAGCCTGGCGGCACTGGGGCTGGACGTGATTGCCGTGTTCTCCTCGACGCCCGAGGAAGTGCGGCGGTTCGTGGCGCGCAAGCCCAGGCCGTTCGTCGTGGTCGCCGATCCGACTTCCAGCGCGCACGAGGCTTATGGCATCGAGCGGTCGTTCTGGCGCAAGTGGAAAGGAGTCTTCGGCCGCATTCCCACACTGCTCAAGGGCCTGCGCATCGTCGGGCCGGCGGGGCTCAACACCGGCAACCTGATGCCCGCGGATTTCCTGATCGACGAAGACGGTCATGTTTTCGAGGCGTACTACGGCAGCGATGCGGGCGACCGCATCCCGTTCGAGCGGATCGAATTGTTCCTCGCGAAAGGCCTGCTGAAACGCGCCGCGATTGCGGCGTGATCGCCGGCTCTCAGCCGCGCAGAAGGCGTTCGGCAATCGCGAAGTGGATCGCCGGCAAGCGTTCAAGGTCGTCCAGCGCGACGTGTTCGTCAATCTTGTGGATCGTCGCGTTGACCGGCCCGATCTCGATCACTTCCGCGCCCAGCGGCGCGATGAAGCGGCCATCGGACGTGCCGCCGCCGGTGCTGGGCTCGGGCTCGATCCCGCACACCTCGCGACAAACATCGATCACCGTCTCGCGCAACCTGCCGCCCTCGGGCGAATGGAAGGATTCGCCGGAAAGGTTCCATTCGATCGTGTAATCGAGGGCGTGCCTGTGCAGGAGGGCTTCGGTGCGTTCGCGCAAGGAATCCGCGCTGCTGGCGGTGCCGAAACGGAAATTGGCGTCGACGACCACGCTGCCCGGAATCACGTTGAGCGCGCCGGTGCCGCCATGGATGTTGGAAATCTGGAAGGTGGTCGGCGGAAACATGCCGATTGAATCGGCCGCATTGCCGTCGTCCCAGCGCGTCACGGCCAGTTCCGTCAGCGCGGGTACCACCGCATGGATGGGATTCCGGGCCTTGTCCGGATAGGCGACGTGGCCCTGCACCCCGTGCACGGTCAGCTTCAGCGACAGCGAGCCTCGCCGTCCCACGCGGATCAGGTCGCCCAGTTGTTCCTGCGACGACGGTTCGCCCACCACGCACCAGTCGATGCGCTGGCCGGTGTCACGGAACAACCGCGCCACCCGGCGCACGCCGTCGAGATTGATGGGGCCTTCCTCGTCACTCGTCAGGAGCAGCGCGACAGTCCCCGGATGATCTGGATGTGCGGCGACGAAGCGCTCCAGCGCCACCACCATCGCCGCGACACCGGATTTCATGTCCGCCGCGCCGCGTCCGTACAACTTGCCGTCGCGCACGGTCGGCTGGAAGGGCGGCGAGGTCCATTCCGATTCAGGACCGCTCGGCACCACGTCGATGTGGCCCAGGAACGCCAGCACTGGACCGCCCTGGCCGTGTGTGGCCCACAGGTTGGCGACTTCGCGGAAGCCCAGGTCCTCGCAACGAAAGCCGGACGCGCGCAGGCGGTCCGTGATCAATGCCATGCAGCCTGCGTCGTCCGGCGTCAACGAGCGGCGACGGATCAATTCGCAAGAGAGATCGAAAACTTCAGACATGCGCCACCATGCGCGCGCCAAGCGATGCCGCGCAGCATACCAATGCCTGCCTCAAGCCGCGATCGCTGCGCCGAGCAAATGCCCCACACCGAACGTGATCGCCGCGGCAACGGCGGTGATCGCGAACTGGCGCACGATGGAAAACGCCAGGCCGCGGCCGGTGAACAGGGACGTGCCGAGCGCGATCAGGCACAGGCCCGCGAACGTGGTGCCCATGCTGGCGAACATCGCGGTGCGCCCACCCAGAAAAAAGTACGGTGCCACCGGAAAGATCGCGCCGAACGCGAAGAAGCAGAACGACGAAACCGCGGCACCCCATGCCGAGCCGCCAAGCCCGGAGGGATCGATGCCAAGGTCTTCGCGCACCACGGTATCCAGCGCCGTGCGCGGCGTTTCGGACAAATGCTCCGCCAGGTGTTTGGCCTTCGCGCGTTCGAGGCCCTTGTCGCGATAAATGCCGGCGATATGGCGCACGCCTTCTTCCGGCGCAACCGCGAGACGTTCGGCGCGCTCGGTGATCTGGGCCTGGTAGAACTCGCGCGAGCTGTTCACCGACAGCCACTCCCCGAGCGCCATCGAACACGAACCCGCCACCAGGCCCGCAAGCCCCGCCAACAACACCGCATGATTGCCGGTGGCCGCGCCGGCCATGCCCATCACCAGACTGACGTTCGACACCAGTCCGTCGTTGGCACCCAGCACCGAAGCGCGCAAGGTATTGCCACCCGCCGCCCGATGGCGATGCACACGCGCGCGCGTGTCGTCCTGTACGAAATGATCGCGGTGGCGTGCGCGATCCACCGGCGTTTCCAGGTGATCGGCGTGTTCCAGCCGCACCACGGTGGGCATCACGAAACCGGTGCCGAACCATTTCGCCAGCGCGCCCAGCACATGCACCCGCACGCGCGGACGCGATGGCGGTACCGCCACGCCGAGTTCGCCAAGGCGCGATTCCCAGAACGCAGCGTTGGCGCGCTCGCCCTCCGCAATGCGGCGATAAGCCTGCGCGAGACGCGCGTCGGAGGCCACCGCCGCAAGACGCGCGTACAGGGCTTCGTTGTCGCGCTCGACGCGCAGGTTCTTGAGATAGCGGCGGGCACGCGGATCGGTCACGCGGGGTCACCTGCCGAACAATTTCTTGAAGGCATTGTCACTGAAGCCGACGCTGACCTCGCCGTCGTCGCGCAACACGACCGGACGGCGGATGAGCGCCGGGTATTCCTTCAGCAGCAACGTCCACTCAGGATCGCTGGCCGGGTCCTTGCGCTGGGGCAACAGGTTTCGCCATGTGGTCGAGGCCTTGTTGACCAGCTTTTCCCAGCCGCCCAGGTGTTCTGCCCAATCCCTCAGCGTCGCAGCCGGGACGGGGCTCGCGCGGTAATCGACGAAGCTGTATTCGACACCGAAACGATCGAGCCATTTGCGAGCCTTGCGGCAGGTGTCGCAGGTGGGCAGGCCGTAAAGGGTGACGTTCATTCGCCACTCCGCAGCAATTCGTTGATGGATGTTTTCGCGCGTGTCTTCTCGTCCACGCGTTTGACGATGACCGCCGCGTACAGGCCGTGCGAACCGTCTGCAGCCGGCAGCGTACCTGACACCACCACGCTGCCCGCGGGCACCCGGCCGTAGCTGACAGTTTTCGTGGCGCGATCGTAAATGCGCGTGGACTGGCCGAGATAGACCCCCATCCCGAGCACGCTGCCGCGCTCGACGACCACGCCTTCCACCACTTCCGACCGCGCGCCGATGAAGCAATCGTCTTCGATGATGGTCGGGTTGGCCTGCGGGGGTTCCAGCACGCCGCCGATACCGACCCCGCCGGAGAGATGCACGCGCGCGCCGATCTGCGCGCAGGAGCCGACCGTGGCCCAGGTGTCCACCATCGCACCAGGACCGACGTGTGCGCCGATGTTGAGGTAGCTTGGCATCAGCACCGCATCTTTCCCGATGAACGCGCCGCGGCGCACCAGTGCACCCGGCACCACGCGCGCGCCGGCATTGCGGAAAGCGGCATCGTCGGCGCCGGCAAACCGCAGCGGCACCTTGTCGAACGCCGCCATCGGACCGCCGTCCATCACTTGCGCCTCGTGCGTGCGGAAATACAAAAGAATCGCGCGCTTGATCCACGCGTTGACCTTCCAGCCGGCCTGCCCGTCGGGCTCGGCCACCCGCAGACGACCGACCTCCAGCTCGTCCAGCACGCGTTCGAGCGCCTCGCGCAGAACCCCCAGCCGCGCGGGTTCCAGCGACGCGCGCTGTTCCCACGCGTCGTCGATCAAACTTTCCAGTTCATGCATGTCACGATTTCCGTGGGACTGCAGATAATTTCATAACCACACCTTCGGAGACAACAACAGATAGCCTCCGGAGAACCCCCGCGACTACAGCGGCCCGTGGGGCGAGCCACAGAGGCGTGGCGAGCAGCGAAGGCAGATTGGACGATGCCGACTAAATCGGCAAGGGTTGCCGATTTGAACGCCGCATGCGGCGCAAAGCGCGAACCACATGGACGTGGCGAGTAGCGCAATAGGTTATTCAGAGGCTATCGATCGGCCGCCATGCTGCCGGGTGTCAGCCGCCGCTGCAACGCTTCGCGCAACGCATCCTGCAACGCGCCATCCAGCGGCGCGTCGTGGCGATCGCTCAGCTCGAAGAAGTCTTCTACCTGATCGCCGAAGGTTGCGATGCGCGCGTCGTGCACGCGCACCCCGACGTCCAGGAACGCCTGCGCGATCGCCACCAGCAAGCCCGGCCGATCGCTGCACACCAACGCAAGGCGCGTCAAGGACTGGGCTTCGGCACCGTGGAAGTCGATCCGCGGCGGCCGCTGGAAGTGCCGCAGCCGTCGGGTGAGGCCACGCCGCGCCGGCATCGTCCGCAAATGCGCGGCGCCCAGCACGCGCGCCAGCGCTTCACGCAGTTCCGCCGTGCGCTCGACCGGCAGCGGCGCCTGGCTGCCGGCTTCCAGGACGGTGAACGCATCCAGCGCGCGGCCATCGCGGGATGTCATGACCCGCGCGGCGACAACGTCGAGGCGCATGCGGTCCAGCGTCGCCGCCACCGCGGCGAATACGCCGTCGCGGTCGGGCGTGGCGATGAACACTTCGGTGCCGCCGCGTACATCCGGCGGACGCACGGCCACGACCGTTTGCGCACCAGGCGATTGCAGCATCGCCGCCGCCTGCCATGCCAGCGATTCCGGCCGTTGGCGCAACAGCGCCGTATCGGGAAACGTTTCGAGCAAGTACGCCGCACCCGCGCGTTCGAAACCGCGCCCATCCAGCAACGCCAGCGCCCGTTCGCGCGCTTCGCGGATGCGCACCTCGGCGCGCGCCGGACGTTCCAGGTCGCGCCTCAAAACGTAGCGGGCCGCAACGTACAGGTCCGCCAGCAGGCGATCCTTCCAGGAATTCCACAGCTTGGGGCTGGTGCCGGTGATGTCCGCGATGGTCAGGAGATACAGCATGTCCAGCCGTTCCCAGTTGCCAACCTGCACCGCGAAACGATGCACGATTTCGGGATCGGCGATGTCCTGCCGCTGCGCAGTCACGCTCATCAACAAATGCCAGCGTACCAGCCATGCGACTTCCTCCGTATCGTCATCGTCGAGGCCCAGGTTGCGGCAAAATGCGCGTGCCTCGGTTTCGCCGAGTTGCGAATGATCGCCGCCACGGCCCTTGGCGATGTCGTGGAAGAGGCCCGCAAGCAGCAGGATCTCCGGTTTGACGAGTCGCGCGAAGGCTTCGCAGGCCAGCGGCAACGCGGCACGCGCCTCCGGATCGGCGTAGCGCGCGATATTGCGCAACACCCGCAACGTGTGTTCGTCGACCGTGTAGACATGGAACAGGTCGTACTGCATGCGCCCCACCACGCGCGCGAACGGCGGCAGGATCGCGGCCAGCACGCCATGCCGGTTGAGCGCTTCCAGCACGCGCACCGCATCGGCGCCGCGCCGCAGCAAGGCGAGAAATGCCGCCAGCACGTCCGGATTGCGCGACAGGGCAGTTCCATGCGCGACCAGCGCATGCTCCACTGCGCGCATCGTGGCTGCGGTGATGCCCGTGCAATTTTCGGTATCGAAGCGCCGCACGAACACCTCGATCAGGCCTTCCGGTGCGCGCAGCAGCCAGCCGGCATCGCGCAATTCCAGGCGACTGCCGCGCGTCACGAAATGGACGTCGAGATCGCGCGGCGGCGGCAGCGGGTGCAGGTATTCGTGCAGGCGCTCCAGCAACTGCACGAGCAGGCGTTCGGTGACGCCGGCAGCGCGGAAGTAGTCTTGCATGAAGCGCTCGACCGCGGCGTTGCCGGCGGTGTTGACGTCTTCGTAGCCAAGCCGTGCGGCGACCGCGCGCTGCCAGTCGAACAGCAATCGTTCCTCGGCGCGCCCGGCCTCGAGATGCAATGCGTAGCGGTCACGCCGCAACGTGGTGCGCGCTTCCCGCAAGGCATCGCGTTCGCTCGCTTCCAGCAAATGCGTGCGCACGAGTCCATCCAGGTCGTTCACGCCGACCAGCCGCTTGCCGAGCCAGCGGATCAGGTCGAGGTTGCGCAGGCCGCCGGGGCCGTCCTTGAGATCGGGTTCCAGGTTGTGGGTGGTGTCGTCGTAACGCGCGTGGCGTTGCGCGCGCTCGTCCAACTTGGCGGCGAGGTATTCATCGGCAGGCCACAAGCCGGGGTCGTGGATCAGGTCATCCAATTCACCCTCGAAGCGTTCGGTGCCGGCGAGCCGGCGCGCATCCAGCAAACTGGTGAATACACCGGCGTCCGCCATCGCCAGTTCACGGCATTGCGCGAAGGTGCGCACGGCCTGGCCCGGCTTCAGCCCAATGTCCCACAGGCAGGCAAAGAAGGCTTCCAGCGCGCGCGTCAGCGCTTCCTCCGGCGCAGGCTCGTGCAGCACCAGCAGGTCGACGTCGGAATACGGAAACAGCAGGCCGTGGCCGAAACCGCCAACCGCGAACAGCGCCGCGGCATCGACCTCGCCCACGTAGGCCGACCATACGTGCGCACACACCATATTCACCGCCCGCGCACGCGAACGCGCGAGTTCCGCCGCGTCCGCGCCCCGTCGGAACGCCACCGTCAGCGCGCGCGCATGATCATCCAGCAACTGCCGCAGCGCCGCGCGCGCATCGTCGGACACACCGGCCAGCGGCAGCGCGGGCGGAAGGCGAGGCAGTGGCGGGACGACGTGGGCTTGCGCCCCGTTTGCTTGCGACGACGGCATTTGAAGGCCACCATCTAGGGCCCGTTCGAAGCGGCTGTTGTGAAAAGTCAGGCCATGGAAGGCCGTTCTGGTGCTGCCGGGTTGCCTGCGACCCGAATAACGATGAATCCCAACGAAGCAGCGATCAGGGATGATCGCAAAAACGCTGAAACGTCAGGCCATGGAAGGCCGTTCTGGTGCTGCCGGGTTGCCTGTGCCCTGAATAACGATGAATCCCAACGAAGCAGCGATCAGGGGCGATCGCACAAATCACGCATCCGGCCAAGGGGTGAGTATCTCGAACCCGTCATCGGTCACGGCGACGGTGTGTTCCCACTGCGCCGACAGCGAGTGATCCTTGGTGACGACGGTCCAGCCGTCCGGCATCTGGCGGGTGTTGCGCTTGCCGGCATTGACCATCGGCTCTACCGTGAAGGTCATGCCTTTGTCGAGCCGCATGCCCTCGCCCGGGTGGCCGTAATGCAGTACCTGCGGCTCGTCGTGGTAGATGCGGCCGATACCGTGCCCACAGTATTCCCGTACCACGGAAAAACCCGCCGCTTCCGCGTGCTGCTGGATCGCGTGGCCGATATCGCCCAGCGTCGCGCCCGCCTTGACCTGTTCGATCCCCCGCATCATTGCCTCGTAGGTGGTCTCGACCAACCTTTTCGCCAGCACCGACGGCTCGCCCACGAAATACATCCGCGAAGTGTCGCCATGCCAGCCATCTTTGATGACGGTGACGTCGCAGTTGATGATGTCGCCTTCCTTCAACACCTTGCCGGGGCTGGGAATGCCGTGGCAGATCACGTGGTTGACCGATGTGCACAAGGTCTTGGGAAAACCGCGGTAGCCGACGTTGGCCGGGATCGCGTGCTGCACGTTCACGATGTGCTCGTAGGCTATCCGGTCGATTTCCTCGGTGGTCACGCCGGGCTTGATGTGATCCTTCAGGATGGCCAGCACCTCGGCAGCCAGCCGGCCGGCGACGCGCATGCCTTCGAGTTCTTCGGGGGTTTTGGGAATCACGGACATAGCGTGTCATTATCCATGATCCACCCGCCCGTTGCAGAAGCCGACTGCGGCAGTTGCCCGCGCCAGCGTCATTCGGTACAATCCGCCGGCTTTGCGAAAGCAAACCGTCCACGCCGGACGTCATCGGCGAATCCACACGCAGGCCTGCATCCATCGCGATGCACCGGCACCGGGGTCCTTCGCGAGAAGGTCGTTGCCGCGGGGCCTGCGGAAGCCCAACCCCGGAACCTGTTGCGCCCTCCCCGTCCCTGACGGTAAGCGCTCCTCGTGCAAGCGAGGCGGGTTCCCCCATCGGAGTCACATCAATGCCCCAAGTCACCATGCGCCAGATGCTGGAAGCCGGCGTGCATTTCGGTCACCAGACGCGCTACTGGAACCCCAAGATGGCGCCGTACATCTTCGGCGCGCGCGGCAAGATCCACATCATCAACCTCGAAGCGACGGTGCCGAAGTTCATCGATGCGATGAATTACCTGTCCGGCCTGGCGCAGAAACGCCGCACCGTGCTGTTCGTGGGCACCAAGCGCTCGGCGCGCGAAGCGATCGGCGAGGAAGCCGCACGCTGTGGCATGCCCTATGTCAACGCCCGCTGGCTGGGCGGCATGCTGACCAATTTCCGCACCGTCAAGCAGTCGGTCGCGCGCCTGAAGGAACTGGAAGCTGCGGAAACCGACGGCACCTTCGACAAGCTGGTCAAGCACGAAGTGCTCAGCTTGCGCCGCGAACGCGACAAGCTGGAGAAGTCGCTGGGCGGCATCAAGGACATGAAGAACCTGCCCGACGCGCTGTTCGTGATCGACATCGGCCACGAGAACATCGCGGTGCTGGAAGCCAAGAAGCTCGGCATTCCGGTGGTTGCGGTGGTCGATACCAATTACGACCCGACCTTGGTCGACTACGCGATCCCCGGCAACGACGACGCGATCCGCGCGGTGCAGTTGTACGCGCGCGCGGCCGCCGACGCCGTGCTGGAAGGCAAGGCCGCCGCGCCGATCCAGGCCCGCGGCGACGACAGCGAGTTCGTCGAACTCGACGCCGAGGGCAACCCGGTCGTGTCCGGCAGGGACGACGAAGGCAAGAAGCCGCCGCGCCGCGCTCCGGCGAAGAAGGCTGCGCCGAAGCGTGCCGCCCGCGCCGAAGCCGCCGATGGCGCCGACGAGTCGGAGTAAGCGCGCTCACCGCCCGTCAACGAACAGCCCCTTCCCTCGACGGAAAGGATTCGAGCCGCGACGCTGCGGCACAAACACTCAGAGGTAGCAACATGGAAATCACCGCCGCGATGGTCAAGGAACTGCGCGAGCGCTCCGGCGCCGGCATGATGGAGTGCAAGAAGGCGCTCACCCAGAACAACGGCGACGTCGACGCGTCGATCGAATGGCTGCGCAAGCAGGGCCTGGCCAAGGCCGACAAGAAGGCCGACCGTGTCACCGCCGAAGGCCGCATCGTGCTGGCCCAGGCCGGCAACGGCGGCGCGCTGGTCGAGATCAACTCCGAAACCGACTTCGTCGCCAAGGACGAAAATTTCCTGAAGTTCGCGGACGAGGTCGCCCGGGCCGCGCTCGAAAACAACGTCGAGGACATCGAGGCGTTGAAGATCAGCAGGCTCGCGGGCGGCACCGTCGAGGAAGCGCGTCAGGCGCTGGTCGCCAAGGTCGGCGAGAACGTGCAGGTGCGCCGCGTGGTGCGTACCGACCACGCGCCGGTCCTCGGCGCCTACGTGCACGGCGGCCGCATCGGCGTGCTGGTCGCGCTGGAAGGCGGCGACGCGGAACTCGCGCGCGGCATCGCGATGCACATCGCCGCGATGAACCCGCAATACGTCGCGCCGGAAAACGTGCCGGCGGAATTCGTCGCCAAGGAAAAGGAAATCTCGCTGGCGCAGATGAGCGACAAGGACAAGCAGAAGCCCGCCGAAATCCAGGAAAAAATGATTGCCGGCAAGATCAGGAAGACCTTGAACGAAATCTCGCTCACCGGCCAGCCGTTCGTGCTGGACACCAACGTCACGGTCGGCGACGCGCTGGCGAAAGCCAAAGCCAAGGTGCTGTCGTTCCATCGCATCGCGGTCGGCGAAGGCATCGAGAAGGTGGTCGAGGATTATGCCGCCGAGGTGATGAAGCAGGCCGGCCTGGCGTAGGCATTGCGCCGGTTGGCGGGTCCCAAGAAGCCGCGGCAAGTCCGCGGCTTTTTCATGTGTCGCACAGGGACGGATTGCGATACAGGTTGGCACCGGGCGCAGCGAAATCCCAATCTCGACGGCGAACATTGCTGGGCTTCACGTTGTTCAGCCCAATCTGCCCGCCCCCGAATCCCCAAGTACAATTCGCACGTTTGTCCACCACCGGAGTCCGCCGCATGCCCGCCAAACCGAAGTATCAGCGCATCCTGTTGAAGCTGTCCGGCGAGGCGCTGATGGGGTCCGGGGATTACGGCATCGATCCGGAAGTAATCGGCCGGATGGCCGACGAAATCCTGGAAGTGCGCAAGCTCGGCGTCGAAGCCGGTGTGGTGATCGGCGGCGGCAACATCTTCCGTGGCGCGGGCCTTGCCGAAGCGGGCATGGACCGTGTCACCGGCGACCACATGGGCATGCTGGCGACGGTGATGAACGCGCTGGCAATGCAGGACGCGCTGGAAAAACGCGGCGGCTTCGCACGGGTGATGAGCGCGATCCAGATCCATGACGTATGCGAGGACTTCATTCGCCGCCGTGCGATCCGCCATCTCGAGAAGGGCAGGATCGTGCTGTTCGCGGGCGGTACCGGCAATCCGTTCTTCACCACCGATTCCGCCGCCGCGCTGCGCGCGGTCGAGGTGAACGCCGATCTGCTGCTGAAAGCCACCAAGGTCGATGGCGTCTACAGCGCCGACCCCAAGAAAAAAAGGGACGCGCAGCGCTTCGAACACCTCAGCTACGAGGAAGTGATCGCGCGCAACCTGAAAGTGATGGACACTGCCGCAATCGCGCTGTGCCGCGACCACGGCCTGCCGCTGCGCATCTACGACATGACTTGCCCGGGCAACCTGATGCGCATCATCAAAGGCGAATCCATCGGGACGCTGGTCAGCGACCACTGAGCGGGTCGGGCACCGCACGCAAGCAGACATCGGGTGCGAAACGAATGCACCGCGGCTGATCGGTAAGAAAAAAAACGGTGCCCCACGGCTATACTTGTCGGCCGACAGGATATCCGGGACTGCAAGCCATGCTCGACGACATCAGACGCGACAGCCAGACCCGCATGGGCAAGAGCGTCGAGGCGCTGCGCCACGAGTTGTCGCACCTGCGCACCGGCCGTGCCAGTACCGCGCTCGTGGAAGGCATCAAGGTGAACTATTACGGCTCGGATGTACCGATCAACCAGATCGCCGCGGTGGCCGTCACGGACGCGCGCTCGCTGACCATCACCCCCTACGAGAAGCCGATGGTCGGCGCGGTCGAAAAGGCCATCATGGCTTCCGATCTCGGCGTCACGCCCACCACGGCAGGCACCACGATCCGCCTCAACATGCCGCCGCTCACCGAGGAACGCCGCAAGGAACTGGCCAAGCACGTGGGCCACGAAGGCGAAAACGCCAAGGTGGCGATCCGCAATATCCGTCGCGACGCGCTTCAGCAGATCAAGACCCTGCTGAAGGACAAGCAGATCGGCGAGGATGAAGATCGCCGCGCGCAGGACGACATGCAAAAGCTGACCGATCGTTTCATCAAGGAAGTGGATGCGGCAGTGCAGGCGAAGGAGCAGGAACTCCTGGCCATCTAGGAACCGCATTCGAGAGCGGTCGCAGCGGTCTTGACGAGGGCTGGCGCACCGGTCCTTCGCCTCTCCGAGGGGAAAGTACACATGGCGAAGGCACAAGTGCCAACGGTTTCTGACGATGCTGCACGGGGCGACGAGCCGCAGGCGAACCGCCTCCCCCATCACATCGCCATCGTCATGGACGGCAATGGACGCTGGGCGCAGCGTCGCGCGCAGCCGCGCAGCCTCGGTCATCGAGCGGGCCAGAAGGCCGTGCGCGCCGCGGTCGAATATTGCCTGCGCCGCGGCATCGGCGTGCTCACGCTTTTCGCGTTCTCGTCGGAAAACTGGAAACGCCCCGATGCCGAGGTCGGCGCGCTGATGGACCTGTTCCTGAAAGCGCTGGACAAGGAAATCGACAAGCTGCACAGGAACCAGGTGCGCGTGCGCTTCATCGGCGAGCTGTCGGCGTTTTCCGAAGCCATCCGCACCCGCATGCAGGCGGCGATGCTGCGCACCGGCGTCAATTCGCGCCTGATCTTGAACGTGTGCGTCAACTATGGTGGCCGCTGGGACATCGCCCAGGCCGCCCGTCGCGCGGCCGAGGCGGCAGTGCGGGGCGAATTGGATTCCGCCGCCATCGACGAGGCCACCCTGGCGCCGTACTTCTGCCTCGCGGACGTACCGCCACCGGATCTTTTCATCCGCACCGGCGGGGAACGCCGCATCAGCAATTTCCTGCTCTGGCAACTTGCCTATACGGAATTGTATTTCACCGATACCCTTTGGCCGGACATGGACGCCGCCGAACTCGACCGCGCCTTCGACGACTATGCGCGTCGCGAGCGTCGTTTCGGCTGTATCCCTGTCCCCGCTGCCGCCCGCGCAAGCTGATCGCTGCCCATGCTGAAACAGCGCGTCATCACCGCCATCGTTCTTGCGCCGCTGATCCTCGCGCTGATTTTCCTGACCAAGGCGTCGGTATTCGCGACGCTGCTGGGATTGATTTTCCTGCTGGGCATATGGGAGTGGACCCGCATGGCCGGCATGCACGGGCGCGGCCTGCGCGCGCTCGCATTGCTCGGTTACGCCATCCTGTTCGCCCTGCTGTGGCATGTCTGCAAGACGCCGTGGTGGTGGCTGCCCGTATTGGCCGGCCTGGTGTGGTGGCTGCTGGCGCTGTATTGGCTGGCGCATCCCCGTTTCGCCGCGGAAACGACGCGCACACACGCGTTGCTGAAACTCGTGGCCGGCGCGTTCGTGGTGGTGCCGGCGTGGTGCGCGGTGGTGGTGATGCACGGCGACATGGCCGAGCCGCACACGGGATACGCCCCTTGGTGGGTGTTGTTCTTCGCTTGCATCGTGGTGGCGGCCGATATCGGCGCGTTCACCGCCGGCCGGCGATGGGGCCGTACCAAATTGGCGCCGGTGATCAGCCCCGGCAAGACCCGCGAAGGCGTGTACGGGGCGCTGGCGTGTTCGGGTGTCGTGGGGCTGGTTGGCGGCGCGCTGCTGAAGGTGCCGATCGACCGCCTGCCCGCGATCGTCGCACTGGCCCTGCTGACGGTGCTGTTCTCGATCGTGGGCGACCTGTTCGAAAGCCTGATCAAGCGCCACGCGGGCGTCAAGGACTCCGGCGCGATGTTCCCGGGCCACGGCGGCGTGTTCGATCGCATGGATTCGATCGTCGCGGCGCTGCCGATTTTCGTGCTGGGCAAATTCCTGCTTGGCTTGTGAGATCCCTGGCGCGGAACTGACCGCATTCGCCGCGGTCAATGTGCCCGTGCCCTGCGGATGCACTAACAAGCCCGTCAGGTGGATTGACTTATGATGTTGGCCGAACGGCATTCGACAGCGATTGCATGAGCGATTTCCTGAATATTCTCGGTTCGGTGTGGTGGATGATCGTCACCCTGGGCATCCTGGTGACCTTCCACGAGTTCGGCCATTTCTGGGTCGCGCGCCGCTGCGGCGTGAAGGTGCTGCGTTTCTCGATCGGCTTCGGCAAGGCGATCAAATCGTGGTACGGCAAGGACGGCACCGAATACTGCGTGGCGTGGATTCCGCTGGGCGGCTACGTGAAGATGCTGGACGCCCGCGAGGGCGACGTTGCGCCCGCGGATCGTCCTCGCGAATTCACCGGCAAGCCGATCTGGCAGCGCATCCTGATCGTGCTGGCCGGGCCGGGCTTCAACCTGATCTTCGCCGTCGCCGCGTTCTGGGCGATGCTGGTGATCGGCAAACCGGATTTCCAGCCGCTGGTCGGTGATGTCACGCATCTCGCGGCGCAAGCCGGCGTACAGCGCGGCGATCGCGTTGTGAGCGTCAATGGCGAGGCGATCTCCAACTGGACCGACCTGGGTCTCGCGCTCGCCAACGCGGCGCAGACGCGCCAACCGACGCCACTGAAGGTGCGCACGCCTTCGGGCGAGTTGCAGACCCGCGTGCTGCACTTCGACAAACTGCCGACGCATCCCAGCGACCAGACCATCGTCGAGCAGACCGGCATGATGCCGCTGCAGCGCAGCCTGCCGCCGGTGATCGGAAAACTGGCGCCCGGCAGTGCGGCCGAGGCCGCGGGGCTGCAAGCGGGCGACCGCATCCTGAGCATCAACGGCACCGCGATCGGCGATTGGAACCAGTTGACCGACACCACCCGCAAGCAGGCCGGCCCGCATCGCACACTCGCGCTGGTGGTCGCGCGCGAGGGCCAACGGATATCGATCGCATTGCAGCCGCGCCTGACCAGCGAACCCGACGGCAGCAAGGTGTGGGCCATCGGCATCTATGCGAAACCGGTCACCGCCGCGTACGACACCGTGCTGCGGCGTGGTCCGCTCGCGGCCGTGCCTGCGGCCGTCGAACAGATGTGGGATCTCACCGCCACCACGGTGAAGATGCTGGGCCACATGCTGACCGGCTCGGCCTCGCTCTCGAACCTGTCCGGCCCGATCTCCATCGCCCAGTATGC
>DATCSF010000073.1:0-7262 GCA_036568625.1 Rhodanobacteraceae bacterium | reverse complement strand
CTCGCGCCGGCGTAGGTCAAATGCACGTCGCGGAACTCGATGTCGCCGCGGCAGCGTTCCACCACGCGCGTGCCCGCGTCGCGCTCCATCGGCGAATCGAGGACGCCGAACAGCTCCTGCGCGGCGGCAAGCCCGCGCTGGATGCTCGACTGCACGGTGGTCAGGCGTTTCAACGATGGCAGGATGCCGCCCATGCACAGGAACAATGTGGCGAACGACCCGGCGGTGAACTGGTTGTCCAGCATGAAGGGGCGCGTCGCGAAAAACACGATCAGCGCCAGCGCGATTGCAGCCGCGAGTTGCACGAACGCGGTGGAAAGGCCATTCGTGGCGGCCACCTTGACGTTCAATTTGCGCGTGCGATCGGTGACCTCGTCGAATCGCTTCGATTCGTAGTCCTGGCCGCCGAACACCTTGACCTCCCGGTGCGCCCCGACCACTTCCTCGACCACGCCGGTGACGCGGCCGACCACGTCCTGGATCGTCACGTTGATGCGGCGATAGCGGCGGCTGACGTAGGTGACCAGCAGGCCGATCATCGGCACCATCACCAGCAGCGCCAGGGAAAGCTCCCAGCTCGTCCACAACATTACCCCCACCAGGCCGACCACCGTCAGCCCGTCCACGATCGCGGTCTTGGCCGAGTCGGTGGTGGCCTGCGCAACCTGCTCGCTGGTGTAGGTGATACGGGAGATCTGCTGGCCGGAGGATTCGTGATCGAAGAACGCGGTGGGCATGCGCAGGTATTTGTCGAAAATGCGGCGGCGCATGTCCTGCACCACGCCGCGGCCTACGTACGCCGAACCGTAGGTTTCGACGTACACGGCAATGCTGCGCACGAAAAAGATGCCCACGATGATGAGCGGCATCCAGAAGATCACCTGTGGGTCCCGCACCACGAACAGTTTGTCGATCAACGGTTTGATGACCCGCGCGAACAGGGTCATGCAGGCAGCGTCGGCCACCATCGCGAGGACGGTGGCCGCCACCACGGCGCGAAAGGGATGCAGCAATCCCAGCAGGCGTCGATACGTGGTCGCGTCGGAGGCGTCCGTCATGACGGGCGAGCACCGGACGGCGGCGCCGTCGCGATCGACAGGTGGGTGAAACCAAGCTGGCCCAATGCGTCCATCGCGGTCACCACGGCCTGATGCGGCGTCAAGCCGTCGGCGCGCAGCAGCACCGGGCGCTCGCGGTCATCCCCGGCCACGGCCTGGATGGCGCGTTTCAAGGTGGACTCGTCGTCGCCCAGCACGCGGTTGTTGGCGACGAAGAAATGCCCTTCGCGATCGATCACGACCACCAGCGTGTCGCGCGCGGGCGTGCTGGCCGCATCGCTGGCTTGGGGCAGCGAAACCTTCATGTGGCCCTGCTGCACGAAGGTGGTCGTCAGCACGAAGAACATCAGCAAGGTCAGCAGCACGTCGATCAGGCTGACCACGTTGATCTCGAATTCGTCGGCGTTGTCGGTGCCGATGCGCATCTCAGGGCCTGTTGACCCTATGCCAACTGAGCCGCGTTGCTTCCGCGGCGGCTGACAGGCCAGGCGCGCGCCGCAGCGCCACGGTGGCGCCATGGTCAAGGCGCGCACCGCCGGATGCCAGCCGCTGCGGAGCAACCCTTCGGGCCGGGGCCGTTTGCCCGCATGGCTGTGTCATCGCTCGTCTACGTGTCGACATACATCTTCCTCACTGTTCCTTGCCCTGCGAGCAAACGGCCGACGGCGCGGCCACGTGGCATAGGGTCAAGGGCAACGTTCAGCTCGCCACGCGCGCAGCACGCGGCGTGGGTGCGGACGCCGCTGCGCGCGCGTCCACCGGCGCAGGCCGCGCGAGCGACAGCTCGTCCAGCAGCGCGCTCGCCTGCTTTTCCATCTGCACCACGTAACCGCGTACCCGCGAACGGAAATAACGGTGCAGCACGTATGCCGGGATCGCCACTACCAGGCCCGACGCCGTGCACACCAGCGCCTCGCCGATGCCGCCCGCCATCTTCATGGGGTCGCCCACGCCCGACACCATCACCGCGAGGAACATGCGGATCAGGCCGAACACGGTGCCCAATAGGCCCAGCAGCGGCCCGATCAGCGCGATGGTGCCCAGCGTATTGAGGTAGCGCTCGAGGCCGTGCACCACGTGGCGACCGGTATCTTCGATGCGTTCCTTGATGTCCGCGCGCGAGCGGTTGCGCACCTCCAGCGCGGCCGCCAGCAGCTCGCCCAACGGCGAATTTTCGCGCAGCGCCTGGATGTGGGCAGGGTTCAACTGCTGCGAATGCGCCCAACTGCGCACCTGCTCGCCCAGACCCGGCGGCAGCACCGCATTGCGGCGCAGGGTCCAGAAACGTTCCAGCACGATCGCGAGCCCGATCGCCGAGCACGCCAGGATGGGCAGCATGCCCCAGCCGCCGGCCTTGAGGATTTCGAACACGCGAAGCTCCGCCACAAGGTGGGTTTGCGCCGAATGATAACAGCGTGTCCGCGCACATCAGCGTGACGCAGTCGGCGCGTCCGGTCCGGTTTCCCGCCAGTAATGCGCCTCGCGCAGCCGTTCCTCCGAAATGATGCGGGGCGCGGCCGCGGCCGGAAAGGCGATGCGCACGGCGCCGGTCGCGGGCGTGTTCAGCAATGGAATCCCGAGTGCGGCATAACGCGCCACGACCTCGGGCGCGGGATGGTGATAGCCATTCAAGTAGCCGGTGGAGGCGATCGCCAGGCGCGGCCGCAGCGTTTCGAGGTACGCCTCGCTGGACGAGGTCTTGCTGCCGTGGTGCGGCACGATCAACACCAGCGGCGGGCCGCCCGGCACCGCGCGCGCGATGTCGGGTTCGACCCTGGACGAGGTGTCGGCCGGCAACAGCAGGCGCCCGCCCGAGCCCGTGACCAGCAGCACGCAGCCGGCGTCGTTGCCCTGGATCGTGACCGGCGCGGGCGGGCGCAACACGCTGAAATCCACGCCGTCCCAGCGCCATCGTTGTCCGGCGTGACATTGCTGCATCGGCACCGGACCGCGTGCCGGCTCGCCGCCCCACACCGGCGTGTTTGGATACGCGGCGAGTACGGATACCGCGCCGCCGGCGTGGTCGTTGTCGCCGTGACTGATGACCAGCGCGCCGAGATGCGTCACGCCCAGTGCATGCAGCGTCGGCACCACCGCGGCCTGGCCCAGGTCGAAACCCGATGGATAGCGCGCGCCCGCATCGACCAGCAGTGCGTGCGTGCGCGTGCGCACCAGCACCGAAAGTCCCTGCCCCACGTCGATCACGGTCGCGCGAAAACCGCCATTCGCCGGAAGCGTGCTGCGCGGGAAGCATAGCGGCAACAGCAACAACGCGCCCAGTGCGCGGGCCGGAACGCCGCGCGGCGCAAGCAGCCAGATCGCGCCGACGCAGGCCAGCACGAATGCGAGCAAGGAAGTCTGCGGCAGGTACTGCATGGCCGCGGGCCACGCAGCGAGATGGGTCAAGAACCACCACAGCGCATCAACCAGATATGCGCACGCGTGCAACAGCCCCTGCCCGGCCACGGGCCACGCGAACAGCAATACGCACGCCGCCAGGTCGATCGGCACGATCACGAAACTGACGAACGGCACCGCGACCAGGTTCGCGACCGGCGCGATCAATGATGCCTGTCCGAAAAACCACACGGTCAGCGGCAGCAGCGCCAAGGTCATCAGAAGCGGCGCGAACCCGATTTCCTTGAGGCGACCTCGCCAGCCGGCGTCCCGCGACAGCGTCCATGCCAGCAAGGCCACGCCCGCGAACGACAGCCAGAAACCCGCGGACAATACCGACAGCGGGTCGACGATCAGGATCGCCGCCAGCGCCAAGCCGAAACCCTCGCCGAAGCCCCCGCCGCGACGCAGCAATCGCCAGCCCGCGACGACCGCGATCATCAGCAAGGTACGCGTGGTCGGCAAACCGAAGCCGGCCAAGGCGCCGTAAGCGAGCGAAACGGGAAACGCGACGGCGGCCTCGGCCATGGGCCTTGCCAGGTACAGACCGAGCGCCGGAAAGAGCCGCCAGACGAGCCGCACCAGCAACGCACCGAATACCGCGGCCAGGCCCACGTGGAAGCCCGAGATCGCGATGAGGTGGCTGATGCCCGTGGCGCGCACCACCTGCCAGTCGTGTTCATCGAGCGCACGCTCGTCACCAACGGAAAGCGCGCGCAGCAAACGCGCCGCATGGGGGTCGTTCGGCAGCGCCGTTTCGATCGCACGGGCGACCCGCGCGCGAATGCCGTCCACGCACGCGCCTGCGCGGAGCAGCGTGTTGCCGGGATCTTCGCGCACGTACCCGGTCGCGACGATGGCCTTCTGCAAGGCCGAGCGCTCGAAATCCATCCCGCCGGGATTGACCAGCCCATGCGGGCGCTTCATCCGCACCCGCAGCCGCCAGGTCGTGCACGGCGCGATCGCGGGCGGCGCATGTCGGCGCGAGGCATACCACGACAGGCGGACGTGGCCGCGCACCGGCACCGCACGGTGTTCAAAGCGTGCGCTGTCGATCACGAAGTCGAAACGGGTCGACCCCTCCTGTGCGTGCGGCAAGCCCGTCACCTTGCCGACGACCAGGACATCCTGTTTTTCCAGTGCATGCGACAGGCGCGCATCCACTGCGAGATCCGCGCGCCATGCCGTCCACACGAACGCCACCAGCGCGATCGGCAAGCACCACACGATCGGCGGCACGCGCCAGCGCAGGCACGCACCGAATCCGACCAGCGCCGTAACCGCAAGGCACGCGTCGACCCAGACCGGCGGCAATACCGGCAGCATTTGCACCGCGACGGCGCCGGCAAGAATCGCCAACGCACCGGCCAACATTCCCGGCAGGGTCCGGACAGCGCGGCTTCCCCTGCGCGCGCTCATGTCGGCTTCAGCCGGATTGTTGCATCGGGTGCAGCGCCCCGCCGGTCAACTCCAGTACGCGGTCCAACCGGTGCGCGAGACCCTTGTCATGCGTGACCAGCACAATGCTCGTGCCGATCTCATGGTTGAGTTCCAGCATCAGCTCGTACAACGACGCGGCATTCTGTTCATCGAGATTGCCGGTGGGCTCGTCGGCCAGCACGCACGCCGGCCGCGTCACCAGCGCGCGCGCCATCGCGCAACGCTGGCGCTCGCCACCCGACAATTCGCCGGGCTTGTGTTCGAGCCGATGGCCAAGGCCAACGCGCTCCAGCAATGCCTTCGATTGTTCGCGAACCTCCGGAATCGGCGTGCCGCGGATCAAGAGCGGCATCGCAACGTTTTCCAACGCGGTGAATTCCGGCAGCAGATGGTGGAACTGGTACACGAACCCGAGCGAACGGTTGCGCACGCGGCCGCGTTCGGCGTCCGGCAACTTCGACAACTCGCGCCCTTCCAGTTCCACCGATCCCTTGGTCGGTGTGTCCAGCCCGCCCACGATGTGCAGCAGCGTGCTCTTGCCGGAACCCGATGCGCCCACGATCGCCAGCGTCTCGCCGCGCGCCAGCTCGAAACTCACGTCATGCAGCACCGGCGTGCGCAGGCTGCCTTCCTTGTAGGTCTTGGCGATATGGCTGGCGCGAAGAACCGAACTGGCCGGTTGGCTACTCATACCGGAGGGCCTCTGCCGGCTGCGTCCGCGAGGCACGCCACGCGGGATAGATCGTTGCGAGCAGTGAGAACAGGAAAGCCATGCCGGTGATCCAGCCGACCGAAGCCCAACTCAGTTTGCTGGGCACGTTGTTGATGTAGTAGACAGACTCCGGCAGGAACTGGTAACCCGTGATGTTCTGGATCCAGTCCACGATCGTCGGAACGTTGATCGCAAGCGCGACGCCGCAGACCACGCCGATGACGATGCCCATCACCCCAATCATCATGCCCTGGATCATGAACACGCCCATGATGCTGCGCGGTGTCGCGCCCAGTGTGCGCAGGATCGCGATGTCCGATTGCTTGTCGGTGACCAGCATCACCAGCGATGACACCAGATTGAATGCCGCCACTGCGACGATCAGCGACAGGATGATGAACATCACGATTTTTTCCATCGCGATCGCCTTGAAGAAGTTGGCGTGCTGCTGCATCCAGCCGCGCACCAGATAGGCGTCGCCGAGTCGCTGGGCCAGCGTTGCCGACACCTTGTTGGCAGCGAACAGGTCATCCAGCTTCAGCCGGATGCCGCTTGGGCCGCTCATCTGGTACAGCTTCTCGGCATCGTGCATGTTGACGACGGCGAGCCCGGAATCGTATTCCTGCATGCCGATCTCGAAGATGCCGACCACGGTGAAACGGCGCAAGCGTGGCACCGCGCCGATCGGGGTGACGCTGATCACGGGCGCATACACCACCACCTTGTCGCCGATATTCACCCCGAGCTGCAGTGCGAGATCCCTGCCCAGGACGATGCCCCACGAACCCTGGGTCAACGTGGTCAACTTGCCGGCAATCATCTTGGCGCCGATGTCGGCCACTTTCGGCTCCTGCTCGGGCAGGATGCCGCGAATCACCGCGCCCTGGTTCGCGTCATTGCCATGGAGCAGCGCATATTGCTCGACGTACGGCGCGGCACCTCTGACGTGCGGATCCCGTTCTGCGATCGACAGCGCCCGCTGCCAGTTCGGCATGCTGTCGGCGACGCCGGTGATCGTCGCCTGCGACACCGCGCCGAGGATGCGGGACTGCAGCTCCGCAGCGAAGCCGTTCATCACCGAAATCACGGTGATCAGCGCGGTGATGCCGATGATCAAACCCAGCATCGATACCACGCTGATGAAGGAAATGAAGTGATTGCGCCGCTTGGCGCGGATGTAGCGGGTGCCGATGAAGAGTTCGAGAGGACGGAACATGCGTGGCGGAACTCGAAGGTGGAGCGGGATTCGGGCCGTCCCGCCGGCGGAGCACTCGCAAGCGTGACAGATGCCCGTGTGCGCGGGCAAGCGGTTCAGACCGTCAACCGCTGTCGGTGTTCCCTGACGCGAAACTTCCGTCGGCCGCGGCGCCGAGGCGCATGCGCAACCGGCGGCGGGTGTCCGCGTCGAGGTTGTCGGGCAGCAGCCACAGTGTCGCGCGGCCACGCGGTGGCCAGCGCAATGTCAAGGCGATCAGCGGGCCCATCACGCGCGCGACGTGGATGGCGCCTTGCGCTTCGCGCCGGCGATCGCCAAGGCGGTCGTCGAGAGCAATGTCTGCACCGCCGTCGGCGCGCCACAGCACCGAGCGCACGCGTGGGCGCAGCAGGCTTCCGAGCGCAGCGCCGGCGTAAGCCACGATGACGAGGACAAGCGC
>DATCSF010000072.1:0-4794 GCA_036568625.1 Rhodanobacteraceae bacterium | reverse complement strand
GCCCTCGGCGTCGCCCGGATACCAGTTCTGCACAGTCGAGTACTTGATCTCGGCATCGTCGAGCGCAACCAGCTCGACCACGGCGGCGTGAAGCTGGTTCTCGTCGCGCTTGGGAGCCGTGCAGCCCTCCAGATACGAGACGTAGGAGCCCTTGTCGGCGATGATCAGCGTGCGCTCGAACTGGCCGGTGTTGCGCTCGTTGATGCGGAAGTAGGTCGACAGCTCCATCGGGCAGCGCACGCCCTTGGGCACGTAGACGAACGAGCCGTCGCTGAACACCGCCGAGTTGAGCGCCGCGAAGAAGTTGTCGCCTTGCGGAACCACCGTGCCGAGGTACTGGCGCACGAGATCACCATGCTCGCGGATCGCCTCGCTCATCGAGCAGAAGATCACGCCGACCTTGGCGAGCTGTTCGCGCGCGGTGTTGGCCACGGACACCGAATCGAATACCGCATCCACCGCCACGCCCGCCAGCTTGGCGCGCTCGTGCAGCGGCACGCCCAGCTTGTCGTAGGTTTCCAGCAGCTTGGGGTCGACCTCATCCAGCGACTTCGGCTTGTTCTTGGGCGCCGAGTAGTAGCTGATGGCCTGGAAATCGATGGGACCGAGTTTCAGGTGCGCCCAGTTCGGTGGCGTCATCTTCAGCCAGCGGCGATACGCCGCCAGTCGCCATTCGGTCATCCATTCGGGCTCTTCCTTGATCGCGGAGAGCGCGCGGATGGTGTCCTCGCCGAGGCCGGGCGGCAGGCTGTGGGATTCGATGTCGGTGACAAAGCCCGCGCCGTAGCGACGCGACAATGCGGCCTGGACTTCGCCCGGTTGGATTGCCATGCGATGCTCCCTTTATGCCCTGGCGCCGTGTGCGCGCACCGGCGGGCGCCGCAACATGTCGGCCAAGCTGACGCCGCGCAAGGCATTGTTGATCGCCGCGCCCACGCCCTGCCAGTCGCGCGCCACCGCGCAATACGGCTGGCGCTCGCAACCGGCATGACCGACGCTGCACTCGGTCAGGCCGATCGGCCCATCCAGCGCTTCCACGATTTCCGCCAGCGAGATGTTCTGCGCAGGTTTGGCCAGGCGATAGCCGCCCGCCGCACCGCGGAACGATTCCACCAAGCCCGCCCGCGCGAGTTGCTTCAGCAATTTGCTGACCGTCGGCGATTCCAGACGGGTTTCCTCGCCCACCTGGGCCGCCGGCAACACCTCGCCCGGGTGGCGTGCGAGGCAGGCCATCACCACGGAGGCGTAATCGGCAAGGCGGCTGACGCGGATCATGCGGAGATCGGGCGCTTCAATTCAATAAGTACCAATATGGTACTGTTTGCGGGATTCATCCGCAAGCGCCCTCGCCCACGCATATCAGCAACGGGTACCCGCATCATCGCGCCGCGGGCGCGATGATCGTTGTGGCGACCAACGATTACGCCGCCTTTGGACGATGCGTCAGGATCGCGACGAGATCCGCAACACGATCGCGCAACTGGCGGCGGTCGCAGATCATGTCGATTGCACCATGCTCCAGCAGGAACTCGGAACGCTGGAATCCTTCCGGCAGCGTTTCGCGCACGGTCTGTTCGATCACGCGCGGGCCGGCGAAGCCGATCAACGCCTTCGGTTCGGCGATTTGGATGTCGCCCAGCATCGCGAGGCTGGCCGACACGCCGCCGGTGGTCGGATGGGTCAGCACCACGATGTAGGGCAGCCCGGCGTCGCGCAGGCGCGCCAGCGCAGCCGACGTCTTGGCCATCTGCAGCAACGATTGCAAGCCTTCCTGCATGCGCGCGCCGCCGGTCGCGGTGAAGCACACCAGCGGCGTCTTGTCGCGCAGCGCGGTTTCGGCGGCGCGGGTGAACTTCTCGCCCACCACCGAGCCCATGGAACCGCCCATGTAGCCGAATTCGAAGGCGCACGCGACGATCGGCATGCCCTTCAGCGCGCCGCGCACTGTCACCAGCGCGTCCTTCTCACCCGTGGCATTTTGCGCCGCGAGGATGCGGTCGCGATATTTCTTGGAATCCTTGAACTTCAATGAGTCGACCGGCGCCAGACCCACGTCGAGCTCATCGCCGCCTTCGTCGAGAAACGCCGCAAGCCGGGGGCGCGCGCCGATGGCGTGGTGATGTCCGCACTTCGGACACACCATCAAGTTGCGTTCCAGTTCGGGGCGATACAGCCCGATGCCGCAACCGGAGCACTTTTCCCACACGCCTTCGGGCACCTTGCCGCGGATGGGCGCGCCTTCGGTGCGGATTTTCGGCGTGGTCAGCTTCTGCAACCAGGACACGAGGGGTTCCTGTTGTGACTGCGGACTGCAAGGATACAACGCGCGCGGCTTCGCTGCCTCAGCGAGGACCCGCGTCCAGCGCCGTGCGAATCGGCGTTAGAAAGGCCCGCGCACGCCCGCAAGCGTCGCCTGCGTCCGCCGCGCCAGTGAGCGTGCCCACCAGCGCCGAGCCGATCACCACCGCATCGGCGAACGCGGCCACGGCTTTTGCGCTGGCCGCATCCTTGATGCCGAAACCGACCGCGATCGGTACCCCGGCGCGCTCGCGAAGTTCAGCGACGCGGTGGGCAATGTCCGTAACCGACAGCTTCGCCGCGCCGGTGATGCCGGCGAACGATACATGGTACAGATAGCCCTCCGCCGCCCCGATCGCACGCGCGAGCCGCAGGTCCGAAGTGGTCGGCGCCGTCAGCAGGATGCGTTGCAACCCGACATCGCGCAGCGGCTGCAGGGTGGCGTCTTCCTCGATCGGGCAATCGACGATCAGTACACCGTCCACGCCGGCGTCCGCGGCTGCGCGCGCGAAACGCCCTATCCCATGGATTTCGATGGGATTCAAATAACCCATCAGCACGATCGGCGTCTCGCCGTCGCGCGTGCGGAATTCGCGGACCCAACGAAGGATTTCCGCAATGCCGACCTTGTTGCGCAACGCGCGCTCGTCGGCGTGCTGGATCACCGGACCGTCGGCCATCGGATCGGAAAACGGCACCCCGAGTTCGATGATGTCCGCGCCGGAGGCAACCAGCGCGTGCATCAGTGCCACCGTCGCGTCCGGCAACGGATCGCCCGCGGTGATGAAGGGAATCAATGCCGTGCGTTTTTGCAGGCGCAGCACGTCGAAGCGCGCTTTGATGCGGTCGCTCATAGCTCGATGTGTTCCCGCTGCGCGATCGTGTGTACATCCTTGTCGCCGCGCCCGGACAGGTTGCACAGGATCAGTTTGTCTTTCGGCAATTCACGCGCCAGCTTGATCGCCTGCGCGACCGCGTGGCTGGATTCCAGCGCCGGCAGGATGCCTTCGGTCTCGCACAGCAGGTGGAACGCGGCCAGTGCTTCGTCGTCGGTCACGCCGACGTATTCCGCGCGGCCGGTGTCCTTCAGGAACGCGTGCTCGGGGCCGACGCCCGGATAGTCGAGCCCTGCGGAAACCGAATGCGTTTCGGTGATCTGGCCATCGTCGTCGCACAGCACGTAGGTGCGATTGCCGTGCAGTACCCCGGGACGACCGGCGCTGAGCGAAGCCGCATGGTGGCCTGTCGCGATCCCCTCGCCCGCCGCCTCGGCGCCGACGATGCGCACGTCGCGATCGTTCAAGAATGCATGAAACAAACCGAGCGCGTTGGAGCCGCCGCCCACGCAGGCGGTCAGCACGTCAGGCAGGCAACCGAATCGGTCCAGCATCTGCGCGCGCGCCTCGCGCCCGACCACGGCGTTGAAATCGCGCACCATCATCGGGTATGGATGGGGCCCCGCGACGGTGCCGATGATGTAGAAGGTGTCGGCGACGTTGGTCACCCAGTCGCGCAAGGCTTCGTTCAAGGCGTCTTTCAACGTTTGCGAGCCGGACGTGACAGGCACCACCTCGGCGCCCAGCAGTTTCATCCGGTACACGTTGATCTTCTGGCGTTCGATGTCGACCGCACCCATGTAGACCACGCACTGCATCCCGAAACGCGCACACACGGTGGCCGTGGCGACGCCGTGCTGGCCCGCGCCCGTTTCGGCGATGATGCGCCGCTTGCCCATCGCGCGCGCCACCAGCGCCTGGCCGACCGTGTTGTTGATCTTGTGCGCGCCGGTGTGGTTCAGGTCCTCGCGCTTCAAGAGAATCTGCGCGCCGCCGACGCGTTCGGACAACCGCTTGGCGTGATAGATCGGCGAGGGGCGGCCGACGTAGTGCTTGAGGTCGTCGGCGAATTCCTGCTGGAACACCGGGTCATCGCGCAGTCGCGTATAGGCAGCCGTCAATTCCTCGAGCGGTGCCATCAGGGCCTCGGCGACGAAGGTTCCCCCGTAAGGCCCGAAGCGGCCGTGCGCATCGGGAAACGCGTGATAGTCATCAATCATGACGTGCGGTCATCCATCCGTCGCGGCTTGCGGCGAACCTTCACCCTAACCCAGCGACCCTGCGAGCAAAAGCGATAAAATTGCCGAAACCTGTCAGGAAAACTCACACATCCCATGGCCCGCCCCCTTCCCTCGCTGAATGCCCTGCGTGCCTTCGAAGCGGCGGCACGGCTGGAAAGCGCCACCCGTGCCGCCGCCGAATTGCACGTGACCCACGGCGCGGTGAGCCGGCAGATCCATGCGCTTGAGGCCGACCTGGGCACGCCGCTTTTCAGGCGCGAGGGGCGCGGACTGGCACTTACACCTGCGGGTCGGCGCCTGCGGGACGGTGCGTCCGGCGCGTTCGAACGGTTGCGCCGATGCTGCAGCGAGCTGCGCAATGAGACGAGCCGTGACCCGCTCGTGCTCGGCTGTTCGGGCAGCCTGCTGGCGCGTTGGGT
>DATCSF010000071.1:0-12012 GCA_036568625.1 Rhodanobacteraceae bacterium | reverse complement strand
CCCAGGAACACCCCCAACCGCATCCGCACATCGGAGGCGCCCACGGCCAGCAGCGCGTCAGGATCGACCCGGAAACTGGGCAGGATCGCCGCGGCCTGCGCAAGATGGGCGGCCGCCAGTCGCAGCCAGCGTGCACCCGTCAACGGATCGGACATCGAGAGCCCTTTCGACCAGCCGAACCCCAGCCAGCCGAGCAGCATGTCGTGCGGTTCGCGTTGCACGATCACCAGCCGCGCACCCGGCAGCGCACGCTTGATCGCCGGCACCACGCGCGCATCCAGCACCGGAATCCAGTCCACCACCCGGGCGGTCTCGGCCACGCCCGCGCGTTGCAGCGGCCGCCGATAACGCCGCGCCAGCAGCGCGAGTTCGGCCTGCCCCAGCGGCTGGTTGAGGCGCAGGTCGAACGGCGCGTTCACAAAGTCCGGCGTCGCCTCGAAACGCTCGCGGCGCACGAACCAGCCCGGCTGGTCGCCCAGCAGTGCCGCGACCTGGCCAACGCCGGAACCCGGCAGGCCGCACAGGAAGATCGGCGCAGCGCCACGCACCTCGGCAAAATCCGGTTCGTTCGCGAGACGCTGCAGCTCGGCCGACGCTGCTTCATCCAGCGACGGCAGATCCGGAAGATCGCCGCCACTCACGCGTTGCGCGCGCAGGAAGGCTTCCGCCGCGTCCGGCCATTGCTCGAGTGCATCAAACGCCAGCCCCAGCAAACGCTGGTGGCGACGCGCCAGCAGCGGGGGCTTGCCCTCGAACTGGCGCTCGTCGACACGCTGCAGGCGCTGCACCGCCGCGGCCGGATCGCCCGTCAGCAACGCACCGCGCGCGCGCAACATCGCCAGCGCGGGACGTGTCGACGCCGCCGCGGCTTCCGCCAGCGCCAACGCCTCGTCTGCGCGCCCGGCGCTGTCGAGCGCCAGCGCGTGTTGCGCCTTCAGATCCACATCGTCCGGCCAGCGCGCCTCGGCCCCGGCCCATACCGAGGCCGCCTCGTCATGACGGCCGGCGCGCATCAGCAAACGCGCCAGCGTCGCATGCACCTTCACGCCGCCGGGATGGCGGGCGACGTGCCCGCGCAGGTCGTCGATGGCCTGTTCGACGCGATTGGTGCGCGACAGCAGATCGGCGCGCCGCACGGCCGCGGGATGCAGCCCGGGCTGCACCCGCAAGGCTTCGTCGTATTGCGCGATCGCATCGGCGGGGCGGCCCTCCGCGCGCGCGATGTCGCCCAGTCCGACCCGCGCCGCCGCGACCTGCTCGCCGCGCGCCAGCAGCGATTCGAAGATGGGCAGCGCCGCCGCAACGTCGCCCTTGCGCACGTGCACCTCGGCGCGCAGCACCTGCGCCAGCGGGTAGTCGGGCTTGATCGTCAAGGCGTTGTCGAGCGCCTTGGCCGCGAAATCGAGCATGTCCTGATCCAGCATCGCCTGCGCGTAGCCGGTCTGGATCAGCGGATCGTCGGGCGCGAGTCCGGCCGCCTGGGTCAGCAGTTGCAGCGCGCGCTCCGAATCCCCGCGCATCTGCGCGATGTTGCCAAGCCCGGTGAGTGCCTGCACGTCGTTTTCGTCGGCGCGCAAGGCCACCCGGAAATGGCCCTCCGCGGTATCGGTATCGCCGCGCAGCAGCGCGACCTGGCCCAAGCCCCCGTGCGCCGCCGCGAGATTGGGATTCAGCTGACGCGCCTGGTCGTAGGCCTGCTGCGCTTCGTCCAGGCGGTTCTCGCTGAGATACATCTCGCCCAGGGTGTGCTGGCAGGCGGCGTTGCCCGGATCGAGCTCGGTCGCACGCCGGACCAGCTTGTACGCGTCAGGCAGATCGCCGCGCTGGCCACGCAGTATGCCGAGCAGATGCAGCACCTCGGCGCTGTCGGGGTTCTCGGCCAGCAATTGGCGATAACCGTTCTCGGCGTCGTCGAGGCGACCGGCGCGATGCAGTTGGACCAGGTCTTCGAGCATGTGAGGCATTCCGGAACGATCGCGCATTATGCCTGCCACGCCGTCGATGTTGGAGCGGAGCGGCTGTCGTGGAAAGTCAGGCCATGGAAGGCTGCTCTGGTTTCACCGGCCGCGCAGCAACTCCGGTAAGCCGCTCCGCTCGGCAAAGCAGCGATCAGGAACGGTCGCACAAACGCGCGAAGCGCGCGGCAATGTAATCCTCGGCCCAGCTGCCGAGATGGCGGTCGCGGATGAAACCGCAATGGCCGCCATGCCGGGTGAGGGTAAGCTCGACGCACGACGGCAAAGTCATCGTCGCGAGGTCGGTCGCGGGGCACACCGGATCGTCGCAGGTCGCAAGGATCGAGGTCGGCACGCGCAAGCCGGCCAGGCGGCCGCCCGCGACCGAATAGCCATCCAGGTAATTGTCGAGGCTGCCGAAGTCGGTGTGCTTCAACACCAGCGCCTCGGTGAGCGTGCGCAGCGTGCCGTGCAGGTCGCGGCGCGAAAACAACTCGGCATCCGCGAACGCGCGCTGCTTGACCTTCAGCGAACGCCGCCATTTCCACATGAAATAGTCGTGGTACATGCGCGGCGCGTGTTCGAGCTGGAACAATCCCGCGTGCGGATCGATCACCGGACATATCGCGATCACGTGCGCCAGATCGATGCCGGCGCCGGGCGCACGCAGGGCCGCCCGCAAGGCAAAGTTGCCGCCCAGCGAAAAACCGACCAGCACCATCGGACGGGTGGGAAACAGCCGCTGCACCTCACGCAAGGCGCCGACCACTTCATCGATGCGGCAGGAGTGGAAGATGCCGGGATTCAGCGCATGGGTGTCACCGTGGTCGCGGAAGTTGAGGCGAAACACGTCCCAGCCTTCCTCCAGCAGGCGCGCCCCCGCCTGCAACAAATAGGTGGAACGCGTGCTGCCTTCCCAGCCGTGGAACAGCACCGCCAGGCCGCGCGGGCGCGGTGCCGCGTCCTGCACGGTGCGGCATCCGGTCAGCCGCACGCCATCGCCGCAGTCCAGCGTGGCCCATTCGGCGTCGCGTTCCAGCCGCTGCGTGCGCCGCCCGCGCAAAAAGCGGCGCAGCGAACTCGAAGCCAGCATCGATTGCAAATGCGGGCTGCGCAGCCACCACGACGGGCGGAAGTCATCGTCCGCCGTCGGCGTCATGCGGCGATGCCCAACACCTGGGCAATTTCGGCACGCGCGCTCTCGGCCATCCGGCGGCGGCCGCCTTCCGCATCGAACACCGCCGGCTTCAGGAAATGCACCTCGGCCGTCAGCGAACGCGTGGCCAGCACCCGCAACACGTTGTGCATGAAGCTTTCGCCACGCGTGAACAACATGTCGGGCGCGGGCGCGCCGTTGCGCAGGTAGCGCAGCGCCACCGGCTGCACCGGCGCCGCGGCGTCCAGCGCCGCCTGCAGGATGCGCGCATGGAACACCTTCAGGGTGCCGGCCGGCGCGGTACCGCCTTCGGGGAAAGCCGCGATGCTGCGGCCCGCGCGCAGGCGATCGCTCATCACCGCCATCACCTGCGCCAGCGAATCGGTACTGCCGCGTTGATGGAAGATCGTGCCGCCGCGTCGCGCCATCCAGCCCACCAGCGGCCAGCGGCCGATCTCGGCCTTGGCCACGAAATCGGCCGGGCGGATCGCGTGCAGCACCGTGATATCCATCCACGATCCGTGGTTGGCGACGAACATCACCGGATCGCGCAGCGGCTCGCCGCGGCGTTCCACGCGCACGCCGCAGCAACGCAGGAAAATGCGCGACCAGTTGCGCAGCAACGCCGCGCCGGCGGTGCCGGGTTTCGGTCCGCGCGGCAACAGGAAGATCGCCGCGAGGCAACCCACCACCACCACCACCAGTATCAACAGCAGGCGCCATGCGCAACGCAACGGACCCAAGGGTTTTCCGCCCGGCGTTGCCGCCGCGCCCTCCGCAACTCGTTCGAGAACGCTACTTTAACGTGAGTGACACGTCACGGGCAGCCCGGCTGGCTTCGGCCTACACTGGGCGCATGCGAATGAGGACCGCAACATGAACACCACCCCTCGCCGCGTCGAGCACCAGCAAACCGACCGTGGCTACATTCCGGTTTACACCACGGAAACCGTCGAGCAGCCGTGGAGCCAATACACGCGCACGGAACACGACGTGTGGGCCACCCTGTTCCGCCGCCAGCGCGAAGTGCTGAAAGGCCGCGCCTGCAGCGAATTCCTGGAAAACCAGGAGCGCTTCGGCATGACGCCTGACGCGATTCCGAAATTCGACGATTTGAACAAGGTGTTGAGGGCCGGCACCGGCTGGGAAATCGTCGGCGTGGAAGGACTGCTGCCGGAGCTGACCTTCTTCGACCATCTTGCCAACCGCCGCTTCCCGGTGACATGGTGGATCCGGAAGCCCGAGCAGCTCGATTACCTCTCCGAACCCGACCTGTTTCACGACCTGTTCGGCCACGTGCCGCTGCTGTTGAACCCGGTGTTCGCCGATTACATGCAGGCCTATGGCTGCGGCGGCGTCAAGGCGCACGGCATCGACGCCGATGCGCTGATGAACCTGACAAGGTTGTATTGGTACACGGTGGAATTCGGGTTGATCAACACGCCCGAAGGCGTGCGCATCTACGGGTCCGGCATCGTCAGTTCCAAGGGCGAGTCGATCTACTGCCTCGAATCGGATTCGCCCAACCGGATCGGTTTCGACCTGGAGCGCATCATGCGCACCCGCTACAAAATCGACACCTACCAGCAAACCTATTTCGTGATCGACAGCTTCCAGCAATTGATGGACGCCACCGAACCCGACTTCACCCCGATCTACGCACGTTTGAAGGAACTGCCCGCGCTGCCCGCGGCGGAGGTGCAAGCCGGTGACCGCGTGATCCATCGCGGCACGGGCGATGGCTGGGTCAAAAGCGAGGATGTGTAAATTACATCCTCGTTCGCGCTGATGTTCATGAGGGGAAGCGAGAGATGGGATGGTTCTTCAGCCGACGGTTAAGTAAACTCTGATCAACCCATCCCTCGTCATCCCGGCGAAAGCCGGGACCCAGTGACTTTCGCCCAAGGTACTGAAATGCAAAGGCGCTGGGTCCCGGATATCGTTTCGCGATTCCGGGATGACGAGCAAAATCAGAGCTTCCCCGACGTTTCACTGTGCTCACCTCCAGCACCTGCGCGATGCGTTTGCCATCCCGGCGCGGGGCGGGAGCAGCGTGAGCGAATCCCGCCAAAACCCACCCACGGCGGGTTGTCATGACCCGCCCTACGCGGACCTCGGGCGCTTCACCGCGCTGACTTCCAGGACCTGCGCGATGCGTTCGCCGTCCCAGCGGTAGATCAGGTGCTTGCCCTGCACGCAGGGTTTGGCGAGATCGGGGTAGAACAGCGCCGCGCATTCGCCGCCCTTGCAGCGCACGCTGTCGTAGGCGATGCCGTTGGAACCTTCCGCGCGCAGCTTTGTGCCCAGTCTGCGCGAAACCACGTAGCTTTCCGGGTCGTGTTCGGCCTTCCAGCCGCCACGAATGTCGTGCAGCACGCCGTGGACGCCCGAGATGTAGCAGCGCATCGTGATGTCGATTTGCGGTTCCTGGGTCGCGGCGAGAAACCGCTCGCGGTGATAGACGGTTTCCTCGACCGCGGTGTCGAACTCGTGCGCGAGATACAGCACGCCGTAGCTGCCGTCGGAAAAGCGGCTGCCTTCGGGGTTGAGGTGCGTGAACGCGGCCATCAGCGGCGTGGTGCCCGGGCCGCTGACGCGATGTTCCTCGGGCACGTTCGACAACTCGCCCCATTCCTCGCGCAGACGCGGATTGGTCAACGACTCGATCTGGTACAACGCTTCCAGGTCTTTCGGCTCCGCGATCGCATCGAACACGCCGACAGGCGGGAAGCGGCTGGGCACGATACGGTACGCGCGCTGCCAGCGGATGCGGTGGAGGGGTGGGTCGGTGCTCGGCATTGCGGAATGGTGACCGGGTGATTTCTCGGGTGCCGAGATTGCTCAATATCCGTCATTCCGGCGCAAGCCGGAACGCAGTGACTTTCCTTGATACAGAAGGCGCTGGATTGACTCGCGCCATCCATGGCGCTCGCCCTCGGTCGCCCCCGGCGTTCGCGTTGCAATCCTGCAAACGCAGTCGGATCGCCGCGTCGCGGCGTCCGGAATGACGATTCAGAAAGATGCGGCGCGAACAACGATCTTTGCGTTAGCCGCGTTGCGCGTCCAGATACTGCCGCACCACGAACAGGTCGGCGACGTTGCCGGACAGCATGCGTTCCAGCGCGCTCTTGCCGCCAAAGGTCTGCGCACTGTTGGGCTTGCGCAGCCAGGCGTCGGCGCGGTCGGGCTGCGGAAACAGGATCGCCAGCGCCTTGAAGATGCCCAGTAGATAACTGATGCGTTCCAGCGTGTCGCGCGACAGCGCACCGTCGCGCTCGCGTTTCCACTTGTAGAAGGTCGACTCGGGTGGATCACCCAAAAGCTTGCGCTGGTCCGCCACCCGCAGCTTCCAGCGCTCGGCCAGGTTGAAGAACGCACGCAAACCTGGACCGCTCAGCGCATCCGCCTGCGCCGGATGGCGGGGCGAAGCTTCGGCGAATTTGTGCGGGATAGGCATCGGGCTTGGTCCATTTATAAAGTTCATGTCCAATTTACTACATATGGAAAGTTCTTGCACGAACGTTCGACGATCGCACCCCGGCAGTCGGTGGCAACCCCTCGCCGAAGCCGGGACAATGGCGCACCCCGCACACGGAATCCGCCATGCAAGCCATCTCGCTCACGCAGCACCTGATCGAGGCACAACGCCGGGACGGCAGCGTCAACGCGGACCTGCGCCTTTTGATCGAAGTGGTCGCCCGCGCCTGCAAGCGCATTTCGATCGCGGTCGGCAAGGGTGCCCTGGGCGGCGTGCTGGGCGACGCCGGCACCGCTGATTCGATCAGCGTGAACGTCCAGGGCGAGGCGCAGAAGAAACTCGACGTGATCTCCAACGAAATCCTGCTGGAAGCCAACGCCTGGGGCGGCCATCTCGCGGCCTGCGCGTCCGAGGAAATGGCCGATCCGTACCCGATTCCCGATGCGTATCCCAAGGGCAACTACTTGCTGCTGTTCGATCCGCTGGACGGCTCCAGCAACATCGACGTCAACATTTCCGTGGGCACGATCTTTTCGGTGCTGCGGTGTCCCGAAGGCGTGACGCACCCGAGTGAAAAAGATTTCCTGCAACCCGGCACGCAGCAGGTGGCGGCGGGTTATTGCGTGTACGGACCTTCGACGCTGCTGGTGCTGACTACCGGCCACGGGGTCAATGTGTTTACGCTGGACCGCGAGATCGGCAGTTTCCGGCTGACCCGCGCGGGCGCCACGATTCCCGCGGACACCTCGGAATTCGCGATCAACATGTCCAACCAGCGCTTCTGGGAAGCGCCGATGCAGCGCTACGTCGCGGATCTTCTGGCCGGCAGGACCGGCCCGCGCGGACGCGACTTCAACATGCGCTGGGTGGCGTCGATGGTGGCCGACGTGCACCGCATCCTGACGCGCGGCGGCATCTTCATCTATCCGGTCGACGAAAAGGTGAAGGCGAAGGGCGGCAAACTGCGCCTGATGTACGAGGCCAATCCGATGGCCTTCATCGTCGAGCAGGCCGGTGGCGCGGCGACGACCGGGCGCGAACGCATGCTGGATGTGCAACCCACGCAATTGCACCAGCGCGTGCCGGTGTTCCTGGGTTCCAGGAACGAAGTGGAGACCGCCACCAGGTACCACGCCGAAGGGTAGAACGGCGTCAAACCCTGCCGACGACCGGGATCAATGCACCGGTGATCGCGGACGCTCGATCGGACAACAGGAACACGATCACGTCGGCGAGCTGCGCGGGCTTCACCCACTTGTCGAAATCCGCCTTGGGCATGTCCTGGCGGTTGGGCGGCGTGTCGATGATCGACGGCAGCAGTGCGTTCACGGTGATCCCGCGTGCCTTCAGTTCCTCGGCCAGCGATTCGGTGAAGCGCATCACGCCGGACTTGGACGCCGCGTAGGCGCCCATGCCGGCGCCGGCCTTCAGCGCCGATGCCGCGCCGATATTGACGATGCGCCCGCCATCCGGCAGGTGCGCGAGGGCCGCCTTGCTGGCGGCGACGGCGGTGCGCAGGTTGATGCGATACAAGAAATCCCAGGTTCCGGGGTTGCCGTCGGCCAACGTCTCCCAGCGGAAGGTGCCGGCGATGTTGACCAGCGCGTCGAGGCCGCCCAGCGCCTCCGCGGCGGCAGCGAGAACGGCCTTTGCAACGCCGTCGTCGGCAAGATCCACGCCACCGAAGCGTTGCGCGTCGCCGAGATCGATGCCGGCGCCGGGCGCGTCCGCGCGATCGATCGCGGCGACCTTGGCGCCGGCCGCGAGTGCCGCTTGCGCGACCGCCGTCCCGAGTGATCCGAAAGCGCCGGTGATCGCGACGCGTTTGCCCGTGAGTGACATGGCAATCTCCTGACGGCGCCGCATCGGGTACGCAGCGCCCGCACGGCATGAAGGATGAACGGCAAGCATATCGCCGGCCGCCGCGCGGAGTGAAATGGGCTGCATCCACGGCCGGTCCCATCGGGAGTAAGCTTGCATCGCCGGCACGCGCGGAACGGAGCACCCCGGCATGGCCAGCCTCCCCGAAGACGCGATTTCCCCATCCCCGAAGCCGATCGAACAGCGGCCGCCAACGGTCCGGCGCGTGGTGTACCGCCACACCCTGCCGCTGCGGATCATGCACTGGATCAACGCGGTCTGCCTGCTGATCCTGCTCGGCAGCGGTCTGCAGATCTTCAACGCGCACCCGGCGCTGTACTGGGGCCAGGCGTCGCATTTCGACCGTCCGTGGCTGAGCCTCGGCGCAACACGGGCGAACGACGGCCAGCTTCGCGGCGTCACCCGACTCGGCGCGCATCGCTTCGACACCACCGGCTGGTTCGGCGTGTCGAAAATGGACGGCCAATCGACGGTGCGGGGGTTTCCCGCGTGGGCGACGATCCCCGGCCCGCAATGGCTGGCGATGGGGCGCGCCTGGCATTTCTTCTTTGCATGGATTTTCGTGATCAACGGCGTGTGCTTCGTCGCCTACGCGCTGTGGACACGACACCTGACGCGCGACCTCGTTCCGACGCGCCGCGACTGGCGCGGCATCGGCCGCTCGATCATCGACCACGCGCTGCTCAGGCATCCGAAAGGCGAAGCCGCACTGCGCTACAACGTGCTGCAACGGATCACCTACCTGGTGGTGATTTTCGTTTTCGGCGGCGGCGTGGTCTTGATGGGGCTCGCGATGTCGCCGCGCATGGACTCGGTGCTCGGCTGGCTGGTGGACGCGGTCGGCGGCAGGCAATCCGCGCGCAGCATCCATTTCCTGTTCGCGATGGGCTTCATCGCGTTCTTCCTGATCCACATCTTCGAGGTGATGGTGACCGGCGTCGGCAACAACTTGCGGTCGATCACCACCGGTCGTTATGCGATCGAGAGCGAGACCCACGATGAAACTCATCAATAGACGGCGCCGTTTCCTGCGCGATGCGCTGGCGCTGACGGGCGCGGTGGCACTGGGCGGCTGCGACAAACTGTCGGAAACCGACTGGGCGCCCAAGGTCCTCGGCAGCGCCACCGGATTGAGCCATGCGGCGCAACGTGTGCTTTCGCGCGACGCGATGGCGCGCGAATACACGGAAGCCGAGGTCTCGCCGGTGTTCCGCCCCAACGGCAGTACCGATCCGCAGTCGCCCGAATACCGCGCGCTGGTCGCCCGCGGATTCCGCAATTACCGGCTGGGCGTAGGCGGACGGGTGGCGCATCCGTTGTCGCTTTCCTTGGACGATTTGCGCGCGCTGCCCAGCCGCACCCAGATCACCCGCCATGATTGCGTGGAAGGCTGGAGCGTGATCGGCAAATGGACAGGCGTGCAACTTTCACGCGTGTTGCAGTTGGCACAACCAACGAAGGCCGCGCGCTACGTGGTGTTCCGCTGCTACGACCGGATGGACGACGACAGCGAATACTACGAATCGCTGGGTTTCGACGACGCGTACCATCCGCAGACGATCCTCGCGTGGCAACTCAACGGCAAACCCCTGCCGATCGCCAACGGTGCGCCGCTGCGGCTGCAAGTGCCGCGACAGCTCGGCTACAAGATGGCGAAGTACCTGCGCCGAATCGACGTGGTCGATTCTTTCAAAGCCATCGAGGGCGGACAGGGCGGCTACTGGGAAGACCAGGGGTATCAGTGGTACGCGGGGATTTAGCGAAACTCTGATTTTGCTGGTCATCCCGGAATGACTCGCGCCCTCCATGGCGCTCGCCCTTCGGGCGCGTTCGCTTCGCTCCGCCTTCGGGCGCGTTCGCTTCGCTCCGCCTTCGGGCCGCCTGGCGTTCGCGTTTGCAATCCTGCAAACGCAGTCCGGCTTTCCTCGCTCCTCAACGCGCGGCCATCCATGGCCGCTCCCCGCGTTGCCGGAATGACGAAAAAAGCAGGTTGCTCAGACAATCCTTGGCGGGGGGGGGTTGTTCAGGGAGTTCCTCGGTGGTGCCAGCGCCTTTCATGCCGCCAATGCCGGATACGCCGGATCGTCCAGCGCGACGCGAACGGCAGCACCGCCAGCAGCGCCAGCGACACGATCATCGACAGCGACACCAGTTCGCGTGCGGACCCCGCCTCCGCAATGCGGGTGCCGGCGTTCACGTACACCGCGGTGCCGACCAGCATCCCGAGTTGCGTCACCCAGTAATAAGTCCACACCCGCATGTGGGTCAGGCCCATCAACAGGTTGACGATGAAGAACGGGAAGATCGGCACCAGGCGGATGTTAAGCAGGTAGAACGCGCCGTCGCGCTCGATGCCGGCGTCGATCTTGTGCAGGCGGTGCGCGAAGCGGCGACGGATCGCATCCTTGAACACGAAGCGGGACGCCAGCATCACCAGCGTGGCGCCAATCGCGGAGCCGAACGACATCAGCACGGTGCCTTCGAACAAACCGAAGATTGCGCCCGCCGCCAGCGTCATCACGGTCAGCAGCGGCAGCGACAGCAGCACGATGGCGACCAGCAGGCCCAGGAAGGCGAACGCCAGCCGCCAGGGATGGGCGACCTGTTCCACCAGCAGCCACTCGCGGCTGCGTTGCAGCGTCGCCAAATCGAGGTGGTGTTCCGCTCCCGAAAGAAAAAACGCGAGCACCGCTCCCAGCGCGATCAACACCAGGCTGCCGCGCAGCAACCATCGCCATCGTTCGCGAGACAACATGGCGTTCAGCATGCGCGACAGGACGTGAACGGGGCGTGGGCCCTTTACCGGCGGCTACCCGCCGTGCAGCATGGCGCGAATCGCCGGGAACACCCCTTGTCCGACTCGTCCTGCCTGCTGCACCGCCTTCGCCGCGACCACCTGCTGCAGGCGCTGTTGCTGTTGACGCTCGCGCTTGCGATTTTCGATCCGCGCGCGCCCAGCCAATACCTGCGCTGGCTGGACCTGCCCACCCTGGCGGGCCTGTGCGGCTTGCTGATCCTGACGCAAGGCGTGCTGGCCAGCGGACACGTGCAACGCTTCGCGCTGCATCTGGTCGCGCGCCTGCGCAACGTGCGCGCGCTGGCTTTCGTCCTGGTGTTGCTCGCAGCCGTGCTCGCGACCGTGCTGACCAACGACGTCGCATTGTTTCTGGTGGTGCCGCTGACGCTGGCGATCGCCCGCATCGCACGGGTGCCGCGCCAGCGGCTGGTGATTTTCGAGGCACTGGCGGTGAACGCGGGCTCCACGTTCAGCCCGATCGGCAATCCGCAGAACCTGCTGCTGTGGCAAAACTCGAACCTGGATTTCTTCGCATACGTCGCGGCATTGGCCCCGACCGGGGCGGTGCTGCTGGTCGTGCTGCTGCTCGCATGCGGGTTCGCGTTTCCGGCAACGCGCCTGCAACTCGATGAGACCGAGGTCGCGCAGCCCGTGACGAACACGCCACTCGCAATCGGGTCCGTGCTGCTGCTGGCGGCCATGGCCGCGGCCCTGCAATGGGGCTATGCGCCGCCCGCCACGCTGG
>DATCSF010000070.1:0-7818 GCA_036568625.1 Rhodanobacteraceae bacterium | reverse complement strand
ATTCCGGGTGCCCACTCCCTGGTGGAACAACCTCGGCGCCAGCCTTCGTCAATGTTTTCGGCGCCCCGGGAAAATTCTTTAGCGGCGCACGCAACGAAAGTGCGGCGCATTTCGCGGAATGGCTTTCAGCCGAAAGCGTGCGCGGGACGACGCGGCCGCCAGTGCGCTGCGCCGATGGGGGAATGAGTGAAAGAATTGGGTTGCATTGGCAGCTCAAGTTTTCTTCCCCCTGGCCGATACGGCCAACGAAGCGGCTTCGCCGATACGGATTCGCCTGCGCAACGGGGCACGGTGCACGTCGCGCCGGTGGATGCCTGCGCAGCCACCATTGCCGATCGAAGGGGAACACCGATGAAGCAGTCCATGTCGATTTTCACCAGGCTTTCGAACCTGTCCGTCAGGGTGCGCCTGATCGGCGTGCTCGGATTGCTCGGGCTGATGCTGGTGGCCGGCACCTTCGTCAGTCTCGGCACGATGGCCTGGCAGAACGACGGCATGCGTCGCAGTTACGAGCAGGGCATGACGCCGGTGCAACTGATGGGTGAGCTGCGTGCGAAGTCGCTGCTGAATTTCACGGTGCTCGGCGAGGCCGCGGGCGCAGTCGGCAATCCCGATCAGGTGAAACAGAAGGTTGCCGAGTCGAAGAAGATCACGGGCGACATCGCCGCGCTCAACCACAAGCTGGCGGCGGTGCCGATGAGTGCCGCGATCGCCGCGAAGTACAAGGATTTCCGCGCCTCGGATGCGGACTACGCGAGCGGACTCGGCGACATCTACGACGCGCTGGGGCAGGCAGACAAGGGCACCCGCGACATGCTGGAGATGCAGGTGCGCCCGCAATTGATGATGCGGCTGGACGCGCTCAACCAGCTGATCCAGGCGCAAGGCGACGAGGTGAAGCAGATCTACGAAGGCCAGGTGGACCGCTACGACAGGGTGCGCGCGATGGTGCTGGGTGCGCTGGTCATCGGCTTGCTGCTCGCCGCGCTGGTATCGACGTTGCTGGTGCGCTCGCTCGGCCACACCTTGAAGCGCCTGGCCGACGTGGCCTACGCCATCGCCGAGGGCCGGCTGGGACACGGCATCACGGTCAAGCGGCGCGACGAACTGGGCCGGCTGCTCGATGCGTTCCGGGTGATGGACGAGCGCCTCAGCTCGATCGTCGACGAAGTGCGCCAGGGTTCCGACGCCGTCAGCAGCGCCGCGCAGCAGATCGCGCGCGGCAACGACGGCCTCAGCCAGCGCACCCAGGAACAGGCTTCCAGCCTGGTGGAAACCGCCTCGTCAATGGAAGAGATGACCGCCACCGTCAAGCACAACGCGGACAACGCCAACCACGCCAACCACCTGGCGCGCGGCGCGCGCGAACACGCCGAGCACGGCGGCGAGGTGGTGCGCGAAGCGGTCGCCGCGATGGCCGAGATCGACGCGTCCAGCCGCAAGATCGGTGACATCGTGCGGCTGATCCAGGACATCGCCTTCCAGACCAACCTGCTGGCGTTGAATGCCGCGGTGGAAGCCGCGCGCGCCGGCGAGCAGGGGCGCGGCTTCGCGGTGGTGGCAAGCGAAGTGCGCAGCCTCGCGCAGCGCAGCGCCGACGCGGCCACCGAGATCAAGCAACTGATCGCCGACAGCGAGGAAAAGGTGCGCATCGGTTCCGCGCTGGTCAACCAGTCCGGCGCCGCGCTTTCGGAAATCGTCGAGAGCGTGAAGAAGGTTACCGACATCGTGTCGGAAATCGCGACGGCCAACCAGGAGCAATCGGTCGGCATCGACCAGGTGAGCCACGCCGTGGCCGAGATCGAAGCAATGACCCAGCAGAACTCCGCGCTGGTCGAAGAGGCATCGGTGGCCGCGCGTGCGATGCAGGAACAGGCCGTCAAGCTGTCACGCCAGGTCTGTTTCTTCCAGCTCGCGGGCAAGGACGAGCACGTCGATTGCGATGCGCCCGACAGTGAGCAGATTCCGGATGTCGGCCGCGCCACCGAAGCGGTGTTCGCCGCGGTACGAAAGTCCGCGCCACGCATCAGGGTCGAAGAAGCGGACACCGGCAACTGGAAGGAATTCTGAGCCGCACATTGGTGCAATGTGGGCGAGGCCGTCGCGTGCCACCGTGGCCGCAACGTGCGTCTTGGCGTGCGACGGCTTCAGGCGTGGTGCGGATGATCGGCCAGGTCCAGCGGGGTGTCGGGCGCGGCACTGCGTGTGCGGATTTCGGTGTCGTTACTGCACTGCGCGGATTGACGCGGGTCGGCATTTCGATGCCCGATGGAAAACCTGACCGGCGCCGTCGACGACGGCGACCGATGGCGCAGGTCGCCGCGGCAGCGGAGCAGGCGCTGCGTGCGCGCCGTGGCGCCTCAATGCGGTTGCGGAAAGCTCAGGCCGAGGTGTCAGGTGCGCTGCGCCGGATGATCGATGCCCGGGGGCACGCGCAAGCGGGTGGCGTCGGAAGCAGCCCGCGGCACATCGGTGAACGGTGTTTCACCACGCGCGTACGCTGACGATGCTGATCGCGAACGACTGCATTTCCGGGCTGTAGTGGATCAGGCGGCCCAAGTCGAAGCTGATCGCCTTGCCGGGCGAGATGTTCGAGGTGCCGGCCGGCCACGCGCTCTTGGTAGCCACCACGTTGCCGCTTCCATCCTTGGCGATCACGCGGACTTCCGCCGCGGCGGGCGCCGAGCAACTGTTCACCAGTTCGCCGCTGAGGGCGACGCGCTTGTTCATGGTGGTGGACACCACTTCGGTCTTGAAATCCTTGATCGAGAAATCGTTCGGGGAACAGGCCGCGTGGGCGCCCAGCGGCGCGATCAGGCACAGGGCGGAAGCGAGCAGTGCTTTCATGATGCATTCGTTCGCACGTCATGTCGCAGGGCGACGTCGGACTGGCTATCGGCCCGATCGCAGCAAAGCTTTAGCCGCATCCGTTTTTTTGTGAGCCCGCATTGCCGTAGCGTGAGCGCGGTCACGCGCCGGCCGCCCCTGCGTGGCATCCAAGCAGACGCCCGTAACAATTCTTCAGGGTTCGTCTGCGCACGATCCCGCATCGAAGTCATCGCCGTGCGGGTTCACGCAAACGCGCTCACGGTGCGCTCTGCGACGTGACGGGCCACGTGACGACGGACCACGTGCCGGCCCGCGGAGCGCCTTCTTCGCCCTGCTCAAGCTTGGGGCCGATCGGCCGATAGATGCAACAAGCAAACCCGGGTGGGGAAGGATCGCAGTTGTGCTGACTTTTATCGGACTTGTCGTCGTCATCCTTTCCGTATTCGGGGGCTACGCCATTTCGGGCGGTGCCCTCGGACCGCTGTACCAGCCGGCTGAAATCATGATCATCGTGGGCGCCGCGGTGGGTGCCTTCGTCGCTGCCAACAACGGCAAGGCGATCAAGGCGACCTTGCGCGCCGCTTCGCGGCTCAAGCACACCAAGAAGTACAACAAGGCGTTGTACATGGACTTGATGTCGCTGCAGTACAAGCTGCTCACCAAGATGCGCCGCGAGGGGATGCTGGGCATCGAAAAGGACATCGAGGATCCGGCCAACAGCCCGTTGTTCACCGAACATCCGCAAATCGCCAGGGACCCCATGATCATGGGATTCCTCACCGATTACCTGCGCCTGATGGCCAGCGGCAGCGTCGATCCGATCGAGCTGGACGAGCTGATGACGCACGAGATCGAAGCGATGGAAAACGATGCGCACGTGCCGGCCGATGCGCTGTTCAAGGTCGGCGATGCGCTGCCCGCGTTCGGCATCGTCGCGGCCGTGATGGGCGTGGTAAAGGCGCTGGCCTCGGCGGGTTCGGGCTCGACGGAAATGGGCGAAATGATCGCGCACGCGCTGGTCGGCACCTTCATGGGCATCCTGCTTGCCTACGGCGTGGTCAATCCGATCGGCAGCCGCATCGACCGGCAGGTGCGCGAAGCGGTGCGGATGCTCCAATGCATCCGGGTCACATTGCTGGCGACCTTGAACGGTTATGCGCCGCAACTCGCACTGGAATTCGGGCGCAAGGCGCTGAATTCGGCCGAGCGCCCGAGTTTCGATGAACTGGAAAACCATGTCCGCGGCAAGCGGCAGGAAGAGGGCGAGGCGGCATGAAAGAGGGCCACCCGCGGATCATCATCCGGCGCAAGGGTGGCGGACACGGCGGCCATCACGGCGGCGCGTGGAAGATAGCGCTCGCCGACTTCATGACCACGCTGATGGCGTTGTTCCTGGTGCTGTGGGTGATCGCGACCGCGACGCCCGAACAGTTGCGTGGCTTGGCGGATTATTTCAGCACGCCGCTGGCCCAGGCCGTGGCCGGTGGCGACCGCGACACCGCCAGCGACAGCGCGATCCCGGGCGGCGGTCCGGACCCCGTCTACAACGAGGGTGAACGCGCCAACGTCCATCTGCAGCCGCAACCGCGGCCGAGCGAACAACGCCTGCGGCTGCGGCACCTGCGCGACAACATCATGGCGGCCGTGCAGGCCAACAAGCAGTTGCGCGACGTGCGCGACCAGTTGCGTTTCGAGATGACACCGGAAGGCTTGCGCATCCAGATGGTGGACAGCGACCGGCGGCCGATGTTCGAGTTGGGCAGCGACAGGCTCGAGCCGTACATGCGCGACCTGCTGCGCGCGATGGCGCCGTTCCTCAACGAACTGCCCAACGATCTCAGCATCTACGGGTACACCGACAATCGCCAGTACCAGGGCGGAGAAAACGGCTACAGCAATTGGGAACTGTCGGCCGCGCGCGCCAATGCTTCGCGACGCGAACTGGTGGCCGACGGCCTGGACAGCAGCAAGTTGCTGACGGTGACGGGCGTCGCCGATCGCATTCCGCTGCCGGGCGCCCAACCCAGCGATCCCGCCAACCGGCGCATCGAACTTCTGGTGCTGACCGCCAAGGCCTCGAAAAGAATCACGTCGGCCGCATCGCCGTCCTGGCAAGAAGATGCGGACACCCAGGCCGGGCCGACCGTGGTCGCCGGTGCGCCGTCGGTGCATCGGGTCGCCCCGGTCCTGCCAGCCGGCGCCATGAGACGGGAGAAATAGGGTGGACGTTTCCGAATTCCAGGATTCGTTCTTCGAGGAAGCCGGCGAACTGCTCGAGGGCATGGAGGCGCAGTTGCTGGCGCTGGATCTGATCCAACCCGATCCCGAGCAATTGAACGCGATCTTCCGCGCCGCGCATTCCATCAAAGGCGGCGCGGGCACATTCGGTTTCGAAGCGCTGCAGCGCACCACGCACCTTTTGGAAAACCTGCTCGATGCCGCGCGTCGCGGTGAGCTGGTCTTGCGCCGGGACATCGTGGACACCTTTCTGGAAACCAAGGACATGCTGGACGATCAACTGGATGCTTACCGGCAGGGCGGCGAGCCCGATCCGCAGGCGCTGGCCCGCATCTGCGCGGTGCTGCAGCGCCTCGCCGATGAGGAGATCGGTGCGGCAAGCAGCGGAAAGGCCGAGGCCGCCAGCCACGCGGAATCCGCCGCGAAGAAATCGTCCGCGAAAAAATCGTCCGCGAAAAAAACGTCTTCGCGAAAGGCGGCCGCGAAGAAATCCGCTGCGAAGAGGGATGCCGTTGCGCCACCGCGTTCCGACGGCTACCGGGTGACACTGCTCGGCGTGAACGAGAAGGATCGCGCGCTGTTGATCGAGGAATTGGGTCGCCTGGGTCGCATCGAAAGCCAGCGCAGCGACGGTGACCGCCACGAGGTGATGCTGGCATCGTCGGAAAGCGCGGCCGACATCGAAGCCGTCATGTGCTGCATCATCGAGCCCGACCAGTTGAAGATCGAGGCGGCCACCGCGCAGGCGTCCGCTTTGAAGTCGGCAATCGGTTCCGAAGCGGTGGCGGGACCCCAGGCTCCGGTCAAAACCGAAGCGCCGGCCGCCGCGCCGTCGGCCGGTCGCGACCCCATCGGCGCCTCGCGCACGCCGCACGCGCACGCGGAATCGTCGCTGCGCGTGCCGGTCGCCAAGGTCGATCACATCATCAACCTGGTGGGCGAGCTGATCATCACCCAGTCCATGTTGAACCAGGTGATCGGCAAGCTCGACGGCGCGGCCAATGCGCGCCTGATCGCGGGCCTCAATTTGCTGGAACGCAACGCCCGCGATCTGCAGGAGGCGGTGATGTCGGTGCGCATGGTGCCGATGGATCACGTGTTCAGCCGTTTCCCGCGGCTGGTGCGCGACCTCGCCGCCAAGCTCGACAAGCGCGTGGAACTGGTCACCAAGGGCCGCTCGACGGAACTCGACAAAAGCCTGACCGAACAGATCGTCGATCCGCTGACGCACCTGGTCCGCAACAGCCTCGATCACGGCATTGAAAGCCCCGACCAGCGCGAGGCCGCCGGCAAGCCGTGCACCGGCACGCTCACCCTGTCAGCCGAACACCAGGGCGGCAACATCGTGATCGAGGTCAGCGACGACGGCGCCGGATTGAATCGTGAGCGGATCCTCGCCAAGGCGCGCGAACGCGGCATGGCCGTTGCGGACGCGCTGAGCGACGAGGATGTCTGGCAGTTGATCTTCGCGCCGGGTTTCTCCACGGCCGCCCAGGTCAGCGACGTTTCCGGGCGCGGCGTCGGCATGGATGTGGTCAAGCGCAACATCGAAGGCCTGGGCGGTCACGTGGAAGTCGCGTCGTGCGCCGGGCAGGGCACCACCACGCGCGTGGTGCTGCCGCTGACGCTCGCGATCCTCGACGGGATGTCGGTGCGGGTCGGGCGCGAAACCTTCATCCTGCCCGTGAGCGCGGTGATCGAGTCGTTGCAGCCGCGTGCTGGGGACCTGCACGGCACCGCGGGCGACGACCTGCTGCTGAAAGTGCGCGAGGACTATCTGCCGATCGTCGCCGTGCACCGGGTGATGGGCGTTGCGGACGCGTGTACCGACGCCACCCGCGCGATCGCGGTGGTGGTGCAGGGACGCGGCCGCCGCTATGCGCTGCTGGTCGACGAACTGGTGGGGCAGCAGCAAGTGGTCGTGAAGAACCTCGAAACCAATTACCGCAAGGTGCCCGGGGTGTCGGCCGCGACCATCATGGGCGACGGCAGCGTGGCCTTGATCCTCGACGTCAACGATCTCGGCCAGCTCGGCGCAAACCGGAAAGAAAATGGAATTCCTGCCGATAACCCGGTCATGCATGCATCCCACAGGAGGCCGAGTCGCCATGAATCCCGCAGCATCCATTGACGCCGGCGCCGGCAACCAACAGTTCCTGGTGTTCTCGCTGGGCGACGAGGAATACGCAATCGACATCCTGAAGGTGCAGGAAATCCGCGACTATGACCATGTCACGCGGATCTCCAATGCGCCGGATTTCATCAAGGGCGTCGCCAACCTGCGTGGCGTGATCGTGCCGATCGTCGACCTGCGCATCAAGTTCCGGCTGGAAAGCGCCGAGTACAACGCCAACACCGTCGTCATCGTGGTGAACATCGGCCGGCGCGTGGTCGGCATCGTGGTCGACCGGGTTTCCGACGTGATGACGCTCACCGCCGAGCAACGCAAGCCCGCGCCGGAATTCGGGGTCGGCTTGCCGCTCGACTACATCCATGGCTTGGGCGACCTGGGCGAACGCATGTTGATTCTGGTCGATATCGAAAAACTGTTGACCAGCAAGGAAATGGCGCTGGTCGACGAAGCCGGCGAAACCCGCGCGGCCTAGGACCTTGGACGGGACCGTGACCCACAGCCATGCCGTTGCGCAGCGGGAACTTGCGCCCCGCAGCGTTGGCGGTCCGGCGCGGAATGCGACGTTCGCCGACGGTAGCGAGGGCGCGCTTCCCGCGCGTGAACCGCAGCCGTCCGCC
>DATCSF010000069.1:0-2660 GCA_036568625.1 Rhodanobacteraceae bacterium | reverse complement strand
CCTTGTGGCATCACTTCCGGCAGCACGATGATGTGTTGCTGCGGATGGTGGTCGGACCGCGAAAGAAGAGTGGAGAAGCGTGATGAAGCGAATGATTGCATGTTGGTGCGCGGTGGCTTTGCTGGCGTTCGCGGCGCCGGTGCTGGCGAAGACCTGGCAGGTCGACGCCGCACACAGCACGCTGACCTTCACCAACACCTATCAAAACGTCGAATACACCGGCCAGTTCCGCCGCTTCAACGCGAATATCACCTACGATCCGAACGACCTTGCGCATGCGAAGTTCGACGTGGGCGTGGACATTGCCAGCCTCGACACCCAAAACAGCGAGCGCGACCACACCGCGTTGGGCGCAGACTTCTTCGACGCCTCCAAATTCCCGCAGGCGCGTTTCGTCACCACCGCGTTCCGCAAGGCCGCCGACGGCAAGGTGACTGCCGATGGCACGCTCACGCTGCACGGTGTCAGCAAGCCGGTCTCGCTGACCGTGGCGTTCGCAACGCGCGGCGATACCGCGACATTGGACGTGACCGCGCAATTGAAGCGGCTCGATTTCGGAATCGGCACAGGGCAATGGGCCGATCCTTCGATGATTGGCGATGGCGTCACGGTGCGCGGACATCTGACGTTGCGCGCGCCGCGCTAATCGCGGCCGCGCGTGGCCGCAGCGGTTCAGGCGGCCAAGGTTAGGATCACTGTTCCACCTTCACGGAAGAACGGGATGGATTTCCTTCGCGGAATCCTCGCGCAGCCGTGGGCTCGCGTCGCGCTGATACTGGTGGCGGCGCTGGTCATCGCGATTGCGGTCTTCAACGTGCTGCGCTTCGCGGTACGGCGCATGCTCGATCCGGACGACGTGCTCGCCATCGTGCTGCAGCGTTGCGAGCGGCCGTTCGAAGTGGTGCTTCCGTTGCTGGCGCTGCAGTTCGCGTTGCTGAGCGCGAGCCTCGGACTGCCGCAAACCATCTGGTACAAGGCGCTGCACCACGTGGTGGCGGTGGCCGTTCTCGCCGCGTTGACCTGGTTGGCGATCCGCGCGGTAGCCGGCGTCGAGCAGGCGATCAGGCTGCGGCACCCGGTGAACATCGAGGACAACCTGCGTGCTCGCCAGGTGCAAACCCAGGCCAAGGTGCTGGCGCGCTCGGCCATGTTCCTGATCGCGACGCTGGGCGTGGCCACGGTCCTGATGACGTTTCCCAGCGTGCGCGCGTTCGGCGCCAGCATCCTGGCCTCGGCCGGCGTGGCGGGCTTGGTGATCGGCCTGGCCGCGCGGCCGGTGCTGTCGAATCTTCTGGCCGGCTTGCAGATCGCGCTGGCACAGCCGATCCGGCTGGACGACGTGCTGATCGTCGAGGACGAATGGGGGCGCGTGGAGGAGATCACCGGCACCTACGTGGTGCTGAAGATCTGGGACGAGCGGCGGCTGGTGATTCCGCTGCAATGGCTGATCGAGAATCCGTTCCAGAACTGGACCCGCACCAGTTCGCAAATCCTCGGCACGGTGTTCCTGTGGGTGGATTACGGCCTGCCGCTGGCGCCGTTGCGTGCCGAACTGGATCGCGTCGTGCACGCTGCGCCGGAGTGGGACAAGCGGGTGCTGGTGCTGCAGGTCACCGACGCCGACCAACGCACGATGCAGTTGCGCGTCCTGGTCAGCAGCAGAAATTCCGGCTTGAACTTCGATCTGCGCTGCCGCGTGCGCGAGGCGCTGATCGATTTCCTGCAGCGCAACTATCCGCAGCACTTGCCGAGGTTGCGGGTCGACACCGGCGCGCGCGACCAGCCGGCGGAACATGCATTGCACGCCGTGCAGCCACTCGGCGGCGGTGGCTCGCCTTCGCCCGAGAGGCGGTCAAGATGAAAAACCGGGCACGGGCGCAAGGTTCGCATGGCCGAGCCTTGCCGCGCTACGGCGTCAGGAACACCTGCAGCGCTGTCGCATTGAACGGCCAGCCGAGTTCGCGACCGGAATCCTCGTCGCGCAGCACCGGCACGCGTTCTCCGTAGCGCGCTTCCAGCTCCGCGTCGCCATCGATCCAGACGCTCCGGAAATCGGGCATGCGCACGCGCGCCAGCAGCGCGACGGCTTCGTCGCACAGTTTGCAGTCGTCGCGTTGGTAGAGGGTGAGCATTGCCGGTACCCATGGTGCGGGATCGGGAAAGCGTAAACCTTTTTGTCGTCATTCCGGGGCCGTTCGCGGCTTCATCGCGAAAGGAACCCGACTGCGTTGGCAGGACAGCCAACGAACACCGAGGCGGCCGAAGGCGGGCGCCAAGATGGCGCGGGTCAATCCAGTGTCTTGATTTTCATTGCAACGACGAAGCCGCTTGGATTCCGGGTTCTGCAGCGGACTTCACCCGCCGCGCCACCGGAGTGACGGCAACAAGTTCGGCCACATCGAAGCGTAGAATAGTCGCGCCTTCATCCCTGCATCGCTGCCATGGCAGTAAGCGTCTTTGATGTATTCAAGATCGGCATCGGCCCGTCGTCCTCGCACACCATTGGGCCGATGCGCGCGGCCGCGCGCTTCGTCGAGCGCTGGCTCGCCGAAACCGGTGACCCCGGGTCGAGTCCGGGGCAGGCTCTGGGTCGCGTCGCGCGCGTGACGGTGGAGCTGTACGGTTCGCTGGCAATGACCGGCCGCGGCCACGGCACCGAC
>DATCSF010000068.1:0-11238 GCA_036568625.1 Rhodanobacteraceae bacterium | reverse complement strand
CGCGATGGCGCGTTTCGCGCGTCGCGACGGTGTGTTCACGACCACGCTGGAGATCGTGGTCGATCCCGACCACCCGGTCGAAGTGCGTGGCGTCGGCATCCACAACGATGGTGCGGTCGAACGCGAAATCGAGCTGACCTCGTATCTCGAATTGATCCTTGGCTCCGATCGGGGCGACCGTTCGCACCCGGCCTATTCGAAGATGTTCGTGCAGACCGCGCTGGAAGACGGCGTGTTGCTTGCGTGGCGGCGCAAGAAGGATCCCTCCGATCCCGATATCTGGGCCGCGCACGCGCTGGTGGTGGACGGCGATGAACGCGGTCCGCGCGAATGCGAAACGGACCGCATGCGCTTCATCGGCCGCGACGGATCGCTTGCGGCGCCGGCGGCGCTGGTTGATGGGCATTCGCTGTCCGGCAGCGTGGGTACCGTGCTGGACCCGGTCTTCAGCCTGCGCACCCGCGTCGCCGTCGGCGCGGGGCAGACGCGGCGGGCCGCATTCGTCACGGCGGTCGGGGCGTCGCGCGACGAAGTGCTGGCATTGATCCGCCGTTACCTGATGCCGCCTGCGTGCGCCGACGTGTTCACTCGCGCGCGTGCGGCGGCGCGGCGTTCGCCGGAGGATGCAGGCGTCGCCACTGCGGATACATTTCGGTGCCTGTCGGGCGCGCTGCTCGGCGCCGACACCACATGGCGCGCCGATGTTGCGACGATCGCAAAAACCGAAGGTGGCGCGCCGGTGCTGTGGGCCAAGGGTATTTCGGGCGATCTCCCGATCGTTCTGCTGCGACTGGACGCTGCCGCGCAAGTGGGTCTGGTCGGGGAATTGCTGCTCGCGCAACGCTGGTGGCGTGCGCGCCAGCTTCCGTCCGACCTCGTGATCCTCAACACCGCCGAAAACGCCGATGCGCTGGACGCCGCGTTGCAGGGTGCGATCGGTACGATGGAACAGGGCGGCGACAAGGCGCAAGGTTCGGTATTCGCGCTGCGCGAGCGCGATCTCGATGCTCGCCTGCGCGATGGTCTTTGCGCGGCCGCATCCATCGTGCTGGAAGGCCGCGACGGGGATCTCGCGAAACAGGTTGCGCGTCGCATGCGTGATACGCACGCATCGGTCACCGCGGTGCCGCTGCCGCGACCGTCCCGTGTGCGCGGCGGCAAGCCCGGCTCCATGCCGCCGCCGAAGGCACTCCTGTTCTGGAACGGACTCGGCGGCTTTACGCAGGATGGTCGGGAGTACGTCACGGTGTTGCGCGACGGCGAACATACGCCGGCGCCATGGGCGCATGTCGTGGCAAACGCGGGGTTCGGATTTCTCGTAACGACCACGGGCGGCGGTTATGGCTGGGCCGTCAACAGCCAGCAGAACCCGATCACCGCGTGGTCCAACGATGCGGTACGCGATCCGCCGGGCGAGGTTTTCCTGCTGCGCGACGCCGATGACGGCGCCCAATGGAGCGCCACCGCATCGCCGGTGCGCGCAGGGGGCGCCACTTACGTTGCGCGCTTCGGCCCCGGCTACGCGCGCTTCGACGCCAACGTGCACGGCGTCGAGTCGGAGTTGACGCAATGCGTGGCCGAATCCGACCCGGTGAAGATTTCGCGGCTGCGTTTGCGCAATCGCAGCGGACGGCCGCGCCGGATCTGGGTCGCGCAAATGGTGGCGTGGAGCCTGGGTCCCATCGGCAGCGATCCGTGCCCGACGACGCAGATGCAATCCGATGCCGCGTGCGCTGCGGTGTTCGCGCGCAATGCCTGGCGCGAGGAGTTCGCACAGGCCGTGGCGTTCATTGCGTGTGACGCGGAGGGTGCGGTGCCGGGCAGCGATGTCGATGCACGCAGCGCCGTCGTTGCCCGCCTCGAACTCGCGCCCGATGCCACCGCGGAATTCGTGTTCCTGCTGGGGGAAGGTGCGGATCGTGCGCACGCGCAAGCGCTGGTCGAGCGCTATCGCCGTGCCGATATCGAAACGTTGCTCCAGGACACGGGCAGGCTCTGGGACGGTGTGCTTGCGCCGCTGCAAATCGAAACGCCGCAGCGTTCGATCGACCTGCTGGTGAATCGCTGCCTGCCGTACCAGGTGCTGGCCTGCCGCGTTTGGGCGCGCACCGCGTTCTATCAGGCCAGCGGCGCTTACGGGTACCGCGACCAATTGCAGGACGTCGCCGCGCTATGCATCGCGCGCCCTGACATTGCACGCGCACACATCCTGCTGTCGGCATCGCGCCAATTCGAGGAAGGCGACGTGCAGCACTGGTGGCTGCCGCCGTCAGGCAAAGGCATTCGCACCCGCATGGTGGACGATCGGCTGTGGTTGCCGTTTGTGGTCGCGCATTACATTGCGACCACCGACGACAGGGCGATCCTCGATGTGCGCGTGCCGTTCCTGCGCGGCGACGCGTTGAAGCCCGATCAAACCGACGCGTTTTTCAAACCCGAAAAATCGACGGAAGCCGGCAACCTGTTCGAGCATTGCGCACGCGCGATCGACGCGAGTCTGGCCACCGGCGTGCACGGCCTGCCGCTGATCGGCACCGGCGACTGGAACGACGGCCTGAATCGCGTCGGTGCGGCCGGCAGGGGCGAGAGTGTTTGGATGGGTTGGTTCCTGATCAAGGTGATCGGCGGTTTCGTGCCTTTCGCCGAGCAACGAAACGATCCGCGTGCATCGCAGTGGCGCGATCACGCGCGCGCGCAGGAACTGGCGTTGGAAACCAAGGCTTGGGACGGCGACTGGTACCGGCGCGCGTTCTACGACGACGGCACGCCGCTCGGCACGTCGGCGGACACCGAGTGCCGGATCGAATCGATGGCGCAATCGTGGGCGGTAATCAGCGGCCGCGGCGATCGCGAACGCTGCGAGCGCGCGATGCGCGCGGTGAACGAACACCTGGTGCGCCCAAACGACGGCGTGGTCGCGTTGTTTTCGGAACCGTTCGACAGGCCCTCGCATGACCCGGGCTACATCAAGGGCTATCCGCCCGGCCTGCGCGAGAACGGCGGCCAATACACCCACGGCTCGATCTGGTCGCTGGTCGCGTTCGCGATGCTGGGCGATGGCGACAAGGCCGGCGAGTTGCTGGAGATCTTCGACCCGATCCGCAAGTCGGATGCGCCCGAAAAGCTGGCGCGCTACAAGGTCGAACCCTACGTCGAATGTGCGGACGTCTATTCGGTCGCGCCACACGCGGGGCGCGGTGGCTGGACGTGGTACACCGGCTCGGCGGGCTGGCTGTATCGCGCGATCGTCGAGTGGGTGCTGGGCTTCCGCCTGCAGGGCGACCGTTTGCGGATCGAACCCTGCATCCCGCACGCGTGGAAAGGCTTCGCTCTGACGTACCGCCGGGGCAACAGCACCTGGCGGATCGAAGTCGAAAATCCGCAGCGCGTATGCCGCGGCGTGATCGCGATCGAAGTGGATGGTGTAACGTTGCAGGGTTCAGGCGCCGGGATCGCACTCGTCGATGACGGCGCGGTCCACCATGTCCGCGTGACCCTGCAGAAGGAGCCGAGTTGATGCCCACCGCCACGTCCGATGCCTTCGTGTTCTTCGGCGCCACCGGCGACCTTGCCTACAAGCAGATCTTCCCGGCCCTGCAGGCGCTGACCAAGGATGGCAAGCTGGACATGCCGGTGATCGGCATCGCGCGTTCAGGCTGGGATGTGGACAAGTTGCGCCAGCGCGCGCACGACAGCCTCGAGGAACACGGCGGCGTCGACAAGGCCGCGTTCGCGAAATTGTCGAAGCAGATGCAGTACCTCGACGGCGACTACGGCGACGCGCAAACGTTTGCGAAGTTGCGCAAGGCACTGGGCGCAGCGCAACATCCGCTGCATTACCTTGCGATTCCGCCCAGCATGTTCGTGCCGGTGGTGAAGGGCCTCGCTGCGTCAGGTTGTTCGCAGGGCGCGCGGGTGATCGTGGAAAAGCCGTTCGGCCGCGACCTGCAATCGGCGCGCGCGCTCAACCGCACCCTGCATCGCTTCTTCCGCGAACACGACATCTTCCGGATCGATCACTATCTCGGCAAGGAGCCGGTGCAGAACCTGCTGTATTTCCGCTTCGCCAACGCGCTGCTGGAGCCGATCTGGAACCGCGATCACGTCGCCAGCATGCAGATCACCATGGCCGAGGACTTCGGCGTGCAGGGGCGCGGCAAGTTCTACGACGAAGTGGGTGCGATCCGCGACGTGGTGCAGAACCACATGTTCCAGGTGTTGGCGTTGCTGGCGATGGGGTCGCCCGCCAACCGCAGTGCCGACGCGATGCGCGACGAGAAATTGCGGCTGTTCCGTTCGATGCGCCCACTGGGGCCGGGGGACGTGGTGCGCGGGCAGTTCGATGGCTACCTGAAGGAGCCTGGCGTAGCGAAAGGGTCGACCGTCGAAACCTTCGCCGCGTTGCGCATCCACATGGACACCTGGCGCTGGTCGGGTGTGCCGTTCTTCATCCGCGCGGGCAAGCAGTTGCCGGTGAAGTGCACCGAGGTACTGGTGCGGCTCAAGAATCCGCCACAGCAGGTGTTCGACGCTCCAGGTGATGGCGCGGTGAATTGTTTCCGCTTCCGCCTGAGCCCCGACGTGATCATTTCGCTCGCTGCGCTGGTAAAGGCGCCAGGCGAGGCGATGAAGGGTCATCCGGTGGAACTGGTTGCGCACCGCCGCGTGCGTACCGCGATGGCACCGTACGAACGCCTGCTGGGCGATGCGATCGATGGCGACTCCGCGCTGTTCACCCGCGACGATTGCGTGGAGGAAGCCTGGCGGGTGCTCGACCCGATCATTGGCGACAAGGTGCCCGTGCACAGATACAAGCCCGGCAGTTGGGGCCCAACGGAGGCCGACGCGTTGATCGCTGATGCGGGGGGCTGGAACGACCCCAAGCTTGACCCTCCGGCGGGGGCGGCCCAATGAGCGAAGCATCGCCCATCGTCTTTCTGTTCGACGTCGACAACACCTTGCTCGACAACGACCAGGTGCAGAACGATCTCGACAAACACATCACCAATGTGTTTGGCGCGGATGCCGCGAAGACGTACTGGAAGATCTACGAAGACCTGCGCGGGAAGCTTGGTTATGCCGATTACCTTGGCGCGATCCAGCGATTCCGGCTGGAATGCGACGACGAGTTGCGTGCGCAGGATCTGGCGGCTTTCCTGCTGGAATACGACTTCGCGGCACGCCTGTTTCCCGGCGCGCTGGACGCGGTTTCGCATCTGGCGCGGTTCGGCGCGTGCGTGGTGCTGTCCGATGGCGACGTGGTGTTGCAACCGCGCAAGATCAACGTATCCGGCATCGCCGGCGCGGTGGAGGGCCGGGTCTTGATCTACGTGCACAAGGAACGCATGTTGGACGATGTGGCCCGGCGTTTTCCTGCCAGACATTACGTGATGGTCGAAGACAAGTTGCGCGTGCTGGATGGCATGAAACGCCAATGGCGCGACCGCCTGACCACGGTGTTCGTGCGCCAGGGCCATTACGCGAATGACCCCGTCGCGCTCAAGGAATACCCGCCCGCGCAGATCGCACTGAACGGCGTCGGCGAACTTTCCGGTCTCGATCCCGATGCTTTCCTTTCCCCCTTGCAACCGGCAATCTCCACGGAGTGAAAAGATGAATCCGACACAGAAACTGCACGATCTCGGCCAGAGCCTCTGGCTCGACAACATCACCCGGGGCATGCTGAATGACGGCACGCTGGCGAAGTACATCGCCGACTACAACGTGACGGGCCTGACCTCCAATCCGTCGATCTTCGACAAGGCCATTTCCGGCGGCAGCGATTACGACGACGCGATCGCGGAATTGCTGGCCGGCGGCCGGCAGGGCGAAGACCTATTTTTCGCATTGGCCCTGCAGGACCTGACCCGCGCGGCGGACCTGTTCAAGCCCGCGCATGAAGCAAGCCGCGGCGTCGATGGTTTCGTGTCGCTGGAAGTCTCGCCGCTGCTGGCCGACGCAACGCAGGCGACAATCGATTCTGCCGTCGCGCTGCACGGCAAGGGGCGCCGCGACAATCTGTTCATCAAGATTCCCGGCACGCCGGCTGGCGTTCCCGCGATCGAGGAATCGATCTACCGCGGCGTGCCGATCAACGTCACCTTGCTGTTCTCGCGCGAGCAGTACATGGCTTCCGCCGAAGCCTGGATGCGCGGCATCGAACGTCGTATCGCGGAGGGCAAATCCCCCAACGTCGAATCGGTGGCGTCGATCTTCGTCAGCCGCTGGGACGTGGCCGTCGCCGACAAGGTGCCGGCGGAGCTCAAGAATCGACTCGGCATCGCCATCGGCCAGCGCACGTACAAGGCCTATTGCGAACTGCGCGAAACCCCGCGCTGGAAAAAGATCATCACGGCCGGTGCGCATCCGCAACGCCTGCTGTGGGCCAGCACCGGCACCAAGGACCCCAAGGCCTCCGACATTTTGTATATCGAGGCGCTGGCCGCGCCGGACACCATCAACACCATGCCCGACAAGACGCTGCTGGCGTTCGCCGACCATGGCAAGCTGGGTTCGGTCATGGCGAAAGATGGCGGTGATTGCGAACGTGTGATCGCGCAGTTCAAGGCGGCGGGCATCGACGATGCCGCGCTGGCCGGCAAGTTGCAGCGCGACGGCGCGGCCGCGTTCGTGAAATCGTGGAACGACTTGCTGAAGCGCATCACCCAAAAAAGTTCCAACGTGGCCGCGGCCGCGGGGCAGGGAGCGCGCGCATGAACGCGCCGTCGCTACGCGCGACGCCGGAGTGGCGGGCGCTGCAAAGCCACTGGCGATCGCTCCGCGGCGCCACGCTCAGGCAACTGTTCGATGCCGATCCGAAGCGTGGCACGCGGCTTGCCGCCGCAGGTGCGGGACTGTACCTCGACTATTCCAAGAACCTCGTCACCGACGAAACCTTGGGCCTGCTGCAGCGGCTCGCCAAGGCGCGCGGCGTATTCGCCCGGCGCGACGCGATGTTCCGCGGCGACAAGATCAACGAAACCGAGCAGCGTGCGGTGTTGCACGTGGCACTGCGTACGCCGCGCCACGAACGCATCATGGTCGACGGCAAGGACGTGGTGCCGGAGGTGCACGAAGTGCTGGATCGCATGGCCGCGTTCAGCGACAAGGTGCGTTCGGGCGAATGGCGCGGGCATTCCGGGAAGACCATCCGCAATGTCATTTCCATCGGCATCGGCGGTTCCGATCTCGGGCCGGTGATGGCCTACGAAGCACTGAAACACTACAGCCGCCGCGACATGACGTTTCGCTTCGTGTCCAACGTCGACCCCACCGATTTCGTGGAAGCAACGCGCGACCTTCAGCCCGAGGAAACGCTGTTCATCGTCTGCTCGAAAACCTTCACCACGCTGGAAACGTTGACCAACGCGCATGCCGCGCGTGACTGGTGCCTGCAGAAGCTCGGTGACGAGGCCGCGGTGGCGAAACACTTCGTCGCGGTTTCGACCAATGCAGCCGAGGTCGGGAAGTTCGGCATCGACACCGCCAACATGTTCGGGTTCTGGGACTGGGTCGGCGGCCGCTATTCGATGGATTCGGCAATCGGTCTCTCGACCATGCTCGCGATCGGGCCTGAAGCCTTCCGCGAAATGCTGACCGGCTTTCATGCAATGGACGAGCATTTCAGGAATACGCCGGCCGAACGCAACCTGCCGTTGCTGCTGGGCCTGCTGGCGGTCTGGTACAACGATTTTTTCGGTGCACAGACCGTCGCGGTGCTGCCGTACGCGCAATATCTGAAGCGCTTTCCCGCCTACCTGCAGCAGTTGACGATGGAGTCGAACGGCAAGCACGTCACGCTGTCCGGCGAGCGTGTCGACTACGCGACCGGCCCGATCTACTGGGGCGAACCTGGCACCAACGGCCAGCATTCGTTCTATCAATTGATCCACCAGGGCACGCGGCTGATTCCGTGCGACTTCATCGGCTTCATGCATTCGCTGAACCCGCTCGGCGGCCAGCACGACTTGTTGATGGCGAACCTGTTCGCGCAAACCGAGGCGCTGGCGTTCGGCAAGACACCTGTGCAGGTGCGCGCGGAAGACACGCCGGAATGGCTGGTACCGCATCGTGTGTGTGAAGGCAATCGGCCCACCAATTCGATTCTTGCGGAGAACTTGACGCCGCATTCGCTGGGCGCTTTGATCGCCCTGTACGAGCACAGCGTGTTCACCCAGGGTGCGATCTGGCACGTCGATTCATTCGACCAGTGGGGCGTGGAGCTCGGCAAGCAGCTTGCGAAGAAGGTGATCCCGCAATTGCAGGATGCACGCGAGCCGAAGCTGGAACACGACAGCTCCACCAACGAACTGATTCGTCGCTATCGCGCCGCGCGAAAGGCTTCTTGATGGGCGGTGAGAAGGTCAGCCCACTCGCAGGCAAGCCTGCGCCGAAGGACATTCTTGTCGACATCGGCAAGCTTCTGGCAGCCTATGCGGATATACGTCCAGACCCTTCAAACCCGACGCAACGAGTTGCGTTCGGCACTTCTGGACATCGCGGCTCGTCGCTGGATGGCAGCTTCAACGAATGGCACATTCTGGCGATTGCCCAGGCCATCTGCGACTACCGCGGAAAGGAATCCATTACCGGGCCGCTCTACATCGGTTTCGACACCCACGCGCTGTCGCAGCCGGCGTTCCGCACCGCGCTGGAGGTGCTGGCGGCCAACGGCGTCGAGGTGCTGACTTCCAGGGGCGGTGAATTCACGCCCACGCCTGCGATCTCGCACGCGATCCTGCAACACAACCGCGGACGCGACACCGGGCTCGCCGACGGCATCGTGATTACGCCGTCGCACAACCCGCCCGACAACGGCGGTTTCAAGTACAACCCGGTCAACGGCGGGCCGGCGGGCACGGAAATCACCCGCTGGATACAGGAGCAAGCCAATCGCTATCTCGAGAACAGGCTCGCCGGCGTGAAGCACGTGCCTTTTGTGCAAGCCTGTGCGGCGGCGACCACGCGCACGCACGACTATCTCGGTGCGTACGTTTCCGACCTCGACAACATCATCGATTTCGATGCGATCCGCGGTGCGGGCTTGAAATTGGCGGTCGATCCGCTGGGCGGGGCAGGGGTCCACTATTGGGCCCCCATTGCCGAACGCTACAGGATCGACCTGACCGTAGTCAGCGCGGAAGTCGATCCACGCTTCGCCTTCATGACCGTGGACTGGGACGGCAAGATCCGAATGGATCCGTCATCCGAATACGCGATGCAGCGCCTGCTGGCGCTGAAGGACAAGTACGACGTCGCGTTCGCGTGCGACACCGATCACGACCGCCATGGTGTGGTGACCCGCTCCTCGGGCTTGCTGCCTTCGAACCACTACCTCGCGGTGATGATCGATTTCCTGTTCCGCGAGCGGAAGCATTGGCCGCAAACGGTCGCGATCGGCAAGACCGTGGTCAGCACCGCGCTGATCGATCGCGTGGCCGACAAGGTCGGTCGCAGCTTGTACGAGGTGCCCGTCGGGTTCAAATGGTTCGCACCGGGATTGTTCGACGGCTCGCTTGGCTTTGGCGGCGAGGAGAGCGCGGGTGCGTCTTTCCTGCGCACGGACGGTTCGGCCTGGACCACCGACAAGGACGGTATCGTGCCGGCGCTGTTGTCGGCCGAAATCGCAGCCAGGGCAGGGCGCGATCCCGGTGAATGCTACGAAGCGCTGGCAAATGATCTGGGGCGGCCTTTCACCGACCGCGTCGAAGCCGCCGCCACCGACCTGCAGAAACAGAAATTGGCCAGGCTCGCCGCCGACGAGATCAAGCTCGACACCTTGGCCGGAAGTCGGGTGGTGCGCGTGCTGGACAAGGCCTCCGGCAACGGCGCGGCCATCGGCGGTGTCAAGGTCGTCGCCGAGCAGGGCTGGTTTGCCGCACGTCCGTCCGGCACCGAGGATATTTACAAGATTTATGCGGAAAGCTTCCAGGATGCCAAACACTTGCAGTCTATTCTTGACGAAGCACAGCAAGTCGTCGACAAGGCGATTGCTTGACCGTGGGGCACCGAAGATGCGCGCAAAGAAAACCGGCAAATCCGCTTTGGCCCGATTCAAAGTCGGCGACCACGTCAAGTGGAACTCGGAAGCCGGCTACGTCAGCGGCGTGATCACCAAGGTCCGCACCCGCGACTTCGACTACAAGGGCCACACCCACCGCGCCAGCGCCGACGATCCGCAGTACGAAATCAAGAGCGACAGGACCGATCATGTCGCCGCACACCGCGGCAACGTGCTGACGAAGCTTCCGGAATGACGTTCCGGACATTCGCGCGTGCGCTGCGCGAACCAGGAGCAAACCAAAGCGACCGGCCACGCCGAATACCGGTCGCGTTCAGTACCTGGGCGATAGGCTGACGATCGGGTTGCATGCACACCTGCAACCCGCAATCTGCAAGGAGCACATGCACATGGCCGAGCCCGTCAAATTCCTTTCTTCCCGTTTCCTTTCCGCCTCCACTTTGGTCGGCGCCGAAGTCAGAAACCCGCAGGACGAATCCCTTGGCAACCTCAAGGACGTCATGATCGACGCCGCCAGCGGCAAGATCGCCTACGGCATATTGACCTTCGGCGGTGTTCTCGGCGTCGGCAACAAGCTGTTCGCGATCCCGTGGAACGCCTTCCGCGTCGATTCCGAACGGGAGCGCCTGGTTCTCGATGTTGCCAAGGAGCGCCTCAAGGAGGCGCCCGGTTTCGATGCAGATCACTGGCCAAACCTTGCCGACCCCAGCGTCACTGGCGAGTTCGACAAGCAATTTGCCGGCGCCGGCCGCGAGCACCAGATCATTCATCCGGAATAGCTTTGTTGAACCCGGCCAGGGAATCGGCAGAGGGATGAGACCTGCGTATGGCGAGCCCGGAGCACGAGAGGGCCGCCCAAGGCTTGCCTTGGCCGACCCTTGATTGATGCAAATGTCTATTGTGTCAAATTATTCCGGTCGGTGGCGCGCGGCTTGAAGCGGATCACGTCACTTCTGACATCGCAAACCAACGGAGTCCTACGCCACCGCTGCACGTCGGGCCTGTACGCATAAACCACGCCATTGACGCACGCCGTCTGCAAAGGCAGCGCCGCAGGCGGCAGCAGCGAAACAGCCGGCGCAGGGACGGCCGCAGGCTCCGAGACCCTGCACGAAGCTGACCCAACACGAACAGCTACAACGGCACCGTCAGCGCCGTCAAGCCAACAGCCACCGCGTAATAACCCCAACGCTTCATAGCAACCCCCAGTCCCCAAA
>DATCSF010000067.1:0-13237 GCA_036568625.1 Rhodanobacteraceae bacterium | reverse complement strand
GGGTAAGGTCGTTGGAGCCGATCGAGAAACCGTCGAAGATGTCGAGGAATTCCTCGGCCAGCAGCGCGTTGGAAGGTACCTCGCACATCATGATGACCTTCAACGCCTCGTTGCCGTCGATGCTCTCGCCCTGTTTCAGGCCATTGGTCTTCAGCACGTCGATGACCTTGCGGCCCTCGTCGAGCGTGCGGATGAACGGGATCATCACCCACACGTTGTCGAGGCCCATCGCCTCGCGCACCTTCTTCACCGCTTTGCATTCCAGCCCGAACGCTTCGGCGAACGAGTCGTCCACGTAACGCGATGCGCCGCGGAAACCGATCATCGGGTTTTCCTCGTGCGGCTCGAACTTGCCGCCGCCGAGCAGGTTCGCGTATTCGTTCGACTTGAAGTCCGACATCCGCACGATCACGGTCTTCGGGTACACCGATGCCGCGATGGTGGCGATGCCTTCGGCCAGGCGATCGACATAGAAATCGACCGGGCCTGCATAGCCGGCGATGCGTTCGTCGATCTTCTGCTTCGTGTCCGCATCCTGCTGGTCGTATTGCAGCAGGGCTTTCGGATGCACGCCGATGTGGCTGGCGATGATCATCTCGAGTCGCGCCAGGCCGATACCCTGATTCGGCAGCATCCCGAAATCGAATGCGCGCTCGGGATTGGCGACGTTCATCATGATCTTGAGCGGCGCGGGCGGCATGTCGCCCAAGTCCGCGGTGATGCGCTCGAACTTCAATTTGCCGTCATAGATGAAGCCGGTATCGCCCTCGGCGCAGGACACGGTGACTGCGTGGCCGTCGGGAATTTTCTGCAGCGCATCACCGGTGCCGACCACCGCCGGCACGCCCAGTTCGCGCGCGATGATCGCGGCATGGCAGGTGCGGCCGCCGCGGTTGGTGACGATCGCCGCGGCCTTTTTCATGATCGGCTCCCAGTCGGGGTCGGTCATGTCGGCGACCAGCACGTCGCCCTGTTTGAACTCGTGCATCTTGTCCAGTGACTTGATCACGCGCGCAGTGCCGGCGCCGATCTTCTGGCCGATCGAGCGGCCCTCGGCCAACACCTTGCCTTTCTCGTTCAACTGGAAGCGCTCGCGTTGCGTCGCGTGTGCGCGCGACTTCACCGTCTCCGGACGCGCCTGCACGATGTAGAGCTTGCCGGTGGCACCGTCCTTCGCCCACTCGATGTCCATCGGACGCTTGTAGTGTTCCTCGATGATCAGCGCCTGCTTCGCGAGTGATTCGACGTCGGCGTCACTGATGCAGAACTTGTGGCGCAGCTCATCCGGCGTCGCCTCGATACGCACGCGTTCACCCGGTTTGTCGGAATACACCATGCGCTGCTGTTTGGCGCCAAGGTTGCGGCGCAGCACCGCGTGCTTGCCGGACTTCAGCGTCGGCTTGAACACGTAGAACTCGTCGGGATTCACCGCGCCCTGCACGACCATTTCGCCGAGGCCGTAGCTCGCGGTGACGAACACCACGTCGCGGAAACCGGATTCCGTGTCCAGTGTGAACAACACGCCCGACGCACCGATGTCGGAGCGCACCATCAACTGCACGCCGGCCGAGAGGAACACTTCCTCGTGCTTGAAACCCTGGTGCACGCGATAGGCGATCGCGCGATCGTTGTAGAGCGAGGCGAAAACTTCTTTCACCTTGTGCAGGACGTCCTCGATGCCGGTGACGTTCAGGAACGTTTCCTGCTGGCCGGCGAACGATGCATCCGGCAAGTCTTCCGCGGTCGCGGACGAACGCACGGCGACTGGAACGTCGTTGCCGCCGGCGTCCTTGCAAAGCTTCACGTAGGCATCGCGAATCGCTTGCTCCAGCTCGGACGGCAATTTGGTGTCGACGATCCAGCCACGGATTTCCTTGCCGGCAGCGGCCAATGCAGTGACGTCTTCGACGTTCAACGTCGCGAGCCGCTTCTGGATCCTGTCGGCGAGGCCACTCTTTTCCAGATATTCGCGGAACGCTTCGGCCGTGGTGGCGAACCCGCCCGGCACGGATACGCCCAGCTTGGCGAGGTTGCCGATCATTTCGCCCAGCGAAGCGTTCTTGCCGCCGACCTTGGCAAGGTCGGTCATGCGCAATTGGTCCAGCCACAGCACGAGTTCGCTCACAACGCTCTCCATGTCCGGACCCGCGGTCCGCAAAAATCCCATTTTCGCGGCGGCTGCCGCCAGTGACAAGCCGAGCAGGGCGACTGTCACATGCGCGGTACAGGTGTGTTCCGGTTCCGGCGCAGCGGTCGTGACAGTCGTCGTGACACGCGAAATGGGCGAGTCCAAGTCATTGAATTTACGTGGTTGAACAAGCGCGCTTTCTGGCACGCGACCTGCACTGCGAAAGGTGATTTCGCGATGGCTGGCGTCGTTGCAGCTTGGACATTCCACTCCTGCCGGCAAGGAGATCCACGATGAATATGTTTCCGGTTCGTAATTTTTCGCTCACGCTTCTGGGTGCGGCGCTGCTGACGTTGTGTGCGACAGCGAGCGCGCAGTCGAGCCAGTCGTTGCAGCAGATGCCGCAGAATCCCGACGACTGGGTCATGCCCGGCGGCGATTACGCGGTCACGCGCTACAGCGCGCTGGACCAGATCGATGCCTCCAACGTCAAGAACCTGCACGTGGCGTGGACGATGTCCACCGGCACCCTGCGCGGCCAGGAGGGCCAGCCGCTGGTGGTCGGCGACATGATGTATTTCGAGAGCTCGTATCCGAACTACGTGTACGCGGTGGATCTGAACAACGTCGGCAAGATCGTTTGGAAATCCAACATCCCGCAGGATGCGTTCGCCGAAACGGTGGCTTGTTGCGACGTGGTGAACCGTGGCGTCGCGTATGCGGACGGAATGATCTTCGCCAACCTGCTCGACGGCCGCATCTATGCGTTCGACGCCAAGACCGGCAAGGTCAAGTGGAGCGCACGCAACGCGGATCCCAAGATCGGCCAGACCATGACGATGGCGCCGCTGGTGATCCACGACGAGGTACTGACCGGCGTATCCGGCGCCGAGTTCGGTGTGCGCGGTTATCTCACCGCTTACGACATCCACACCGGCAAGCAGCTGTGGCGTGCCTACAGCGAGGGCCCGGACAGCGACATCATGTTCGACCCCGCGAAGACCATCAACGGTGCCACCGGCAAGCCTGTCGGCAAGGATTCCAGCCTCAAGACGTGGAAGGGCGACCAGTGGAAGCTGGGCGGCGGTACCACGTGGGGTTGGTACTCGTACGATCCGAAGTTGAACCTGGTCTATTACGGCACCGGCAACCCGGGCACCTGGAATCCCACCGCGCGTCCCGGCGACAACGCGTGGTCGATGTCGATCATCGCGCGCAATCCCGACACGGGTGAAGCGGCATGGGCGTTCCAGATGACGCCACACGACGGCTGGGACTACGACGGCGTCAACGAAAGCATCCTCACCGACACCACCATCGACGGCAAGACCGTCCCCTCGCTCACGCACTTCGACCGCAACGGCTTTGCCTACGTGCTGGATCGCCGCGACGGCCACCTGCTGGCGGCGCATTCGTTCATTCCGAACTTGAACTGGGCGTCGAAGATCGACCTCAAGACTGGCCGGCCGGTCGTCAATCCGCAAAAGATGACCAAGCAAGGCGTCAACGTGAAGGACATCTGCCCGGGTTCGCAGGGCGGCAAGGATCAGCAGCCGGCGTCGTATGACCCGAACACCCGGTTGTTCTACACCGGGACCAACTACATCTGCGAGGACTACCAGGCGTTTGCCGCGAAATACAAGGCCGGATTCCCGTACGTCGGCGCAATCGTGCGGATGTACCGGCCGAACAACGGCAACATCGGCGGCCGCTTCATCGCCTTTGACCCCGTCACCGGCAAGACCAAATGGGCGATCAACGACCAGTACCAGGACTGGAGCGGCACGCTCACGACGAAGGGGGGCGTCGCGTTCTACGGCACGCTGACCGGCTGGTTCCGCGCGGTCGACCTCGATACCGGCAAGATCCTGTGGCAGTTCAAGGCGCCATCTGGAATCGTCGGCAACCCGATCGCCTATCAGCACGACGGCAAGGAGTACATCGCGATCCTCACCGGCGTGGGAGGCTGGGGCGCGATCGGCCTGAGCAACGGCCTGACCAAGGCGACCGCCGGTCTGGGCGCGGTCAACGCGACGGCGGCGCTGGGCGACTACACCAACCTCGGCGGCACCCTGTTCGTGTTTGCGCTCGGTGACAACGCGATCCCGGACAACAACATGCCTTCGCAGCAGTCCGTGGCGCAGAATCCCGCGATGACGGGGCCGAAGGCCGAGCAGGTCGCCGGGAATTCAAACCACTGATCGCGGCGGTGCAGGAGCGACAACAACATGAAATATCGGTGGTCCCTCGTTCCAATCGCGGCCATGGGCCTTCTCGCGGGTGCGACCTGCGCCCGCGCCGAAGGCACGCTGCGCGTGTGTTCCGATCCCGCCTACCTGCCTTACTCGAACCGCGCCGGCGATGGATTCGAAAATGCGGTGGCGAAGACCGTCGCCGATGCGCTGCACGCGAAGCTGGAGTACGTCTGGTACGACACCCGCGCCAAGGGCGGCTTCGACCAGTTCCTCGCGCAGACGCTGGACAAGGGCAAGTGCGACGTGGTGATGAGCCTGCCTTACGGCACCCGGAAGGAACAGACCACCGACCCGTATTACGTGTCGTCGTACGTTTTCATTTTCAAGAAATCGAAGGGCTATGACATCACGAGCCTCGATTCGCCGGTGCTGCACAAGCTCAAGATCGGCTTCGAATCCGATACGCCGGTGCAGGATGGCCTGCAGTTGCGCGACATGGTCGTGGAGGCCAAGGCCTTCGACGTGGCAGGCACGCCGGGTGAGTCGCCGCGCACCATGCTGCAGGCGGTCGAGGACGGCACCGTTGATGTGATGATCACCTGGGAACCCTCGATCGGCGCCTACCTGAAGGACTACCCCGACCTCGAGGTGGTGATGGTGCCGAACGCGCGCGACATGGGACCACCCGAACAGTATTCCTTCCCGATGTCGATGGGCGTGCGCGAAGGCAACGACGCGTTGGTGAAAAAGTTGAACGCCGTGATCAAGGCGCACGGGTCCGAACTGACACAGATCCTGCGGCAACATGGCGTGCGCTATTACGGGTCGGCTTCCGGCAACCCGGGCATCGGTGTGGGCGCACAGTGAAGGACGCGCGCCACCAAACCAGCGGGAGCGTGAGGATGCGAAACAATCCCTGGGTGATTCTGGCGGCCTGCGGCGTCAGCCTCGCGTGCACGGCGGCCATCGCGGCGCCGCTGGTCTCGGCGCGATCCGCGTTCGCGGATGCCGCTGCCACCGGCGCGCCGGCGGCGAACACTGTGCCGAAACCTGCGGGATTGAAGGATGCCAAGGCCAGCGATTGTTTTGCGTGTCACGCGATCGACCACAAGGTGGTCGGTCCTGCCTACGACGAGGTCGCGAAGCGCTACGCCGGGCAGGGTGATGCCGCAGTCGACAAATTGGCGGCGAAGGTCATCAAGGGCGGTTCGGGCGACTGGGGCAGCATCGCGATGACCCCGCACCCGGATCTCGGGCGGCAAAAGGCGCGGACGATCGTCAAATGGATCCTCTCGCTCAAGCCGGCGGCGGGCACCAGCGCCGGCGCCAAATCGTCTGCCGGGTCATCCGGCAAGACCTACAGTTACAAGACCGAAGACGGCAAGACGGTGAAGCTCGACTTTCCGGTATTCGTGCCGGGGCACAAGCCCGAAATCGTCACCAACGACGTGTTCACGGGTTACGAACAGTTCAACGGATATTGCAACCGCTGCCATGGCGACGATGCAGTGGGCGGCGCCTACGCGGCGCCGGACCTGCGCCATTCGCTGGCCGGCGGGATGACATACCACCAATTCCTGCAGACGGCGATGGCGGGCCGCGAGTCCAAAGGCATGCCGTCGTGGGCCGGCTTTTTCACACCGGAGCAGATTCGCGACATCTACGAATACGTCAAGGGGCGGCAGCTTGGCCTCGTGCCCCAAGGCCGGCCACCCTCCGCGCAGGATTGAAACACAAAGAGTTGAAAATGGATCACGCAAAATGAAGACACGCGCTGCCGTTGCATGGGAAGCGGGACAACCGCTCTCGATCGAGGAAGTCGATCTTGACGGCCCGAAGGCCGGCGAGGTGCTGGTGCGCGTGGTCGCCACCGGCGTGTGCCACACCGACGCCTATACCTTGTCGGGCGCCGATCCGGAAGGCTTGTTTCCCGCGATCCTCGGCCACGAGGGCGGCGCCATCGTCGAGGAGGTGGGCCCCGGCGTGAAGTCAGTGAAGCCGGGCGACCACGTGATTCCGCTGTACACGCCCGAATGTGGCGAATGCGAATACTGCCTGTCCGGTCGCACCAACCTGTGCCAGAAGATCCGTGCGACGCAAGGCAAGGGCCTGATGCCGGACGGCACTTCGCGGTTTTCGTACAAGGGCAAGATGGTGCGCCACTACATGGGCACCAGCACCTTCTCCGAATACACGGTGCTGCCGGAAATCTCGGTGGCGAAGATCGACCCGAAAGCGCCGCTCGACAAGGTCTGCCTGCTCGGTTGCGGCATCACTACCGGCGTCGGCGCGGTGCTCAACGTCGCCAAGGTGCGGCCGGGTTCCAGCGTCGCGGTGTTCGGCCTGGGCGGCATCGGCCTCGCGGTGGTGCAGGGCGCGGTGATGGCGAAGGCCGCACGCATCATCGCCATAGACGTTAACCCCGACAAGTGGCCGATGGCCAAGGCGATGGGCGCGACCGACTACGTGAACCCCAAGGACCACGACGCGCCGATCCAGCAGGTGGTCGTGGACATGACCCACGGTGGCGTCGACTACTCGTTCGAGTGCATCGGCAATGTCAACGTGATGCGCGCCGCGCTCGAGTGCTGCCACAAGGGCTGGGGCGAATCGACCATCATCGGTGTCGCCGCGGCGGGACAGGAGATCAGCACCCGCCCGTTCCAGCTCGTCACCGGCCGCGTCTGGCGCGGCGCCGCGTTCGGCGGTGTCAAGGGCCGTTCGCAGTTGCCCGGCTACGTCGATCGTTACACGCGGGGGGAATTGAAGGTGGACGAATTCGTTTCGAAAGTGCTGCCGCTCGCGAAGATCAACGATGCGTTCAAGTTGATGCACGAGGGCAAGGTCATCCGCTCCGTGATCGATTTCGGCGCCGGGGCATGACGGCAACAACCAGCAACCCGCATTCCAATCGGAGAATCCACATGGCCAAGACAAACATCCATCCCGCCGTCGACGACGGCGTCCAGCAGGGGAAATCGGGGTTCGCGGGCGCCACACTGGTTTGCAAGTGCAGCACCGATCCGGTCGAGGTGGCAGTGGACAACGAGTTTCTGTTCAACCACCTGTGCGGCTGCACCAAGTGCTGGAAGCCGGAGGGTGCGATGTTCTCGATGCTGGCGGCGGTGCCGAGCGACAAGGTCAAAGTCACCCGGCACGAGGAAAAACTCAAGGTGGTGAACGAGAAAGCGGTGCTGCACCGCTACGCCTGCACCGGTTGCGGCGCGCACATGTATGACACGGTCCCGGATCCGCAGCATGTGTTCCACGGTTTTGTGTTCATCCATCCGGAACTGTCCCGGCAACCGGGGTACGCGCCTCCGACGTTCGCGGCCTTCGTGTCGTCCGTGATCGAGGGCGGCGTTCCGCCGGCACGGATGGGCGCGGTGCGAAGCCGCCTGCGCGAACTCGGAATCGAGCCCTACGACTGCTACTCACCGGAATTGATGGACATCGTCGCGACTCATGCGGCGAAGGCTTCGGGTGTGCCGCACGCGTGATGTAACGGGATTTGCCGGCTACAGGTCGTTCCGACGAATCACATTGCGCGAAAAAGCGTGTTGCCGAAGCCAATGCTTTTTTCCAAACTGGCCTTGGTGCCCACGCTTTGTCCTGCGCCCCCTCATCGGGCGGCGTGGGCACCGGGCAACTCCAGGGCTCCGCATGATCGGAAAGGGCACCGCGCGCCGGGTGCCTGGCGACCTCGTCCTCCATGTCGAAAACGCATTCAACTGTCGCTGATCGTGAGCGGCAGTTGGGCGACAATGTGTTCGGCACCCCGGGACGATTGATCGATTCCGAAGGTCCCGGAACGTCGACATTCGTGGCACCTTGCGCTCCGCGCGGCTGGTTCCGCTACGACTTCGCGGGCAGAGGGCGCTGAGGCGGGTTCCGGTTAAAGTGCAGCGACAAGGGATGTCGAGTATCAACAAGGAGACTTGCGATGGCGGGTCACGACGAGCTGCGTCACCTGTGCCGTGGGCGCGGCAGCGGGGGAGAGTTCGCGTGCAATTCGCATCCCCGCCTGGGGCGCCTCCCGCTGGCTCTGCTGGCGGCATGGGGGGCGACGATGGTCCTGCTGCCGTCACTGGCTGCCGCGCAATCGGACGGGGCAACGCACAAGAAAAAGTTGCAATCGCTGCCCACCATCGTGGTCACCGGCACGCGCATTCCAGAACGGGAATTCGATGTACCGGCCTCGATCAGTGTGGTGACGAGCGACGAGATCCGGTCGGGCCCGGCCGGGACGGATCTGGCGCAAACGCTGGCACGCGTGCCGGGCCTGGTCGCGCAGGATCGCCAGAGCTTCGCGCAGGACCTGCAACTTTCCCTGCGCGGCTTCGGCGCGCGCGCTTCCTTCGGCGTGACAGGCATCCGGCTGATGGTGGACGGATTGCCGTATTCGGATCCCGACGGACAGGGCCAGACCGATCCGTTCGACCTCGCGGCCGCCCAACGCATCGAAGTGCTGCGTGGCCCGTTCTCGGTGCTGTACGGCAACGCCGCGGGCGGCGTCATCCAGGTATTCACGCGGGACGGCCCTGCACGGCCCGAGTTCGGCGCGAACATGCTGGTCGGCAGCTACGGCACCTTGGAGAAGCAGCTCGACGCAGGCGGAACTATCGGGCGCGTCAATTACATGGCGAGCGCCTCGTCGTTCCAGACCGACGGTTATCGCGAGCACAGTGCGGCAAAACGCGACCACCTCTACACCAAGCTGCGCTACCAGCCGAACGACAACGCATCGCTGACCTTCATCTTCAATGCCGAAAACCAGCCCTTCGCGGAGGACCCCTCGGCACTGAATGCGCAACAGGTGGCCGAAGATCCCCGGCAAGCCGTGTCACGCGTATTCCAGTTCGGATCGGGCGAATTCCACCGTCATCGCGAAGGCGGCATGGTGTACGAGCAGAAACTCGGCGACTACGACCGGTTGCAGGCCACGGCTTGGCTGGGCAGCCGGCGCGTGGTCCAGTTCCTGCCCTTCAGCGGCGACGGGCCGCTGTCGGGTGGCGCGGTGGTCGACCTCGACAACGACGCCGGCGGCGGCAGCGCGCGCTGGACGCATGACGCCACGTTCGCCGGGTTTCCACTGACCACGACGGCCGGATTTGATTACCAGCGGCTGCACGAACGGCGCAAGGGCTTCGTCAATGACGACGGCAGCAAGGGCGCCCTCGCCCGCGATGAGGACGACGTGCTTGCGCAATTCGGCGAATATGCCCAGGCGCGCTGGGTGCTCGGACGTTGGCAGATCGTCGGCGGCCTTCGCCGTTCGCGCGTCACGTTCAAGGTCCACGATCATTTCATCTCCGATGTGGATCCGGACGACAGCGGCAGCCAGGACTTTTCGAAATCCACCGGCTTCGCGAGCGTGCTCTACCAGCTCGCACCGCCGGTCAACGCCTATCTGAGCTACGGCAAGGGCTTCGAGACGCCATCGTTCGCCGAACTCGCGTATCGTCCCGATGGCACCTCCGGCCTCAACTTCAACCTCCAGCCGAGTACCAGCGACAACTACGAGGCGGGGCTCAAGGTCGACTTCAGCGCGCAGGGCAAGCTGCGGATGGCGCTGTACAAGATCGACACCGCGAACGAAATCGTGACCGCGGCATCCGCGAACGGCCGCTCCACCTTCCGCAACGCCGGCAGCACGACGCGCAAGGGCGTCGAACTGAGCCTGGCCGGCGGTCTCGGCGCCGGCTTCCACGGTTATCTCGCGTGGACCTGGCTGCAGGCGGATTTCGCTTCAGGGCCGTTCGCGGGGAAACACTTGCCGGGCGTGCCGCGTTCCACGCTCTACGGCGCGCTGGACTGGAGCTACGCACCCACCGGCTTTTACGCGCTCGCGGACGCGCAAGTGCGCAGCCGCGTCTTCGTCAACGACGAGAACGCACAGGCCGCGGCCAGCTATGTGGTGGCCAACCTGGAAGCGGGATTTCGCCAGCAAGTCACGGGCTGGAGCTTCAAGGAATTCGCGCAGGCCAACAATTTGTTCGATCGCCATTACGTCGGCGCGGTGGTGGTGGACGCCACCAATGGCCGCTTCTTCGAACCAGCGCCGAACCGGAATTGGCTGGTTGGCGTGAGTGCCAGTTACAGCTTCTGATGCGCCTTTCGGCAGGCAGCCGGTGGGCGCATCGCGAATCGCTTTTGCGTGCGCGGAATCAGCCGCATGGGTGCGGGGTGATGCCGTGCTTGCGGAATTTGCGATACAGGGTATTGCGGCTGATGCCCAGTGCACGCGCGGCACGGCTGACGTTCCAGTCGTGTTGCTGCAGCGTGCGCACCAGGGCCGCGCGTTCGGCGCCTTGCAGGGTCGGAATGGGCGCTTCGAGCGTGGTCGCCTGCGCCGCATCGGTCGCCGGCACGGACGGCGGTTCCGCCGGATCCACGATCTCCTGCGGCAAATTCGAAAGTCGTATGATGTGGTCGCTGCAAAGCGCGGCGGCGGTCCTGAGCGCGTTGCGCAACTGCCGGATGTTGCCTGGCCAGGGATAGTCAAGCAATCGTTCGTACGCGTCCGCGGCGATGTCCACCGGATCGTCGCCGCCGCATTCCTCGAGCAGCAGCGTGCGGATCAGGTCGCCCTTGTCCTGGCGTTCCGCGAGCGATGGCAACTCCAGCACCGTACCCGCGAGCCGGTAGTAAAGGTCTTCGCGAAATTCGTGGAATGCGATCATCTGGCGCAGGTTGCGGTGGGTGGCGCTGATCACGTGCAGGTCCACCGCGATGGTCCGGTCGCCGCCGACCGGGGTCACTTCGCGCGCCTCGATCGCGCGCAACAGGCGCGCCTGCAGCGTCAACGGCATGTCGCCGATTTCATCGAGGAACAGCGTGCCGCCGCTCGACTGCAGGATCTTGCCGGCGCGGCCTTCGCGCGAAGCCCCGGTGAAGGCTCCCGGGCGGTAGCCGAACAGTTCGCTTTCGATCAGGTTTTCGGGTATCGCCGCGCAGTTGACCGTGACGAACGGACGGTCGGACCAGAGGCTGCCGGTGTGCAATGCGCGGGCGAGCACGTCCTTGCCGGTGCCGGTGGCGCCGTGCAGCAGGATCGGCACCTGCTTGGCGAACAGCTGGTGTCCGGATGCGAGGTTGCGGCGCATCCGTGGATCGGCGACGACGTGTCCCTGCATCACCTTGTCGGCCTGCGCCATGGGCGCGGTTGTGCGAAACGCGCCGCCGGCGACCTGGTGTGCGCGCGGGGGTTCGATCTTCGCGTAAAACCGGCGCCCCCGGGCGTGGTCGCGGATCGGCCAGATCGCGGCCGCGGCATGCGCGGCGCGCTGGCGCATGGTGTCGGCCGCGAAGCGGAACAATTCCTCGATCGGGCGGCCGACCAGCGCGTTGCGTGAGCCTGCGCCGAGTTGCAGCAGCGCGCTTTCGTTCGCCGCCTGCACCCGCCCTTCGCCATCCACCGCGAGCAACGCCTCGTGCAGCAGGCCCACGAACTCCGGCCGGCTGTGGAAGCGCAGGATCCATGCATCGGCGAATTCGGCGAGGAACTGGTAACGCGAGATCAGGTTGGCCGACATGCTGACCAGCGCCACGGTATGGCGCTGGATTTCGCGGGTGTCGGCGCTGTTGGCGGACGATGCGTCGAGCACGCCGAGTAGGTTGCCGTGCGCATCGATGATCGGTGCGCTCGAGCATGACAGGCGGATGTTGTAGTCGCGGAAGTGTTCCTCGCGATGGACGGTGATGGCGCCGCCTTCGGCGAGGCAGGTGCCGATGCCGTTGGTGCCCTCGCGGCGCTCGTCCCAGCGCGCGCCCAGCCACAATCCGGCATGTTGGAAATCGCGCTTGAGGGTGGGATCCAGGATGGTGCTGAGGATGGTGCCTTCGGCATCCGACAGGATCACGGCGTAGCCGGTGCCCGCGATCAGCTCGTAGAGATTTTCCATCTCGCAGCGCGCCACCTTGAGCAGGCCGCCGAGTTCCTGTTGGCGTTCGCGCAGGTCGTTGGCCGGTAGCACCAGCGTGTCGCGGCGGCTCTGCGGCCGGATGCCGAATTCCTGGAGGCAGCGGTTCCACGACCGCTCGATGTGCGGCGCAAGATCGCCGATGCCGCGCCGCCCGGTGACGGCACGCACGACCTGCGTGGCATGGGATCCCGCAAGCGTGGAATCGGACACGTGCATCCTCCCCGATCCAAGGGCCGGCGCATGCCGGAGTCTCAGTGTGTGCCCATCCCGTGCAGGATGCAAATGGCGCCGGTCGGAGTCGGGCCGAACACGCCGTTACACTTCCGGTTCCACTGGGATCGGATTCAAGCATGAACGGGCGCAGGACGGTTTTTTTCATTTCCGATTCGACGGGCATTACCGCCGAGACCATTGGCAATTCCATCCTTGCCCAGTTCGACGGGGTGAAATTCGACGGCCACCGCATCGCGTTCGTGGACACGCCCGACAAGGCGCGTGCTGCGGCGCTGCGCATCAAGACGGTGTATGCGCAGAACGACGAGCGGCCAATCGTCGTGAACACCGTGGTCGACCCGCAGTTGTGCGAGATCATCGCCGAATCCGGTGCGCTGATGATCGATGTGTTGGCGCCGTTCATCGGCACGCTGGAGCTGGAACTCGGCACGCGGCGCTCCGGCGCGATCAACCGCGCGCATGGGCTGGTCGATTTCAATCAGTACGAGGCGCGCATCAATGCCACCAATTACGCGCTGGCGCACGACGACGGCATCGACGTCGACTACAGTCAGGCCGACGTGGTGCTGGTGGGTGTGTCGCGCGTCGGCAAGACGCCGACCTGCCTGTACATGGCGTTGCATTACGGCGTGAGGGCCGCCAATTACCCGCTGACCGAGGAGGACCTGGAGCGCGACTGGCTGCCTGATCGCCTGAAGAGCTGCCGCGATCGTCTGTACGGCCTCACCATCGACCCGGTGCGGCTTGCGCAGGTG
>DATCSF010000066.1:0-11203 GCA_036568625.1 Rhodanobacteraceae bacterium | reverse complement strand
GCACCACCGGGTTGCGCGCGTCGACATTGACGTAGGAAAGCAGCGCCCACGCGAAGATCATGACCAGGTACACGATCAGAAAGAAATCGAGAAGATCGGCCGCGCCCAGCACCAGCGTTCCCACGTTGCCAGCCCAGAAGTCCGGGACGGTGAAGCGCAACAGAACGTTCTTGATGACCTCCAGCGTCCACGCGATCAGCAATGCCGCGAGATTGATGCGCCGCCAGGTCGGGATCACGCGCCGGAGCGGCGTCAGCACCGGGTTGGTGGCGCGGTAGAGGAATTGGCAGATCGGGTTGTAGAAATCCGCGCGCACGGCTTCGGTCAGCAGGCGGAACACGAACAGCGCCACCGCGCAACCGAACGCGAACTGGATCAAAAGCGACAGCGCGTTGGCAAGATAAATCATGCGTCGGTGTCCAGCTCGGCGGACATTTCCGCGCCGCGTCGCTGCGCCGCGGCCAATGCCTGTTGGACCAGCTTGCGGAAACCGCCTTGCTCGAATGCGTCGAGTGCGGCGGCGGTCGTGCCGTGCGGCGAGGTAACCCGCTTGCGCAGGAGCGCCGCGGTTTCGTTGCCGTCGGCCAGCATGTGGCCGGCGCCAAGGCAAGTCTGCGCGGCCAGTGCGCGCGCGGTCTCCCGCGGCAGGCCGAGCTGCGCCGCGGCGTCTTCCATCGCCTCGACCAGCAGGAAAAAGTACGCGGGGCCGGACCCGGACAAGGCAGTCACGGTGTCCATCTGCACTTCGTCCCCGATCCAGCGCACGATGCCGGCCGCGCCCAGCAGGCGCTCCGCCAGCGCATGCTGGTCGTCGTCGACATTGTGGTTGGCGCACAGGCCGCTGGCGCCCGCCCCGACCAGCGCCGGCGTGTTGGGCATGCAGCGCACAATGGCGTGTTGGTCGCCAAGCAGGCGTTCGATCTGCGCGATGCGGATGCCGGCTGCGATGGAGATTACCAGCGGCCGCGCGATGCGCAGCGGTCCGGCGAGTCCCGTACACACCTCGCGCATCACCTGCGGCTTCACCGCCAACACGATGCAGTCAGCGCCGGCGACGGCCTCGGCGTTGTCCGTGAATACCGGCACCTCGAATTCGCGTGCCAGCGCCTCGCGCGTTTCAGCGCGCGGTTCGGCGACCCGGATCGACGCCGGCGGCATGCCGCGCGCGCGCTGCGCGCCGATCAGGCTGCGCGCCATGTTGCCGCCGCCGATGAAGGCGATTGAACGGGACCCGGGTTGCTCGGCCATCGTATGCACAGCGGCAGCGGTGTGAAGGATCGATTGTATGGGTGGGGACAACCCGAGTCACTCTGCCACACTGGCGGGTACGGGGCATCGGAGGCGTCGGCGAGACGACCGAGCTTGGTGCTTTCCCCGGGTTCCGAGGCCAGAGTCCCGCATCAACCCTGTGCGGCCAGCTTGTGGCGCGCGCGTTGTGCCTTGCGTTCGCGCCGGCGCCGCGCCCAGGTGCCGAACACCAGGTAGATGGCCGGGGTCGAAAGCAGGGTGAGGCTTTGCGAGAAGATCAGGCCGCCCATCATCGCGATGCCCAGCGGACGCCGCAGGTCCGCGCCGGTGCCGATGCCGATCACCAGCGGTACCGACGCCAGGATGGCGACCATGGTGGTCATCATGATCGGCCGGAAGCGCACCAGGCACGCTTCGCGCACCGCGCCCAGCGGCGTGCGGCCTTCGCGTTCGGCCACTACCGCGAAGTCGATCATCATGATCGCGTTCTTCTTGACCAGGCCGATCAGCAGGATCAAAGCCATCATCGCGACGATGGAAAGCGGCGTATTGGTCACCAGCAACGCCAGCAGCGCGCCCACGCCCGCGGCGGGCAAGGTGGAAAGAATGGTGATCGGATGCACCAGGTTTTCGTACAGCATGCCGAGCACCAGATACACCGCGACGATCGCGCCGATCAGAAGCAGCGGCATCTGTTCTTGCTGCTGCTCGAAACGCCGGAAGAAATCGCCGAAGCCCAGCGTGATGTCGCCCGGCATGCGCATGTCGGAAATGGTCTTGCGGATCTGCCGGGTGGCTTCACCCATGTTGGCGCCCGGTGCCAGATTGAAACTCAGCGACATGCTGGTCATTTGATTGATGTGCTCGATCTGGCCGGGCGCGACGCCGGACTCCTGGCGCGCGATGGCGCTGATGGGAATCATGTTGCCGTTGGACGCGCGCACCCGGATGTTGTCCAGCGCGGCCGGTGATGCGGTCTGCGGCGGCAAGGCGGTAAGCACCACCTGGTAGTTGTTGGTGTCGGAATAGATCGTGGAGATCGGGCGTTGTCCGAAGGCGTTGTACAAGGCGTCGTCCACCGCCGCCATCGATATCCCCAGTCTGGCGGCCTTGGCGCGGTCGACCACCATGTCCTGCAGCAGCGAGCCCGCATCGAGGTCGGTGCCGACATCGCGGAAGATCGGGTTCTTCTGCAGTTGCGCCTGCAGCTTCGGCAGCCATTCCTCGAGTTCGCTGGCGCTGTTGCTTTGCAGGTTCACGCTGTACTGGGCGCCCTGGCTGGTGCCGCCGCCACCGCTCGGCAGGTCTTCGTGCGGGCGAAACCGCACGTCGAGGTCCGGGTATTGCGCAGCCTTGGCCGACAAGCGCGCCACCACTTGCTGGGTCGAATCGCGCCGGTCATCGTCGCGCGACTTCAACTGGATGCTGAACCAGCCGCTGGCGCCGCGCCTGCCGGTGCCGATGGAAGCGCCGACGTATTCCACCGCGGGGTCCGAACGGATCATCTGCAAGAGGGTCCTGGTGCGGGTCTCGAGATCGGCGAAGGACATGGTGGTGCCGCCGGTGGCGCGACCCCAGATCAGGCCGCTGTCCTGCGGCGGGAAATTGGTGGCCGACACCTTGGTGAACAAGAAGATGGTGAGGGCCAGCAGCAGCAGCGGCGACCAGGCCATCAGCTTCGGGTGCTTGTGCAGCGTCCAGTCGAGTGTCACCGTGTACACCCGCAACATGCCCGCGTGGAAACCGTCGAGGAGGCGCGACAGCCTTGACGGGCCTTTTTCGTCCTGCACGTGGTGGCGCAAAAAACGGCCGCACAGGGCCGGCGTCAGCGTCAGCGACACCACCATCGACACGAAGATCGCCGCGACCAGGGTCACCGTGAATTCGCGGAAGAACACGCCCAGCATGCCCGGGGCGAACAGGATGGGGCTGAACACCGCGATCAGGGATGCGGTGATCGCGACGATGGTGAAGCCGATTTCCCGCGCGCCCTCCAGCGCCGCCTGCATCCGTGTCTTGCCTTCGTCGAGATGGCGGATGATGTTCTCGATCACCACGATCGCGTCATCGACCACGAAGGTCAGCGCGATCACCAGCGCCAGCAGCGACAGGTTGTCCAGCGTGTAATCCATCGCGTACATCACGACGAACGCGCCGCACAGCGAAAGCGGCACGGCCGCCGACGCAATCAGCGTGGGCGCAAGCCGGCGCAGGAACACCGACATCGTCAGGATCACCATCGCGAGGCTGATCAGCAGCGTGATCTGCACGTCGTTGATGGAATCGCGGATCGTGGGCGTGCCGTCGAAATACGGCGTCAACTGGGTGCCGGGCGGCAGCAGGTTGCGCAATCCCGCCAATTCGCCCTTCACGCCGTCGACCGTCTGGATCACGTTCGCGTCGGGGCGCTTGTAGATCTGCAACATGATCGCCGGCTTGCCGTTGAAGTACGCGGCCTGGAACTGGTCCTGCGCGCCCTGGTACACGTTCGCCACGTCGCGCAGGTAAACCGGCCCGCCGTTGTGGTTGGCGATCACTAGGTCGGCGAAATCCTGCGCACTGTGCAACTGGTCGTTCGCGGTGATCGCGGTCGCGATCTCACCGTCGGTGAGGAAACCTTGCGGCGAGGTCACATTGGCGGCGGTGATCGCATTGCGGATGTCGTTGGTGGAAAGGCCCAGCGCGTCGAGCTTGTGCAGGTCCACCTCCACGCGTACGCCGGGTTGCGCACTGCCCGAAACATCCACCGACGCGACGCCGGTCAACTGCGACAGGCGCGGACTGAGCAGCGTGTTCGCCGCGTCGTACAGGTCTGACATCGGTTGCGTGTTCGAGGTGAGTGCCAGCGAGATCACGGGATCGTCGTTGGGATTGGCCTTGTGCCACTGCGGCATCTGCAGACCGCTCGGCAGGTCGGGTACCGCCGCGTTGATGGCGGCGTCCACCTGTTGCGCGGCCGTGTCGATGTCCACGCCGGCATCGAAGAACAGGATCACGACCGCGTTCCCGTCCGAGCTGCGCGAATTCATCATGTCGACGCCGGGAATCTGGCCGAGGTGGCGCTCCAGCGGCGCGGCCACGGTCGCCGCCATCGTGGTCGCGCTGGCGCCGGATTGGTTGGCCGAAATCCAGATGGCCGGAAACGACAACTGCGGCAGCGCACTGATGCCGAGCAGGGTGTAGCACAGGATGCCGATCGCGAGCACGCCCGTCGCCAACAGCGAAGTGCCGATGGGGCGTTTGACGAAGGGCGCGGAAATGTTCATGGCACTTGCAAGCCCCTCCCTTCAAAAGGAGGGTTTGGGCAGGGAAGGGTCGAGCGGCCTCATTTCCCGCTCTCGGGCGCCCATTCGACGCGTTGCCGGCCGGTGCGCTCGCGCACCCAGTCGCTGAAACGTTCCATGTACAGATAGATCACCGGGGTGGTGTACAGCGTCACCAGTTGCGACAGCAACAGGCCGCCCACGATCGCCACGCCCAGCGGGCGCCGGAGCTCCGCGCCGATGCCGTTGCCGAGCGCGAGCGGCAGCGCGCCGAACAGCGCCGCGAAGGTGGTCATCATGATCGGCCGGAAACGCAGCAGGCAGGCGCGCCGGATCGCGTCGTGCGCGTTCATGCCGCGGCGCTGGGCGGTGATCGCGAAGTCGATCATCATGATCGCATTCTTTTTCACGATGCCGATCAGCAGCACGATGCCGACGATGCCGTCCACGGACAGCGGCATTCCGAACAGCATCAGCGCCAGCAGCGCGCCCACACCGGCCGGCGGCAGCGTGGAAAGGATCGTGAAGGGGTGGATGTAGCTTTCATACAGCACGCCGAGCACGATGTAGATCACCACGATCGCGGCCAGCAACAGCAGCGCTTCGTTGCCCAGCGAGGACGAGAATTCCGCGGCCTTGCCGATGAAGCCGGCGCGCACCTGCGGCGGGAAGTCCAGCGAGGCTTCGGCATTGTTGATCGCGTCCACGGCCTGGGACAACGAATAGCCCGGCGCGACATTGAACGAGATGATCACCGCGGGCAACTGGTTCTGGTGCGCGATCACCAACGGTGCGTCGGTGACCGTCGCCGTGGCAAGGGTCGAAAGCGGCACCGTGTTGCCGCCGCCGATCAGGATGCCGGTGTTGGACTGCCCGATGCCGGTTGAGGTGGAGGAGTTGGACGACCTCAGCATGCCGAGGCTGGTGGCGTTGTTGCCCGTCAGCGCGCCGCTGGCGCCGTTGGAGCGCACCCGCAGCATGTTCATCAGGTCGGTGCGGTTGCGGAATTGCGGCGCCACTTCCAGCACCACGCGATATTGGTTCTGCTGGGTGAAAATGGTGGAAATCTGGCGCTGGCCGTAGGCGTCGTACAGCGTGTCGTCGATGGTCTGCACCGGCACGCCCAGGCGGCTCGCCGCGGTGCGGTCGATGTCCAGCTGCAGCGCGCGGCCGTTCATCGCGAGGTTGTCGGACACATCGGCCAGTTCCGGCAACTGCTTCACCGCCTGCACCATGCGTTGCGCGTATTTCGCGAGATCCTTGGGGTCGATCTCGGAAAGCGCGTATTGGTACTCGGTGGGCGCCACGGTGGTGTCGAGGGTGATGTCCTGTACTGGTTTCAGGAACAGCGCCACGCCGGGGATGCCGGCGACGTCATGTTGCAGGCTGGCGACGACGTCATCCAACCCGGCGCGATCGCCGCGCGGCTTCAGCACGATGCTGACCTGGCCCTGGTTGAGGGTGGGATTGATCGAGCCTGCGCCGATGAAGGAAGCGACGCCCGCGACCGCGGGGTTGCGCCGCAACGCCGCGGTCACGGCCTGGATGTGCTTTTCCATCGCGGGAAACGCGACGTCGCTGTCGGCCTGCACCACGCCGGTGATCAGGCCGGTGTCCTGTTCGGGCAGCAGGTCTTTCGGGATCGCCACGTACAGCAGTACCGTCACCGCCACCGACACCAGCGCGATCAGGATGGTGGTGCGGCGATGCCCCAGCACCCAGTCCAGGCTGGATTCGTACCAGCCCAGCATCTTCGCGTAGAAGCCGCGCCGGTTTTCCATCGCCTCCTCGTCGCCGGTCGGCAGGGACCCAGGCCTCAGGAGATAGGCGCACATCATCGGCGTCAGTGTCAGCGACACGCCCATCGAAATCGCGACCGCGATGGTCAGCACCCATGCGAATTCGTGGAACAGACGGCCGGTGACGCCGGGCATCAGCAGCAGCGGCAGGAACACCGCAATCAGCGACACCGTCAGCGACAGCACCGTGAAGCCGATCTCGCGCGAACCGATCTCGGCGGCCTCGCGGCCGCTCTTGCCCTGTTCGAGGTAGCGCACGATGTTCTCGATCATCACGATCGCGTCGTCCACCACGAACCCGGTGGCGACCGTCAACGCCATCAGCGACAGGTTGTCCAGCGAGAATCCGGCGAACGCCATGATCGCGAAGGTGCCCATCAGCGACAGCGGCACCGCGACCGCGGGAATCAGCGTGGCCCACAGCCGGCGCAGGAACACGAAGATCACTGCCACCACCAGCACCACCGCGATCAGCAGCGTCACCTGGACGTCGCGCACGGAGGCGCGGATGGTGACCGTGCGGTCGGCGAACACCGACAGGTGGATGCCGGCCGGCAGCACCGCACGCAACGACGGCAGGGTTTGCTGGATCTGGTCGACCGTGTCGATGATGTTGGCGCCGGGCTGGCGGCGAATGTCCAGCAACACCGCCGGCTTGCCGTTGGCCCACGCGGCAAGCTGGTCGTTTTCCACGCCCTCCATCACGCTGGCGACGTCCGACAGTTTCACCGGCGCGCCGTTCTTGTACGCGATGATGGTGCTGGCGTATTCGGCGGCGCTCTGCAACTGATCGTTGGTGCCGATCACGTAGGTCTGCACCGCGCCGTTCAACGAGCCCTTGGCCGCATTGACATTGGCCTGCGTGAGCGCCGAGCGCACGTCCTCCATCGTGAGGCCGAGGTTCGCGAGCTTGCCTGGATCGACCTGCACCCGGATCGCCGGGCGCACGTTGCCGGCGATCGAGACCAGGCCGACGCCGGGCACCTGCGCCAGTCTTTGCGCAAGGATCGAGTCCGCATAATTGTTGACGTCGCGCAGCGGCACGGTGTCGGAGGTGAGCGCCAGCGTGAGGATCGGCGCGTCCGCCGGATTGACACGTTTGTAGACCGGCGGATAGGGCAGGCTGCCCGGCAGGCGCGCGGCGCGCAGCGCCGATTGCACGTCCTGCGCCGCGACGTCCAGGTTGGCGTCCATCGCGAACTGCAGGGTGATGGTCGACAGCCCCGCGGCGCTGTTCGAGCTCATCATCGTCAGGCCGGAAATCTGGCCGAGCTGTTGTTCCAGCGGGGTCGTCACCAGGTTGGCAATGGTGGTGGCGCTCGCCCCCGGATACTGCGTGGTCACCACCAGGCTGGGCGCCTCGATCTCGGGCAGCGCCGATACCGGCAACGCCTTGTAGCCGATGCTGCCGAGCAGCAATACCGCCGCCATCAACAGCGAGGTGGCGATCGGTCTGCGGATGAAGATGCTGGAGAAGCTCATGGGTCCGCCGTTACGGCGCGCGTCGTCAGTGCCGGCGCCCGCGCCCGCTGCTCGACATCGCGGCCTTGATCTGCGCGGTGGTAGGTGGCGCCGGCACTTCGCCGGGTTTCATGGGCGTCACCTTGCTGCCTTCTTTCAGCCGGAACTGGCCTGCGGTGACCACCAGGTTGCCGGCTTTCAGGCCGTTGGTGACGATCGAACCGCTGTCGCCGGCCTCGCCGCCGGTGGCCACCGCTTGCATCGTGACGTACCTGGTGGGCTTGTGTTCACCCGTACCTTGATGGTCCGCACGCCCCCCGCGTCGCGACTTTGCGGCTGCCTTGGAATCCGTGCCACTGCTGGCGTTGGGTGGCGGCTTGTCGGTGACCAGCCATACGTAATCGCCGTCCGGGCCGCGCTGCACGGCCGCGGTCGGCACTACCAGCGCGCCGGCGTTGATGCTCACTTTCAGGCGGGTGTTGGCGTACTGGCCGGGGAACAGTTGGTTGTTGGCGTTGGGAAACTCGGCTTTCAACTGGAACGTCGACGACTGCGGATCGATCTGGTTGCCGATCGCGATCAGGGTGCCATCGTCCTCGACCACGTTGTTGTCGGCATCCAGGATCGCCACGTTCAACGGCGCTTTCGCCTGCGCCGCGCGGACTTCGTCCAGATACTTGCCCGCGAGGGTGAAGATCACATAGATGGGATGCATCTGGGTGACGGTGACGAGGGTAGTGCTTGTGGTGATCACGTTGCCCGGGTCGACCTGCCGGATGCCCGCGACGCCATCGATGGGCGAGGTGACCTTGGTGAAGCCGAGCTGGACCTTGATGTCCTGGATGTTGGCGTCGTCGGCCGCCACCGCAGCCTGCCATTGCGCCAGGGTGTTCTTCTGGGTGATGCGGTCGATCTCGGCCACGTAGGGCGCGTATTTGGGATTGCTGGATCGCACCAGGTTGGCTTGTGCGGTCTTCAGTTGCGCTTCGTCCTGCCGACGCTTGGCGGCGGCCTGGTCGAGTTGCGCCTGCAGGGTGCGCGGATCGATCTCCGCCAGCACCTGGCCCCGCTTCACGGGCTTGCCCTCGACGAAATCGAGTTTCAGCAACTGGCCACCGACCTGCGGCTGCACGTTGACCGTATTGAGTGCCTGCACCGTGCCCGCGCCGGTGAGGTAAACCGGGACGTTTTCGGCCGCAGCGGGGACCACCGTGACCGGTACCGGCGCGTCGGCACCGAAGCCGTTCTGGTCGCGCGGCTTGCCCGGTCCGGAAAAAATGCGCCACAGGATGAATGCCACGATGACGGCGCCGACGAGCGTCAGGATCCATTTTTTTCGCGACATCGAGGGTCGTCCCGGTCAGGAATGCGCCCATTGGACCGCTCACGCGGCGAGGTGTTCGTCGCGCGGGCAGGCAAGGCAGGCTTTAAACTAACCGATCAATATACAGACGCGCCCCTGCCGAAGGGCATGTGGCCGGGGCATGACATCCGTCACGCGGACGGCGTCACCGTTCGGCGGCGACCGTGGGCACTCCGGTGGAATCGGCGGACGCATGCGCGGCGTGCGCTTTCGACAACCGCTTCATCGGCCACACCAGCGCGATCGCGATCACGGTGCAGACCACCCCGGCCCAGCCGAGCTTGGTGAACAGCGCCGTGTAGATCGGCAGCGTCTGTATCGGGTCGGTCACGTTCTGCGGTACCGCCGCGAAGTTGGCCACGAGGCCGCCGAGATATTGCGAGATACCCACGCCGACGTAATAGGCGCCCATCATGAAGCCGCCCATCCGCGCCGGCACGTAGCGCGCGATCATCGCGAGGCCGAGGCCGCTGACCAGCAGTTCGCCCAGCGAATACAGGCCGTAGCCCCAGATCAGTACCCACGACGAAGCCTTGCCCGGTTCGGTGACGAAATTGCCGGCCATGCCGTAGACGAAGTAGCCCGCCGCAACCATCGCGAAACCCAGCGCGAACTTGGATGCGATCGACAGGTCCTTGCCGCGCTTGCCGGCGGCGGTGTAGATCCACGCCAGGATCGGCGAGAGGATCATGATCCAGATCGGATTGAGCGCCTGGTACTGGCCGGGCAACCACGTGAAGAGGTGCACGCCGAACACGCTCCAGTTCAAGTCGGTGTTGCGCAGCGCGAACAGCGCCAGCGAGGTCGGCATCTGCTGGTAGAAGATGAAAAAGAAGATCGTCTGGATAGTCAAGATCAGCGCGGCCGCCAATCCGGCGCGTTCGCCGCGCTGGCTGCTCATGATCAGGTAGACGAAAATCCCCAGCAATGCGATGCCGGCCAGGATCACGAACCATTTGGCGATCACCTCGTGCTGCAGGATGAAGGCTGCGATGACCGCCAGCACCGCGCCCACGGCCAGGACCTTGAGCAGTCTTGCCCAATTGAAGGGGTGTGAGTCGGGGTCCGAACCGATGTGCGCCAGCGATGCGCGCATGAAGAAGAAATTGACCAGGCCCACGAGCAGGCCGACGCAGCACACGCCGAACGCGGCGTGCCAGCCGAACCCATTCTGGTAGATGCCATTGACGTAATCCTTGATCCACGGCGTCAGCAGCATCGAGATGGTCGAGCCGACGTTGACCGCCATGTAGTAGATGGTGAAGGCGCTGTCGATCCGGCTGTCGTCGCCTTCGTAGATCTTGCGCACCAGGTTGCCGGCGTTCGGTTTGAACAGGCCGTTGCCGACCACGATCACGCCCAGAGAGAAATACAGGAACGTCGGATCGGCGCTCGGCAGGGTGATCAGGCCGTAGCCGATCGCGAGAATCGCCGCGCCGGTCAGCATGGTGCGGCGCGTGCCGAGGATGCCGTCGCCCACCCAGCCGCCGATTGCCGGCGCCACGTAGATCAGCGCGGCGGCCGCGCTCCACACCAGGTTGGCGCGGACGTCGTCGAAACCGAGGCGCTGCACCATGTAGTAAACGATCAGTGCCTGCATGCCGTAGAAGCCGAAGCGCTCCCACAACTCGATCAGGAACACGGTGGAGAATGAGCGGGCCTTGGAAACGGCAGGTACGGTGGAATTCATGTCTGAGGGATACCTGGCAGCGATCGGCCAAGCCTACCCGAACTGGAGCTGAATGTGGCCGGTAGGCGGCGGCCATAAAGAACGATCGAAAGGCAGCATGCGCGGGTACGCCCGCGCTTTGCGCAGGACCGAATGGGCGAGTCGAGGGTGGCTGGTATGCTTTTCGGGTCTCCGTACCCGTTTGGGATTCCATGCAGCTTTACCTCGACCTTCTCCGCGATGTGCTGGAACACGGCATCCGCAAGGACGACCGCACCGGCACCGGTACGCTGTCGGTATTCGGTCGCCAGATACGCATGGATCTTGCGGACGGGTTTCCGCTGCTCACCACCAAGAAACTGCACGTGAAATCCATCGTGCACGAGCTTTTGTGGTTCCT
>DATCSF010000065.1:0-9261 GCA_036568625.1 Rhodanobacteraceae bacterium | reverse complement strand
GCCTATCCGGTGGCCTACGTGCCCATCCGCGCCGCCGAACGTGTCGGCAAAAGCCATATCAGGCCGTTGCGCGACGGCGTGCGGTTCCTGCTGATCATCTTCAAAATCGCCACCTTGTACGCACCGCTCAAACTGTTCGCGCCGACCGCGATTGCATTCTTCGGGCTGGGCTGGGCGTATTGGGCTTATACCTTTTTCGAATTCCATCGCCTGAGCCTGGTCAGCGTTGCGTTGTGGAGCGCGGCCGTGATCATCTTCCTGATCGGGTTGATTTCCGAGCAAATTACGTCGCTGACGTACAGGCGTGATAGCTAGCGTCACGCATGCGCATCCTTATCGTCACAAGAAATCTGCCGCCGTTGGTGGGTGGCATGGAGCGCCTCAACTGGCACATGGCCGAAGAATTGTCCAAAGTCGCGGACGTGCGAATCGTGGGGCCGGAGGGTTCCGCTGCGTTGGCGCCTGCGGGTGTCATGGTACGCGAGGCGCCGTTGAAGCCGTTGTGGAAGTTTTTGTGGCGCGCGCGATCGCTTGCGCGGCAGGAAGCACGCCACTGGAATCCCGATGTCGTGCTGGCCGGCAGCGGCCTCACCGCGCCGATCGCGCGGAGCGCCGCACGTGGATGTGGTGCCCGCACTGCCGTTTACGTGCATGGCCTCGACGTGGCCGTCCGGCACCTTGTGTATCGCACGATCTGGTTACCCGCAATCCGGCGTGCCGACCGCGTGATCGCGAACAGCCGTGCCACAGCCCAATTGTGTCGTGGCATAGGCGTCGATCCCGCGCGCATCGGCATCGTGCACCCCGGCGTCGGCATGCCGCGCGATGTCTACGAACCTTCACCTTGCGCTACGCGCCACCTTCTCCCCGAGGGAGAGGGAAACAGAAGCGAACCCCTCTTCCCTCGGGAGAGGGGCAGGGGTGAGGGTCCGGACCCGCGCGATGCTGTCGGTTTTCGGGAACGCCATGCCCTCGGCGGGCGTCCGCTGCTTCTCTCGGTCGGTCGCCTGTCGGCACGCAAGGGGCTTCGTGAATTCGTCACACGAGCATTGCCGCGTATCGTGGCTGTACGTCCGGACACTATGCTGCTGATCGTTGGCGAGGCGCCGAATCAGGCGCTACACGCCCAAGCGCAAACGCCATGCAGCATTCGAGCAGTCGCCCGCGAGGTCGGCCTAGCGGACAACTTGCTCTTCCTCGGAACGATTACCGATTACATCGAACTCGGAGCCGTCTACTGCACCGCAGATGTTCATGTATTTCCTGTGCGCGAGATTCGAGGCGATCCCGAAGGCTTCGGCATGGTAGCCGTGGAAGCCGCGGCGCATGGATTGCCCACCGTAGCCTTTGCGACTGGCGGTGTGGTCGATGCTGTGGGGGAAGGCCAATCGGGGCATTTGATTCGGCCGGGTGATTACAACGCATTCGCAGATGCGGTCCTCCGCGCCTTGTCACAACGCGATGCGTTGCGTCGTCGCAGCATCGACTTTGCGCGGCAATTTGCGTGGCCAGAGTTCGGCACGCGCATTTCCGGACAACTGAAATTTGCCAAAGAGGTTGCAAGGGGGCCGCGGTGAGCATCGAAGCGTGGCGCGAGACCTTCGAGATCGAGCGTCCGGATTCGATGGGTGCGCGATTTCTGTGTGCTGTGCCAGATACGCTTCTGAAGCCACTCAGGCGCATTATCCCGACATTGATTTACCGCTTCGAGCCTGCGCGGTCGTGAACGACACGAAAGAGCCCGCCGTGTGGTTTCCAGCTGTGCGCTCCGGCAGCGGTGCAGATGTTTTTACCGAACGTCTTGCTGCAGGACTTCGCGATCGCGGGCTGCGTGCCGAAGTCACCTGGTTGCCGTTGCGCGCCGAGTATGCGCCGTGGACTGTCGCGGTACCGAAACCACCGGATTGGGCCAATCTCGTTCACATCAATACATGGCTGCATTCGCGGTTCGTTCCAAAAGATCGGCCGGTTGTAGCCACGATCCATCACGCCATGCACCATCCGGCCGTCAGGGCCTACAAGGGAAGGGCGCGCACCGCCTACCATCAGTACTGGATTGCACCGAACGAACGCCGCGTGTTGCGTCGAGCCGAGAGAGTCGTCGCCGTCAGTCGATTCGTGGCCGAGACCGCGCGACAGACCCTGCTGGACGTCCCGATGCAGGTCATTTACAACGGAGTAGATATCAACAAGTTCCGGCCGGGCAATCGGCAGCGCAAGCCTGACGAACCATTCCGCCTGCTTTACGTAGGTAGCTGGAAAAAGCTGAAAGGTGTAGACCTGCTCGCGCCGATCATGCGCGAACTTAGGAACGGCTTCGAACTGCGTTATACGGGTGGGCCGCCCGCTGAACACGATAAGACCGCTGTGCCTGCCAACATGCATGACCTCGGCAGGCTGCAAGGTGAGGACGCCGTCGTAGCGGTCATGCAGGACGCAGATGCGCTTCTCTTTCCATCGCAGAGCGAAGGGCATCCGCTGGTAGTGATCGAGGCAATGGCTTGCGGTCTTCCAGTATTTGCCACCCGTGGGTCTTCGCTAGCGGAAGTAATCGAGGATGGCGTAACCGGCATCCTATGTCAGCCGAATGACATCACCTCGTTTGCCTCTGCAGTGCGGTCACTGTCGCACGACCGACAAATCTTGAAAGTCTTGATGAGAGAAGCGCGCCACAGTGCTGAACAGCAGTTTTCCATCAACAATATGTGTTCCGGATACCTGGAAGTATATGAACGCTGTCTACTCGACGGCTGACTGGTCGCGGGGACGACTCGAAATCGTCCACGCATGTCCGATTTGCGGAGAGTCCGGCACAACTGCGGAGTACGCGCGGCGCGATGATTCGCTCGCAATGCCGGATGTTTGGCGTATGGCGAGGTGCGCCGGATGCAGATCAATATATCTGGTGGATAAGCCCGATAGCGAGTCGTTGGCGCGCGCATACACGGGATATTACACACATGACTCCGAGCAGGAGGATCTAGACGTCAAGGTTGAGGCAGGATTGGTAGCTAGACTCGTCAATGGTTATTTGAATGTGCGGTTTCGGATGGGACGGCAGCCGGCATTGCATATTGGCATGTGGTTGTTCAAGGCCATTCCACCGCTGCGCATGAAGCTTGATGTGTATGGAAGGCATGTGCGCACGGAATTATGCAGTTGTCAAACGCGGCTGCTCGATGTGGGTTGCGGGAACGGCGCGTTTCTATTGCGCGCCCGCAGTATGGGAATTCGAGTGCAAGGCTGTGAGCCCGATCCTGTTGCCGCCGAAACTTGCAAGCAACTCGGCTTGGACGTGCATAATGGTGATGTGTGGACCGCCGGGTATCCGGCGAAGGCATTCAACTACATCACGCTGAACCATGTGATAGAGCACGTTAGCGATGCGCCAAGCTTGCTCGAAAAGTTGGGTGAGCTGCTCAAGCCGGGAGGCGTGCTTTGGCTGGCGCTCCCGAACCCAAATGCTCTAGGTATTTCGCTCTTCGAGAGCGGCTGGAAGGGCCTTCACCCACCGTACCATTTGCAGATTCCGAGTCAACCTGTCCTTCGCCGGTGGTTGCAAGAAGCCGGTTTGATCGAGGTTCGATTCGTCCGCAGGGGCGTGCAGAGTCCCGGTCTCTGGCGGGAGTCTACCGAAATTGCGCAACGCGAGGGAACCGCGCCGCCGTCATGGCGGATCACATTCGTTCGTCGAGTGGGTGATGTTCTGTCAACATTTTCACCACGCTGGGGCGAGGAAACAATCATCATGGCTCGACGCCCGATCGATCAGTGATCATTGACGCCAGCAAAGTTGTTGGGCTTGTTCTTCATTTCCGTACGGCACGGAGTACGCTGACCTGCCTGCATTCGTTGTTTGACGAGGGCATCCGTGTTTGCGTGCTGGTGGACAACTCCGAGGATGGTGGCGCATCGGTGGCAGACATGCACGCCGAACTTGAGGCATGGCACACCGCTGGAATGAATGTGGATGTGCTGGTATGCGACAGAAACTTAGGTTTCGCAAAGGGAGTGAACGTCGGACTCGCTCGGGCAGTGCAGTACGATGCCAAGGCGGTCTTGTTGATCAACTCTGACGCGGAAATCGAACGAGGTTCTCTGGCTTCATTGATACGCGGCCTTGATCGAGCCAGGATTTTGGTTCCTCGCAGACGGTCGCGGCGCGACGCACCTGCCGTCGGATTGTTTGGATTTTACCAAGCGGCGACTGCGATTCTTGCGCGTAAGCAGCGGCTCGGCTTCTCGCAATACCCAAGTGGTTGTTGCTTATTGTTGCGGGCCGATTTGACGCATCAGCCTTTGTTTGACGATGACTTCTTCTTTTATGGAGAAGACGTGATGCTCGCTCGCACCCTTCAGATGCGTGGGGTGCCTGTCGTGGAATGTGCGGATGCCGTTGTCATTCACGCCGGCTCGGAAAGCGCGAAAAATGGCTCGATGTTCTACGAATATCACATCAATCGGGGGCATTGGCTCCTTGGGAAGAAGCTCGCCTCGAACTCTTTTCAGCGTGTCGCTTATATTGTTTGCCGCTGCGTCACATTGCCGTTGCGCGCACTGGTGCGCAGCTTGCGCTTTCGATCGTTGACGCCATTTCGTGGATTGATAGCGGCAACCGTGGACGTGATGAAAGCACGCTGTCGCAACTTTACGCCACCGACGAGATGATTCACCTCCCTCTCCCGAGGACGATGAGTGTGACGCCGATCAGCGCCATTCCCCCCTCTGAACATGCCAGCGCCAGTGGCATGCCGGTTGCGCCGTAGCGCGCAGTCAGTAGGGCAGCGGCAATCACGAGTATCACCAACCCCGTCATCTCGAACCCTACGCGCATCCAAGGTCTGCCGAGTGCCATCAGGATACTGCCGGCGGCCATCCGCAGGGCCATCCCGGGCACCGCAAGGCACAACCAGTGGATGGTGTGCTGGATACCGGTGTAGCGGGCGCCGAACACCCATACGAATGCGGGCGCGATGAACCACAGCAGCCCGGCCAATGCGACGCTGTAGGTGAAGGTGGCGACAAATAGCCAGCGGAGCAGATATCTGGTGCGTTGAGGCTGGGCTTGCCCTTCGCGAAACAGGCGAGGCAGCGCTGAAAGCATCATCGCGATCACCGGCAGGGTCGTGGCGCCGATCACGCGTGCTCCGGCCGAGTAAAGGCCTGCTGCGGAGAGCGGCAGCAGCGCCGTCGCCAGTGTCTTGTCCAGTTCTGCCGGCGTGGTGGCAGTGATATTGAGCGCAGCGTAGCCGGCGGTTTCGCGCAGTTCTGCGCGATTCGGGAGTCGCCACGTCCGCAAAGGCGGCCAGCCTGCCGGCATCGTCGCGGTTGCGATTGCCAGTGCAATCAGCGATGCGGCCAGATAGCCGAATGCGTAGGCGGATAGGGGATCGGCCAGCCGCAGGGCGAACACGGTGGCTGCGGCGCCGAGACGCAGGACCAACGGCAGGGTTGCCAGCAATTGCGAGCGCGCGACGCGGCCAAGGGCGAGGTGCTCCGCGGCGGGCAATCCGAACAGTGGTTGCAACAATGCTTCGGTAATGCCGATGGCGAACAGCGCGCTCAGCGGAACGCCTGTTTCACTCAGTGCGAGCGTGCAGACAACGATGTACGCAGCCAGCAATGTGCTGCCGCACACCAGCGTGCCCGGTATGGCATAGCGCAGCACCTGTGTCCGGCGCGCGGGCTCTCTCGAAACTTCGCCGAGCAGCACCACGTTCGTGCCGAAGGAGGACAGGGTCCCCAACATCACGGCGAGGGCCGCGATGCCCGCGAATGCGCCGAATTGCTGTGGTCCCAGGACTCTTGCGACCAGCAGCAGCGTTCCTGCCTGCACCAACAGGCGCAAGCCCAGTACGAACGTTGTCCGGATAGTGCCCTTGGCAATGGGGCCTTGCATACCAGGCATCGGCCCCAGGTGGCGTCGCCAATGCGGCATCCTGGTCATGTCTCAGCGATCAATTGTCGAACTGCATCGATCACCCGCGCGACATCCGTATCCCTCAGCTTGGGCGACAGCGGCAAGCTGACGGTCTGTCGGCCGATGCGCGTGGCGTTGGGCCATTGCTCCGGCCTCCAGCCGAAGCGCTGCTGGTAGTACGGGTGTTCCGGCACGGCGAGGTAATGCACGCCGGTGCCGATGCGGCGCGCATTCATCGCGTCGAGGAAATCGTCGCGCGAGATGCCGCAGCGGGCCTTGTCGATCATGACCGTGAACAGGTGGTAAGCATGGCGGGTTTGCGCGCCAGGCGGCGCGGGCAGCCCGATTGGGAGGTCGGCGAACGCTTCCATATAACGGTTCCAGACCGCTTCGCGCCGCTTCCAGTTCGCCTCGACGCGCGCCAACTGGTGGATGCCGATCGCGGCCTGCAGATCCATCATGTTGTACTTGAAGCCGGCTTCGATGACCTGGTAGTGCTTGTAGCCCTGGTCGCCGAAGCGGTGCCAGGCGTCCTTGCTCATGCCGTGCAGCGCCAGCACCCTGGCGCGTGCGATGTGCGCCTCGTCGCGACCGGTGATCATGCCGCCTTCGCCGGTCACGACATTCTTGGTGGCGTAGAAACTGAAGCAGCCGAAGTCGCCGAAGGTGCCGGCCTTGCGGCCGCGATACGTCGTCTCGATCGCGTGCGCACAGTCCTCGATCACCATCAGGTCGTGTTTCGCCGCGATTCTCGTGATCGCGTCCATTTCGCAGGCTCGCCCCGCGAAGTGCACCGGCAGGATCGCACGGGTGCGCGGCGTGATCGCGGCTTCGATCGTGGCCGGGTCGATGCATTGCGTTTCAGGGTCAACGTCTGCAAGCACCGGCGTCAGGCCCGCATGGATGATCGCGTTGACGCTCGCACAAAACGTCATCGGCGTGGTGATCACTTCGGAGCCAGGTTCCAGATTTGCAGCGACCATGCTGACGTGCAGCGCGGCGGTACAGGAATTGACGGCCGCAACCTGCGACCGTTGAAAACCCTGGTACGCCGCAAAATCGCGCTCGAACTGCGCGACGCGCGGCCCGGTTCCCAGCCACGCCGATTTCATGCAAGCGAGCACTTCGTCGATTTCGGCTTGTTCGATCAGCGGCGAACCGAAGATCAGGAAGGGCTCTTCGGGAGGTGGTTTGCTCATAGCCAATGTTCGCAGCCAGGTTGTGGGCCGACCGTCACGGCGTGGTCTTGCCTTGTTCCGCCAGTCGCTCCAGCTTTGCGATCTGCCCGTCCAACCGTCCGGCAAGATTCATGCGGCGCAAGGCGTCGATCTGTTCCAGGGCTTTTTCAGTCTGGCCATTGCGCGCGTACAGCGCGGCGAGGTCGATCCGGTAAGCGGATTCATCGGGCGCACCGGCCACCGCGCGCTCCAGGTAAACCTCGGCGAGCTTGTCGTTGTGCAGGATGTCGCGCTGAAAGTCGGCATAGGCCCCATTCAAACGCGCGATGGGGTGTGGTCGGGACAGTGCTGCCTCGTAGGCGCGCTGCAGTTGCGCCACGTCGAACCTGCAGATGCCGGCGCCGTAGCAGTGGGCCAGCGAGATCAGCGCGGAGATGTCTTCCTGCCGGGTCGGCTGGTCGCGCAGCTTGCGCACCATTGAATCCCAGTACTCGTCGTCGGCGCCTTCGTGGTGGTGGTCGGCAATCATGATCATGGCCTGGTCGGCCAGCGCCGATGAGCTTGGGATGGCGGCGGCCTGGCGCAGGTACTTCCACGATTCGTCGAGCGCCTTGCCCGGCTGGTAATTCGACGCAATCAGCAGCAGGCGCCCCGCTTCGTACACCGCGCGGGCGGATTCGGGGTGGCGGTTGGCTTCGGCTATGGCAAGGCGCAGCGGATTCGACCACTCCTGCGCGCGCAGATTGGTGGCGATCGCGAACCACAGCAGCGCAATCAACACGATGAACCCGCGCAGGAACGGCATCGCGATCTTCCAGCGCAAACCAAGCAGCAGTGCACCCGCCGCCAGCAGCACGCCAATCGACGCAAAGTACATGCGCTGTTCGTAGACCAATTCCAACGGCACGATGGTGGCGGTCAACAGTTGCGCGGCGAAGAACCAGCCGATGCCCAGCGAAACCAGCGGCCGGCGCTTGCGCAGCCACACTGCGATCACGATCAGCGCCGCCAGTAACACGATGGCGCCGAGCGTGGTCCAAGGCGTCAGCAGCCCCGTCGATATCGCGATCTCGTCGTGATACAGGCTCAGCACCATCGGGTTGGGCAGCAGCGTCCAGTGCAGGTAGTCCACCAATATGCGCGGCTCGGTCAGGAGACGCTGCGCCAGGGTGAAGTCGCGCCCGGCCAGCGCGCCGGGTCGCAAAGCGCCGCGCAGCAGCCACAGGAAACCCAACACCGCGGGCACGAACAGCGTGACGGTGAACAGCGTCCAGATGCGTTTGTCGTGGGTTGCGGACATGGATGCCGGAGATTGCATCGCAGTCAACCCCGAAACCGATTCCGGGTTCGACCCCTCGGTTTGCCCCGGAATGACAGCCACTTTTTTATTGTCGTCATTCCGGACGCCGCGCAGCGGCGATCCGGAAGCGGTTTCTTGTCCTGCTTCGGACTCACCCGAATCGAGAACCGGACTTTGCGCTGTCGGCGTCAAAACCGATTCCGGGTTCGACCCCCGGATCAGGCCCGGGGCAGGCTCTGCGGGTCGCCCCGGAATGACAAGGGTGGTGTGGCGCGCGGTCTGGACGTCGGGATTGTCAGAAGCGGCGCGCGCGAACCGAAGCAGGATCCATTCGGCGAGAAACGCGAACACCGGCAGCAAGACGGCAGTTTCCTTCGACGTCAGCCCCAGTACGGTACCGAACACGATGCCTGCGACGGCCAGTGCAAACCCGCGTCGGTCGCGTTTTGAATCGTTGGCCGTCAGCATCATCCAGCGGCCATGCAGGTAGGCCCACAACCCGGCCAGCATGAACACCTGACACAAGCTTTCCATCCGCTGTACGACGTATAGCACCGCCATCAGGTTGATCGGCAGCAGCATCCACGCGGCGCTGACGATCAGCGCCAGCCGCGTCGCGGTTGCGCCATCGATGACCGTTTCCATGCTCGTCATTCCGGGGCCGCCAATGGCGGAGCCAGCGGCAGAACCCGGAATCCGGTCCTTCGATGGGAAAACATCCTGAAAAGCTGGATTCCGGGCCCGACCTTGCGGGTCGTCCCGGAATGACGACAGGGAAAAGCGACGCAAACTCACCAACCGCAACAACGCCCGCAGCATGCAGAACACCAGCACGCCGTTGATCAGGTGGATCACAATGTTGG
>DATCSF010000064.1:0-22818 GCA_036568625.1 Rhodanobacteraceae bacterium | reverse complement strand
CGCGCGATCGGCCAGCGGCAGGTGCTGCAGCCCGGGGCCGAAGAACTCCACGAATTTGCCGACCACGCCGTGCTTGCGCAGCATCTGGGTCACGGTCAGCACCAGGTCGGTGGCGGTCGCGCCTTCCGGCAGCTTGCCGGTGAAACGGAAACCGACCACCTGCGGGATCAGCATCGAGGATGGCTGGCCCAGCATCGCGGCCTCCGCCTCGATGCCGCCCACGCCCCAGCCCAGCACGCCGAGGCCGTTCACCATCGTGGTGTGCGAGTCGGTGCCGAACAGGGTGTCAGGGAAAGCCCATGTCTGGCCGCCGGTATCGCGCGTCATCACCACGCGCGAGAGATACTCCAGGTTCACCTGGTGCACGATGCCGGTGGCCGGCGGCACGACCTTGAAATCGTCCAGCGCCTTCTGGCCCCAGCGCAGGAAAGCGTAGCGCTCGTGGTTGCGCTGGAATTCGATCTCGGCGTTGCGTGCCAGCGCGTCGGCCTCGCCGAACACGTCCACCTGCACGGAGTGGTCGATCACGAGTTCCGCGGGCGACAGCGGATTGATCTTCTTCGGATCGCCGCCGAGCGCCACCATCGCGTCGCGCATCGCGGCGAGGTCCACCACGCAGGGCACGCCGGTGAAATCCTGCAGCACCACGCGCGCGGGCAGGAAGGAAATTTCGGTGGAAGGCTCGGCCTTCGGGTCCCAGTTCAACACCGCTTCGATCTGCGCCTTGGTGACCTCGCTGCCGTCTTCGTTGCGCAGCAGGTTTTCCAGCAGGACCTTCATCGAGTAGGGCAGGCGCCTGACATCGTACTGCTTGCCCAGCTTCGCGAAACTGGCGATCTGGTAGGACTTGCCGCCAACGCTGAGGGTGTCGCGAATCCCGAACGAATCTTGCATGGTGCTCTCCTTGTTGCCGCGCAGTGCGTGGATGGCGCGGGATGGCATCGAATGGACCGCCTATTATCGCGCAAACGCCGTTTTGCTGCCGGCGGCGGGCTCATCGGCGACGATGGAGGGGCGGGCTGTTACAGTCGCAGGCCTGATGTTCCGGGCGCCGGAACCCGCACGCATCGCCTGCTGCGATCGCGTCCCGGGCCTGGCGCAAACGCTGGGGGCAAACGGGACCGATGACTTCACCTATCCGCCTGTTCATGCGCATCTACGAGAAGTGGAAGCGCGACACGCTCTACGAAGGTGATTTCCGCCCCAGCATCAGCATCATCAAACTCTCCTTCATCGCCCTGTTCATCGGCGGTGCGGCGGCGGTCATCGCCTGGATCCTGTATCGGCTGATCGGCCTGGTGACGCACATCGCATTCGCCGGGCAGTGGAACTTCGATTTCATCCAGCCAGCCGCGCTGCACGCGCCGTGGTGGGTGATCATCCTGGCGCCCGTGGCTGGGGGCGTAATCATCGGATTCATGGCGCGCTACGGCACCGAGCGCATCCGCGGCCACGGCATTCCCGAGGCGCTCGAGGCCATCCTGTTCCGGCGCAGCAAGATGATGGCCAAGGTCGCGATCCTGAAGCCGCTGTCATCGGCGATCGCGATCGGCACCGGCGGTCCGTTCGGCGCCGAAGGCCCGATCATCATGACCGGCGGCGCGGTCGGCTCGCTGATCGGGCAGGTGTTCTCGCTGACCTCGATCGAACGCCGCACGCTGCTGGTGGCCGGCGCCTGTGCCGGCATGTCCGCGACGTTCGCGACGCCCATCGCCGCGATGCTGGTGGGCGTGGAGATGCTGCTGTTCGAGATGCGTCCGCGCAGCACGATTCCGGTGGCCGTGGCCTCTTTCGTGGCGGCGGTGTTGCGGCCGTTCCTGATCGGACACGGGCCGCTGTTTCCGATTCCCGTCCAGTTCCACCTGCACATCGCGGAGTTCGGCATGGCCGCGATCAGCGGGCTGATGGCCGGGTTGCTGGCCACCGCGGTGACGTTCCTCGTCTACAAGGTCGAGGACGGCTATCGCAAGCTGCCGATCCACTGGATGTGGTGGCCCGCCATCGGCGCGATGGTGGTCGGCATCGGCGGCGTCATCGATCCGCAGACGCTGGGCGTCGGCTACGACGTCATCTATCAGTTGCTGACGGGAAAGATCGTCGGCGCCGCAATCGTCACGTTCATGATCGTCAAGGCGCTGATCTGGATCGTGTACCTGAGCTCCGGCACTTCCGGCGGCACGCTGGCGCCACTGCTGGCGCTGGGAGCGGGGCTGGGCGGGCTGGAGGCAATGATTTTCCCCGGCCCGTATCCGCTGTTGTGGCCGTTGCTCGGCATGGGGGCGATGCTGGCCGCGGTGATGCGGATGCCGTTCACGTCCATCCTGTTCGCGCTGGAATTGACGGGCAACGCGAGCATGCTGCCGGCGTTGTTGATCACGTGCACGACGGCCTACGGCGCGAGCGTGTTCCTGATGAAGCGTTCCATCCTCACCGAAAAGATCGCCCGCCGCGGCTTGAACATTTTTCGTCCGTACACGCTCAACCGCCTTGAATACATGGCCGTGAAGGAAGTGATGACGCGCGAAGTCGTCACTGCTGCGGCGGACATGACCGTGTGCGAGCTGGCCGACCGGTTTTTCGGTAGCGAACAGAAATATCGCGCTTATCCGGTGGTGGATGCGGAAGGCACTTTGCTGGGCATCGTTGATCGCGCGCGGTTGCGCACGTGGCTGGAAAGCGACAGCTCCGGGGTGGCGCGCCTTTCCGATCTCATGAGCGGCGATCCGGTGGCTGCCTTTCCCGAGGAAAGCTGCCAGAGCATTGCCATCCGCATGGCGGTGGAAAAGCGCGACCGCATCCCCGTGGTCAGCCGTGACAACCATCGGCTCCTTGGCATCGTCACCCGTTACGACTTGCTCACGCCGTACACGCACACCCACGACGAAGAACTGTTGCGCGAACGAGTATTTCGCGCACGCCTCCATCCATGAGCTGCTTCGTAGGGTGGGCTGATCCCGGCTCCGCCGGGAGAAGCCCAACACGATGCGCGACAACGTTGGGCTTTCGCCGATGAAGCTGGCGTCAGCCCAACCTACAGATCATTGCTTTGGACGGCCAGATCATCAGCCGCGCAGCGCGACGCCGGTGAGCATCCCGCGCGCGATCATCACTTCGCGCTTGGGCCGCAACAGCAAGTGACGCCGCCGCCCGCCGAGCTGGCGCCACAACACCGTCGCACGCACCGCGGCCAGCAACATTGCGCGGACGCGTTGCGCTTTCGCAGGCTGCTGCAGGTACAGCGGGTTGCCGACCACGGTGATGCGCGGTTTCAGGCCCGACAGGTTGGCGCAATAAAGATCGGCGAGGCGCGCCAGGATGGTGGAGTGGGTGACCGGGAAGTGCTGCAGTTGGCGCTGCATGCCGGCCAGGCCTTCGCCCAGGCGCTGGTTGATGGCGGGGTGGCGCGCCAGGCTGCGCTCCAATTTCATTACGCTGATCAGCATGTGGAACAGCGGCAGGTCGCGATCGTTGCCTTCCACCTGTTCGACCAGTACGCGCAGGCCGCGGCGCACGCCGCGGTTGCCGCCGAACACGTCGGCAGCGCTGTCCGATTCCAGCTTGAACACGCTGGCGAGGCTGGCTTCCAGCGCTTCGCTGTCGCAGTCGCCCTCGCGCGCGAGATCGCGCACCAGCGACAATGCCTGGAACACGCCCGCCAGCGCCAGCACGCGCGATTCCTTCATGCTTCGCCTCCGATCCGTGGCGCATCGGTGCTGTCGATCACCGCGCCGCCGAGGCACTCCTCGCCCGCGTAGAACACCACGGATTGCCCCGGCGCAACGGCGCGTTGCGGGGCATCGAAGCGCACGTTGCACCGATCGCCTTCGACCTCGACGCGGCAAGCTTGCGGCGGTTGGCGGTAGCGGGTCATGGCCGTGCACGCGAACGATGCGGCGGGTGCCGCCCCGGCGATCCAGTGCGCACCACTTGCGATGAGCGCGCGCGATTGCAGCCACGGATTGTCATGGCCCTGGTCGACATACACGACGTTGGCGGCGACGTCCTTGCCCACCACGTACCAAGCTTCGCCGCTGCCGCCCGTGCAACCACCGATGTTGAGGCCGGAACGCTGGCCGGGTGTGTAGAACATCGCGCCCTGGTGTTCGCCCAGCGCCCGGCCGTCCGGCCGCCGCAGTTCGCCCGGCTGCGCGGGCAGGTACGTTGACAGGAACGCGCGGAAATCGCGCTCACCGATGAAACAGATGCCGGTGGAATCCTTTTTCGCAGCGACCGGCAGACCCGCGTCATCGGCGATCCTCCGCACCTCGGTTTTATACAGATCGCCCAGCGGGAACACGGCGGCGCCAAGTTGCGCCTGATCCAGCATGTGCAGGAAGTAGGTCTGGTCCTTGGCCCGGTCGCGCGCCCGCAGCAGTTTCCAGCGTCCCTCCTCGAACGCATTGCGTGCATAGTGGCCGGTGGCGATCTTTTCTGCGCCGTCCTCGCGCGCGGCGGTGAGGAAGGTGCCGAACTTGATCTCGTGGTTGCACAGCACATCCGGGTTTGGCGTCCGGCCCGCGCGATATTCATTAAGGAAATGCGCGAACACCTGCGCGCGGTATTCGGCTGCGAAATTCGCGCTGTGGAACGGGATGCCCAGTTTCGCGCACACGGCCAGCGCATCCTTGCGATCCGCATCCGCGTGGCACCCCGAATCCGGGTCGTCGTCTTCCCAGTTCAACATGAAGAACCCGGAAACCTCGTGACCGGTGCGCTTCAGCAACAAGGCTGCCACCGAGGAGTCGACGCCGCCAGACATGCCGACCGTGACGCGCATGTTCATGTGCGCTGCTTCGGCAGCAACGAACGCAGGGTCGAGAGCGGCAGGCGCTGACCAGCCAGCCAGTCCTCCAGCGTCGTCAGCACGAGCGGACTGCGCAGCCGCGATGCATGGGCCGCGATTTCCGCGTACGTCATCCACAGCGTGCGGGTGATGCCCACATCCAGCGGACGATCCGGGTGGTGCTTCAGCGGACGGCCGGCGAACGCGAAGCGCACGATGTGGTGGTCGTGTACCGGACTGTGCCATTGCTGCACGCCGATGAAATGGTCCAGTGCAACTTCCCAGCCGGTCTCCTCCAGCGTTTCCCGGCACGCGGCGGTCGCCAGGGTTTCGTCGTCTTCGAGGTGCCCGGCCGGCTGGTTGAAGCGGAGTTCACCCCTGATGTTCTCCTCGACCATGAGGAAACGGCCCTCGTCGGCGATCACGCAGGCCACGGTGACGTGCGGGCACCAGATGGCGCCGCGTTCCGGCGCGGTTGTCAATTCTTGCATGGGTTCAGGTACTGGAAATTTCGTCATTTTGCCATCATCTGATGTGACGTTCTGCCATCGCTTGCCTTCGATTCAAGGCATATACTCGGGCCAGGGACAGAAGACCCATGACACCAGGAAAAACCGCCGACAACGAAACCGAACACGAACAAGGCGTGGTGGTTGAAACCAGCCGCCCGGAAACGGCACGACCGCCGCTTTATCAGGTAGTGCTGCTGAACGATGACTACACACCGATGGAGTTCGTGGTTGTGGTGCTGGAGACGTTTTTCAACATGGCGCGTGAACGTGCAACCCAGGTCATGCTGCACGTGCACACCCGCGGCAAGGGCGTTTGTGGCGTGTTCAGTCGCGAAGTCGCGGAAAGCAAGGTGGCGCAAGTCAACGAGTTTTCGCGGGTCCACCAGCACCCGCTGCTTTGCACGATGGAAAAGTTGTAACCGCCCCCCATATCGGGGGAAAGAGAACCCGGGTTTGTTTGGGTTCTCGCGACGCAGGGATGCGCCGCAGGCGGACCAAATGCCGTAGCATTTGATCCGTCCAAGCAGAGTCCGGACACGTGCCGGACTCGGCGAGTTCTGACAAATCCCGGACGGGTTTGTTCAGGGCTTCGAAAGAGATCCGGAGACCCCAGGCAATGTTCAGCAAGGACCTCGAATACACCATAGGCCAGTGCTACAAGGAGGCCCGCGAGCAGCGCCACGAGTTCATGACCGTGGAACACCTGCTGCTTGCGCTGCTGGCCAATCCCACGGCGGCGGCAGTCCTGCGCGGCTGCGGCGCCGACATCGAAAAACTGGCGAAGGACCTGCGCTCGATCATCACCGAAACCGTGCCGGTGCTGCCCACGGGCGACGAGCGCGATACCCAGCCGACGCTGGGCTTCCAGCGTGTGCTGCAGCGCGCCGTTTACCACGTGCAATCCTCGGGCCGGAAAGAAGTGACCGGCGCCAACGTGCTGGTCGCGATCTTCGGCGAGAAGGATTCGCACGCCGTCTACTTTCTGCACCAGCAGGAGGTCGAAAGGCTGGACGTGGTCAACTACGTCTCGCACGGGATCGCCAAGATCGGCCATGAATCCGACGCCGCGCCTGCGGCAGGCGAGGCTGGCACCGAAGCTGAAGCCGAAGGCAAGGACAAGGACAACGCGCTGGTCGAATACGCGACCAACCTCAACGAGCGCGCTGCCGAGGGCAAGATCGACCCGCTGATCGGCCGTGAGGAAGAGATCGAGCGCACCATCCAGGTGCTGTGCCGCCGGCGCAAGAACAACCCGCTGTACGTCGGGGAATCCGGCGTGGGCAAGACCGCGCTCGCGGAGGGTCTGGCGCGCCGCATCGTCGAGGGCAACGTGCCCGCGGTGCTGGAAGACGCCACCATCTGGGCGCTGGATTTGGGCGCGCTGGTCGCGGGCACCAAATATCGCGGCGATTTCGAGAAGCGCCTGAAGGCCGTGATCGCGCAGTTGAAGAAAGATCCCAAGGCAATCCTGTTCGTCGACGAGATCCACACCATCATCGGGGCGGGTTCGGCCTCGGGCGGCACCATGGACGCTTCCAACCTGATCAAGCCGGTGCTGGCGTCGGGCGAGTTGCGTTGCATCGGTTCGACCACGTTCCAGGAGTTCCGCGGGGTATTCGAAAAGGATCGCGCGCTGGCGCGGCGCTTCCAGAAGATCGACGTGGTCGAGCCGTCGGTAGCCGACAGCGTGGAAATCCTCAGGGGCTTGAAGTCCCGCTTCGAGGAACACCACAGCGTCACCTACAGCGACGAGGCCTTGCAGGCCGCGGTGGACCTCTCGGTCAAGCACATTCCCGACCGGCTGCTCCCGGACAAGGCCATCGACGTGATCGACGAGGCCGGGGCCCGCCAGCGCCTGCTGCCCGAAGACCGGCGTACCGGCAAGGTCGACGTCGGCGAGGTCGAATACATCGTCGCCCGGATGGCACGCATCCCGCAGAAGCAGGTGTCGGCATCGGACCGCGACGTGCTGCGCAACCTGGATCGCAACCTGAAGATGGTGATCTTCGGCCAGGATCAGGCCATCGACACGCTGGCATCTGCCATCAAGATGGCGCGCTCCGGTTTGGGCGATGCCAACAAGCCGATCGGCAACTTCCTGTTCGCCGGTCCCACCGGCGTCGGCAAGACCGAAGTCACGCGGCAGCTCGCACTGCAGCTCGGGATCGAGCTGGTGCGTTTTGACATGTCCGAATACATGGAGCCGCATTCGGTGTCGCGCCTGATCGGCGCGCCGCCGGGTTACGTCGGTTTCGACCAGGGCGGTTTGCTCACCGAATCGGTGGTCAAGCACCCGCATTGCGTGTTGCTGCTGGACGAAATCGAGAAGGCCCACCCGGACCTGTTCAACATCCTGCTCCAGATCATGGACCACGGCGTGCTCACCGACACCAACGGCCGCGAGGCGAATTTCCGCAACGTGATCCTGGTGATGACCACCAATGCGGGCGCGCGCCAGGCTGCGCGTCGCAGCATCGGCTTCCTCGAACAGAGCCACGCGACGGATGCGATGGAAGTGATCCGCCGTACCTTCACGCCGGAGTTCCGCAACCGCCTGGACGCGGTGGTGCAGTTCAAGCCGCTCGATTTCGAACATATCCTGCGAGTGGTGGACAAGTTCCTGATCGAACTGGAAACGCAGTTGCTGGAGAAGCGCGTCAGTTTGAATGTCGCCCCCGAGGCGCGCCGCTGGCTGGCCGAACACGGCTTCGACCAGCAGATGGGTGCGCGCCCGATGGCAAGGTTGATCCAGGACAAGATCAAGCGCGCGATCGCCGACGAACTGCTGTTCGGCAAGCTGGCCGAGGGCGGCAAGGTCAGCCTGGGCGTCAGGGACGGCGAACTCAGCGTCGACGCGGAAGCGGCCGAGAAGCTGCCGGCAGTGGTAGTCGAATAGCGCGAATGTTGGCGGATGCCCGGTGAATACTGGCGCGCACCACGCGGCGAGCGAGGATGGCAACCGGACGCATTCCAGGGATGGATTCTCGATGTTTGTACGAAAACGGCGGCCGATGGCCGCCGTTTTTTTGTTCGTCGCGAGCCGATCCCGCGGTATTCGCCGTGTTCAGCGCATACGGTAGGTGATCCGCCCCTTGGTCAGATCGTACGGCGTCATTTCCACCTTGACCTTGTCGCCCGTGAGGATACGAATGTAGTGCTTGCGCATGCGACCCGAGATGTGCGCGGTGACGACGTGCCCGTTTTCCAGTTGCACGCGGAACATGGTATTGGGCAGGGTTTCCTGCACCGTACCTTCCATTTCGATGACGTCGTCTTTGGCCATGGGTTGCGCTGGGCGCGAGAAGGGGAACGCCACATTTTGCCACGAAGCGGCGGCGCGTGAAAGCGCCGGCCCTGGCGGGGCGATGATCCGGTTTGAAATCCAACCCGTTCGCGCCAACGGATATCAGCGATCGGCATAAGCGGCACATCGATTGTGCGCTGCGACATGCTACATTGGCGCGCATTTCGACCAGTCGGGAGCATGGACGGCAGAAAGCACCCGGGCTGCAAAGCCTTGTCGACGGCCCGCTCCCGCTGCTTTTTGACCCATAGAGCACTGTGGGCCCGCGAAGCGTCAGACAACTGGTCCCGCCGGCCGTGTTTTTCGCCTCGAACGTTCTACCACCCAAGCTCCTGCCATGCGCGTCGTTTGTGTTCATCCAGCCCGCGATCCGGTTCCGTGTGGAAATGGTCCGGTGCGTATCGGCAGTGCGCCCGACAACGACATCGTGCCGGCCGGAATGGGCGTCGATCCGCACCACGCAACTCTCGCCGCCGATGCACGCGGGCTGCTGCTGACCGTGCTGCCGGGCTGCCAGCGGGTGTACGTCAATGCGCGTGCGGTGCGTGAAAAAGCCTTGCTGCGTTACGGCGATACGGTAACGCTCGGGACCAACCAATTTCTGGTGACGACGGATGCCGCGCCACCGCAGACGGGCAATGCCGGGCCAGCAGAAGCGCACCCGGGCCGGACGATGCTGCGGATCGTTTCGGGTACGGCCTCCGGGCGGGCGTTGGCCGTCGCACCGGAGCTTCGGTTGGGCGCCGGCAGCCGGCATTTCGGCGAGCTGGCTTACGTATGCCGAGTGGCGCAAGGCGCCGAGGGGCCGGTCTTCGAATCCGACAGTGCGGCGCCGCGCGTCAATGGCTGGCGCTGCAACCGCGCGCGGCTGGCGCCCGGCGACCAGATCGTGCTGGGGGAGCATCGGCTGGTGGTGGAGGCACCCGGGTTGCAATACGCCGCGCATCTGGCGTCGTTGCCGCCGCCGCCCGTCCTGCCTGAACCGCAACCCGAGCCGGATACCTCGCCGCACACCGAAATCTGGTGGCTGATTGCCGCAGCGGCGCTGCTGGCGGCCATCATCGCGTTGTTCCTGTATTTCAGGTGGTAACACGAATCGTATCCATCCCATCAGGTGAATGAAATGTCGCGAGTATGGAATTTCAGTGCCGGCCCGGCCGCATTGCCGGAAGACGTGTTGGTACGCGCGCAAGCCGAATTGCGGGAATGGAACGGCACGCATGCTTCGGTGATGGAGGTGAGCCATCGCGGCAAGGCGTTCATGGACATGGCTGCGCGCGCGGAAGCCGACCTGCGCGAGTTGCTGGCCATTCCACCAGGCTACAAGGTCTTGTTCCTGCAGGGCGGGGCCACCCAGCACTTCGCGCAAGTGCCGATGAACCTCGCGGCCGAACGCCAGCGCGCGGACTACGTCGTCAATGGCCACTGGGGCGAGAAGGCGGTCAGCGAAGCCGCGCCGTATGCCGCGTCACACGTGGCCGCAACTTCGAAGCAGGGTGGATATCGCGCCATTCCCGCGCGCGCGACGTGGGATCTCGACCCGGGCGCGGCCTACGTCCATATCACCACCAACGAAACCATCCATGGCGTCGAGATGCGCGACGTCCCCGATGTCGGTGACGTGCCACTGGTGGCGGACATGTCCTCCGACATCCTGTCGCATCCACTGGATGTGTCGAAGTTCGGACTGATCTATGCGGGCGCGCAGAAGAACATCGGCCCCTCGGGCCTGGTGGTGATGATCGTGCGCGACGATCTGCTGGAACGGCATCCGCGACCGCTGCCGCGCATCTTCCGCTACGCCGAGCATGCCGCCGCGGATTCAATGTTGAACACGCCCAACACCTGGGGTTGGTATCTCGCCGGCTTGACCTTTCAATGGCTGCAAGAGCAGGGCGGCCTCGCGGAAATGGAGCGACGCAACCGCGCCAAGGCGGAGGCGCTGTACGCTGCCATCGACGGATCCGGCGGGTATTACCGCAATGAAGTCGATCCCGCGGCACGTTCGCGCATGAACGTGATCTTCAACCTGCACGATGCCGCGCTGGAGCCCGTATTCGTCGCCGAAGCCGACAAGGCCGGCTTGCAGGCGCTGAAAGGCCATCGTGCCTTGGGCGGCATCCGCGCTTCCATCTACAACGCGGTACCGATTGAGGGCGTGCGCGCCTTGTGCGATTTCATGGCGGAGTTCAGACGCAACCATGGCTAGCCGCTCACGTCCATGCAAGCCCGGCCCGGCCTTCGACGCCGCGCGCATGGTCAACGCCGCCACCGCGAAGTTGCGCGCCTACGATCCCGGCCACGATCTGCCGGCCTTGCGCGAACGTTTCGGTGAAACGATCGCGGAGCTGGGTTCGAACGAAAATCCACTCGGCCCGAGTCCACATGCGCTCAAGGCCATGCGTGCGGCGCTGGCCGAAACCTTCCGTTATCCCGATCCGCGCGGCATGTTGCTGAAACGCGCCTTGGCGAGCCATCTGGGCCTCGACACCGGGCGCATTGCGCTGGGCAATGGTTCGCACGAATTGCTGATGCTGTTGGCGCAATGCTTTGTCGATGCGAAATACTCGGTGGTGTTCTCGCAGTTCGGTTTCGCGGTGTTCCCGATCGCGACGGCGGCGGCCGGCGCGCGGGCGATCCAGGTGCCCGCGCTGCCACGCAGTCATCGCAGCGCACCGTACGGGCACGCCCTCGACGCCATGGCCAAGGCAGTCCGCGCCGATACGCGCATCGTTTATCTCGCCAATCCGAACAATCCCACCGGCACGTGGTTCGACGACGCCGCGCTGGCGACCTTCCTGGACAGGATTCCGCGTCACGTGCTGGTGGTGGTGGACGAGGCCTATCACGAATACGTGGATGCTCCCGGTTTGACGACGGCGCTCGCGTTTGCGGATCGCCACCCGAATCTGGTCGTCACACGCACGTTCTCGAAAGCGTATGGCCTCGCCGGCATGCGGGTGGGTTACCTCATCGCGCATCCGAGCGTGGTGTCCGTGCTGGAACGCCTGCGCGAATCGTTCAACGTCAACAACGTGGCACTGGCTGGCGCCACGGCCGCGCTGGGCGACAAGCCGTGGCTCGCGAAGGCGCGTGCCTTCAATCGGGCCGAACGCGAATGGCTGCGCGGGGAACTGCTGGAATGCGGTTACCGATGCTTGCCGTCGCAAACCAATTTCCTGCTGTGCATGTTGCAGCGCGACGCCACGAAACTGGAGCGCCACCTGTTCGAACACGGCGTGATCGTGCGGCCGATGGGTGGCTACGGACTGCCGCGCGCGCTGCGCATCAGCGTGGGCAGTCGTCTGGAAAATCGGCGCCTGCTGCAGGTGCTGTCGTGACCGGATCGCTGGACTGGGGCACCGCACCGGCGCGTTCATTGCGGGGCGCCATCGACATTCCCGGCGACAAGTCGGTTTCGCATCGCGCGATCATGCTGTCCGCGCTGGCCGATGGTGTTTCGCGCATCACGGGATTCCTGGAAGGCGAGGACACCCGCGCGACCGCGCGCATTTTCGCGCAGATGGGTGTGCACATCGCTGCGCCGGCACCGGGCGAACGCATCGTGCACGGTGTCGGCCTACATGGACTGCATCGACCGCAAGGCGCGCTCGACTGCGGCAACGCCGGCACCGCGATGCGCTTGCTGTGTGGACTGCTGGCCGGGCAGGCGTTCGATACCACGTTGACGGGCGATGCTTCACTGTCGAAGCGGCCGATGCGGCGCGTGACCGATCCCCTGGCAGCGATGGGTGCGGGCGTCGAAACGGCCGCAAACGGCACCCCGCCGTTGCGCGTGCACGGCGGGCGACCGTTGCGGGGCATCGATTACACGTCGCCCGTTGCCAGCGCGCAGGTGAAGTCGGCGGTATTGCTGGCGGGCCTGTACGCCGATGGCGAAACCGCGGTCAACGAGCCCAGACCCACCCGCGACTACACCGAACGGATGCTGGCGGCATTTGGCTGGCCAATCCGGTTCGAGCCGGGCAGGGCACGATTGTCCGGCGGCCACGCATTGCGCGCCATCGACATCGCCGTGCCCGCGGACTTTTCCTCGGCGGCGTTCTTCATCGTGGCCGCGACCCTCGTGCCCGGGTCGAAACTGGTGCTGCGCGGCGTCGGCATGAACCCGCGTCGCATCGGGCTGCTGCACGTGCTACGCGCGATGGGCGCGACTATCGCAGAAGAAAACCGGCGTGAGGCTGGCGGCGAACCGGTGGCCGACCTGGTGGTGCATCACGCTCCATTGCGCGGGATCGAGGTGCCGGTGGAACACGTCGCCGACATGATCGACGAATTTCCGGCGCTGTTCGTCGCGGCCGCTTGTGCCGGAGGGGTCACCACGGTTCGCGGCGCAGCCGAGTTGCGCGTGAAGGAATCCGATCGAATCGCCGTGATGGCGGCGGGGCTTCGCGCGCTGGGCGCCCGGATCGAGGAAACGCCGGACGGCGCGGTGATCGTGGGCGGCAGGCTGCGCGGCGGCACGGTCGAGGCGCATGGCGACCACCGCATCGCAATGGCGTTCGCGGTGGCGGGCGCTGTGGCACAAGGCACCATCAAGATCCGCGACTGCGCGAACGTCGCAACCTCCTTTCCGGGCTTCATCGAGCTGGCAAGCGGTTGCGGGCTGGCGGTGCGCCCGGCGTGAGCCGGATCGCATCCCGCTAGAATCCCGCGGATGACGACAGCCGATTCCGTACCGGTACTCACCATCGATGGTCCTTCGGGCGCCGGCAAGGGCACGATCGCCCGCGCGGCGGCGGACCGATTGGGCTGGCACATGCTGGATTCGGGCGCGATCTATCGTGCGGTCGGCCATGCTGCAGGGATCAGGGATCTGGACCTTTCCGATGCCGACGCCGTGGCGCGCTGCGCCGCCGACACCCGGATCGAGTTCCGGGATCCAGGCGATGGCGGCGACACCCGGGTGATCATCGATGGCGAGGACGCCACCGACGCCATCCGCACCGAAACCGCGGGCGCGGCAGCATCCGCAATCGCGGCCCGGCCCGAGGTTCGAAAAGCCTTGGTGGACAAGCAGTTGGCGTTCCGGCAGGCGCCAGGCCTGGTGGCGGATGGCCGTGACATGGGCACCGTGATCTTTCCGGATGCGCCCTTCAAGGTGTTCCTGACGGCCAGCGCCACGGAACGCGCGGAAAGGCGCTATAAGCAGTTGAAGTCAAAGGGACTTGACGTTACACTAGCCAGCCTTTTGCACGAGATCGAGTTGCGGGACGCGCGAGACGCGTCGCGCGCGGTTGCACCGTTGCGGCCGGCTGCCGATGCGGTGGTGATCGACACCACCGGACAGCCCATTCCTGCGGTCGTAGCCGAAGTACTCGCAGTCGTGCGCAAGGTATGACCCCAACCAACGTGCCGCGTTCGCGCGGTTTCCTTTCACGGATGCGTTTGCGCATCCCCAACCGGCGGATCGCCGCCTGTGGAGCTTGAACCCGATGGACCTTGCAGGCCTCGCGATCCATTCCCAACCTGGAATTCCCATGACCGAAAGTTTTGCCGAACTGTTTGAACAGAGCCAGTCACTGGCCAAATTGAAACCCGGAGCCATCGTCTCCGGCACCGTTGTCGAGATCCGTCCCGACGTGGTCGTCGTCAACGCGGGACTGAAATCCGAAGGCATCGTGCCGATCGAACAGTTCCGCAACGAGGACGGCGACCTGGAGGTCAACGTCGGCGACGAAGTCAAGGTTGCGCTGGACGCCATCGAGGACGGTTTCGGCGAAACCAAGCTGTCGCGCGAGAAGGCCAAGCGCTCGATGGTGTGGGACGAGTTGGAAAGCGCCTTCGAGCAGGAAGAGGCCGTCACCGGCCGCATCAACGGCAAGGTCAAGGGCGGTTTCACCGTCGACATCCGCGACGTGCGCGCGTTCCTGCCGGGTTCGCTGGTGGACGTGCGCCCGGTGCGCGACCCGGCCTACCTCGAAGGCAAGGACCTGGAATTCAAGATCATCAAGCTCGACCGCAAACGCAACAACGTGGTGGTCAGCCGCCGCGCGGTGGTCGAAAGCGAGCATTCCGAGGAGCGCGAGCAGTTGCTGGAGAAGCTGCAGGAAGGCGCGATCCTGCACGGCGTGGTCAAGAACCTCACCGACTACGGCGCGTTCGTGGACCTCGGCGGCATCGACGGCCTGCTGCACATCACCGACATGGCCTGGAAGCGCGTGCGCCATCCGTCGGAAGTCGTCAATGTCGGCGATGAACTCGACGTGCGCGTGCTGAAGTTCGACCGTGAACGCAACCGCGTGTCGCTGGGCCTGAAGCAGCTCGGCGACGATCCTTGGGTCAGCATCACCCGCCGTTATCCGTCGGGCACCCGCCTGTTCGGCAAGGTTTCCAACGTCACCGACTACGGCTGCTTCGTGGAGCTGGAGCCGGGCGTGGAAGGCCTGGTGCACGTGTCCGAGATGGACTGGACCAACAAGAACGTCAACCCGGCCAAGGTGGTGCAGGTCGGCGATGAAGTGGAAGTGATGGTGCTGGATGTCGACGAAGAGCGTCGCCGCATCTCGCTGGGCATGAAGCAGACCCAGTCGAATCCGTGGGAAGCCTTTGCCGCAACCTTCAAGAAGGGCGACAAGGTGCATGGCGCGATCAAGTCCATCACCGACTTCGGCATCTTTGTGGGTTTGGAAGGCGGCATCGACGGCCTGGTGCACCTGTCTGACATTTCCTGGCAGGGCAACGGCGAGGAACTGGTCCGCGAGTTCAAGAAGGGCGAGGAGGTCGACGCCGTGGTGCTGGCGGTCGATCCCGAGCGCGAGCGCATCAGCCTCGGCATCAAGCAGCTCGAGCAGGATCCATTCGGCCAGTTCATGGCCGGGCACCCGCGCGGCGCGATCCTCACCGGCACGGTGAAGGAGGTCGACGCCAAGGGTGCGGTCATCGACCTCGCCGATGGCATCGAGGGTTATCTGTCCGCACGCGATTTCTCGAAGGATCGCATCGATGACCTCAGCCAGCACCTCAAGGTGGGCGAACAGGTCGAGGCCAAGTTCATCGGTATGGATCGCAAGGGCCGCATGCTGCAATTGTCGATCCGTGCCAAGGACGAAGACGAGATGGCCGAGACCCTGTCCGAGTACCAGAACCAGCACGCCGAACGCAGCACCACCAAGTTGGGGGCACTGCTGAAAGAGCAGTTGAACAAGTCGGAGTAAGTCTATATAAAGGCTTGGCTTTCCAAGGCATGACGGTGCCGTCCATCGTGGTGGGCGGCACCGCGCAAACGGAACGCGCGTAAGCGATCCGTTCCCGTCGTCCCAAGGTCATCGCGCGTTGCTATCCATGACGAAATCCGAATTGATCGCCGCGCTCGCGGAACGCCAGAAGCATCTCGCGTTCGCGGACGTCGAACTGGCGGTGCGCAATGTGATTGAGCAGATGAGCGCGGCACTGGCGAGCGGCGACCGCATCGAAATTCGCGGGTTCGGCAGCTTTTCGCTGCACTACCGCCCGCCACGCACCGGCCGCAATCCCAAAACCGGCACCGCGGTAGCGCTGCCCGGAAAGCACGTTCCGCACTTCAAGCCTGGCAAGGAATTGCGGCAGCGGGTCAACGAAGGCCGCGAATCCTCGCCGTGACCGCAGGCATTTTTTTGCGATCGTCCCTGATCGCGGCTTTCGATCGTTCTGCGCGTCGATGGCTACCCGGCTGATACACACCCAAACGGCCATCCGTGGCCCCCGATCAGAAGCATCTCGGGGGCAGGCTCTGACTTTTCACAACAGCCGCTTCGAACGGGGTTTCGAAGGATGCCGGACGCGGCGCCGGAGAGTTCGGTGAACTTCCTTTCCACAGATCCGTTGCTGTTGTTGCTCCTGCTGCTGCCGCTGGTCGGCTGGCTGGGCTGGATCATCGGTCGTCACGCCACCGCGCGCCGCTCGGGCGCACGGGTGACCGAACTTTCCTCGCATTACTTTCGTGGCCTCAATTACCTGCTCAACGAGCAGCCGGACAAGGCCATCGAAGTGTTCATGAAGCTGGCCGAGTTCAACCGCGACACGGTGGAAACCCACCTCGCACTCGGCAACCTGTTCCGCCGGCGCGGCGAGGTCGACCGCGCGATCCGGGTGCACCAGCACCTGGTAAGCCGTTCCAACTTGAGCGAAGCCGAGCGCACCGTCGCGCTGCTGGAACTGGGCGAGGATTACATGCGCGCGGGGCTGCTCGATCGCGCCGAAGCACTGTTCGATGACCTCGTCGCGATGGACGCGCACGCGCCGTCGGCGCTCAGGCACCTCATCGCCATTTATCAGCACGAGCGAGACTGGCACAAGGCCATCGGCCACGCCCGGCGGTTGGAAAAAATGACCGGCGAATCACAGGCTGCGACCATCGCGCAGTTCCAGTGCGAATTGGCCGAGCAATCGCGGCAGCACGGCGCGCGCGCCGAGGCACGCGCCTATCTGGACGAAGCCTTCGCCAGCCAGCCGGGTTGCGTGCGCGGCTACATGATCGGCGGACACCTGTTCGCGGAGGAAGGCCGCTGGAACGAGGCGGTCCTCGCGTTCGAGCAAGCCGTCGACGCCGACGTCGATTTCGTGCCCGAGATCCTGCCATCGTTGTTGGACGCATACGCACACGCGGGCGAAATGGACCGCGCCGAAAAGTTTCTCGGCCAGGTGGTGGATCGCTACCACGGCATCACGCCCGTGCTGGCGCTGACCGACCTCTACCAGAAGCGCGAGGGCGAGCGTGCGGCCATCGACTTCCTCACCGGCCAGCTGCGGAAACGGCCTTCGGTGCGTGGGATGATGGCCTTGATCGACGCGACGCTGGACCGCTCCGAAGGCGAGGCGCGCGAGAATTTTCTGATCCTGCGCGACCTCACCCGCAAGCTGCTGGAAGGACGGGCGATGTACCGCTGCAACCACTGCGGCTTCGGCGCCAAGGCGCACCACTGGCAATGCCCAAGCTGCAAGAGCTGGGGGACGGTCAGGCCCATTCACAGCGTCGTCAGCGAGTAAGGCGGTTGCGAAGCTGCTGCGCTCGGCATCTCACGCACCGGCGCTGCGCCCCGCCCTCGCGCACTGACGTATACACTCCGGCGCCTGCGCTGCAGCGGCGTGCGACCTGCCTTCGCTCGCGACGCTTTGCGTGCCGCCTTACGCTCCCACCGATATGATTCGAGGGATATTGATCAGCGCAGTTTGTGGGCTGGCCTTGTCGGTGTTGGTGACTTGGCTTGCGCTGGTGTACGCGCACCGGCGCGGATTGCTGGATCAGCCCGGCAAGCGGCGCTCGCACACGCAGCCCACGCCGCGCGGCGGTGGCCTCGGCATCGTCGCGGCCGTAGTGCTGGTGGGAGTACCGGCGTGGAGCGCCTTCGATCGTTTCGTGCCATGGATGCAGCCCGCCGCATTTGCCGTGGCGGCGCTGGCTGTCGCGCTGATCGGCTGGCGCGATGACCACGCGCCGCTGCCGGTGATGCCACGGCTGCTCGTACACACTGGCGCCGCACTGCTGGTGGGCGCGGCGGTACTCGCTGCGCATGCACCGCACGATCCCCAGGACTGGTGGATACTGCTGCTGCTCGTTCCTGTCCTGGTGGGCTTCATCAACGCCCACAACTTCATGGACGGCATCGACGGCATCCTGGGCCAGCAAGGCCTGTTCGCGATGCTCGGCCTCGGCGTACTCGCGGTGTGGTTGGGTCATGTCGGCATCGCCGCGCTGGCCTTCGCCACGGCGACGGGATGCCTGGGGTTCCTCGTCTTCAACCTGCCGCCCGCGAAAATCTTCATGGGCGATGTCGGCTCGGGCGCACTGGGCCTCGCGATCGGAGCCGTGGCTGCGCTTCTGGTCCAGCGCAACCCCGCGATGTTTTGGGCATGCGCGATCCTGCCCTCGGCGTTTCTGGTTGACAGCGGATTGACGCTGGCGCGGCGCATCCTGAGCGGCCAGCGCTGGTACGCGCCGCATCGTCAACATCTCTATCAATGGCTGGTGCGGGTAAACTGGAGCCATGCGCGCACGGATGTCGCCTACATGATCTGGAATCTTGCCGTGGTCGCGCCGCTGGCGTGGCTGGCGGCGCGCTGGCCGGCGCGCGGCATGTGGTGTTTCACGGCGGCGTATGCAATGGCAATCGTCGTCTGGTACCTCGGCAAGCGCGCCTGTCTTGCCGCCACGCGGAGGGGTACATTGCATGAAAGCGCGTGACCGTGCGTCGAGGATCCATCCCCGCACCGCGGTCGTAATCCACGACCTCGCGGTCACGTTGCTGGCGTGGTGGCTGGCCAACACGCTGCGCTACGCGATGCTGCCGTACGGCCAGCAACTCGAACTGCTTAGCTGGCAGACCCTCATCGTGCTGGGCGTGCAGGCGGTGATGTTCTTCTGGACCGGGCTCTACAAGGGTCTCTGGCGCTTCGCGAGCGTGCCCGACCTCTGGAATATCCTGCGAGCGGTGATCGCCGGCGCCGTGGTGATCTATCTCGCGCTGTTCCTGTACAACCGCATGTACGGGATTTCACGCTCGGTGCTGTTGATCTATCCGGTGCTGCTGGCGATTTTCCTGGGCGCGCCGCGACTGGCCTACCGCTACTGGAAGGACAGCCAGCTCGACCTGTTCCACGCCAAACACAGCCACCGCGTGCTGGTGATCGGCGCGGGGCGCGCAGGCGAGGCGCTGGTCCGCGATCTGCGCCGCGACTCGCGTTACGTCCCGGCGGGATTCATCGACGACGACACTTCGCTGCGCGGTTCGCGCCTGCACGGCGTGCCGGTACTGGGTGGCACCGACAAGCTGGCCGAACTCGCGCGCCGGGTCGGCGCCGAAATGCTGTTGATCGCGATGCCGTCGGCCGACAAGGACGAAATGCGCCACGTGGTCAGCCTGTGCGAAGCCACGGGCTTGCCGTTCCGCACCGTGCCGCGTCTGGACGATGTGGTTTCAGGCCGCGCGCAGTTCAACGAACTGAAGGAAGTCGCGATCGAGGATCTGCTCGGCCGCGATCCGGTGAAGCTGGAATGGAACGCGATCCGGCGCAGCCTCACGGGCCAGCGCGTGCTGGTCACCGGCGGCGGAGGTTCGATCGGTTCGGAACTGTGCCGTCAGATCGCCCGCCTCGGTGCCTCCGAGCTGACGATCCTCGAGCTTTCGGAATACAACCTCTACCGAATCGAACAGGAACTGCGTGCGCAATACCCCGAGTTGTTGTTGCGTTGCCTGATCGGCGATTGCGGCGACGCGGCCGCGTGCACCAACGCGTTTTCGCTCGCCAGGCCGCAGCGCGTGTTCCACGCGGCCGCCTACAAGCACGTGCCGCTGCTGCAGAACCAGTTGCGCGAGGCGTTCCGCAACAATGTGCTGACCACGCGCACGGTGGCCGAGCATGCGGTGCGGCACGGCGTCGAAAGTTTCGTGCTGATCTCCACCGACAAGGCCGTGAATCCGACCAGCGTAATGGGTGCCTGCAAGCGCGTCGCCGAAATCATCTGCCAGATCACCGCCGAGGGTCGCGCAACCAGGTTCGTCACCGTCCGGTTCGGCAACGTGCTGGATTCGGCGGGCTCGGTGGTGCCGCTGTTCCGCAGCCAGATCGCCGCGGGTGGCCCGGTCACGGTGACGCATCCGGAAATCTCGCGTTACTTCATGACCATTCCGGAGGCCTGCCAGTTGATCCTGCAGGCGATGGCGATGGGCAACGGCGGCGAAACCTTCGCGCTGGACATGGGCGAGCCGATCCGCATCCGCGATCTCGCCGAGCAGATGATCCGCCTTGCCGGCAAGCAGCCGGGCCGGGACATCTCCATTCTCTACACGGGCCTGCGCCCCGGCGAAAAGCTGTTCGAGGAACTGTTCCACCCGCTCGAGAACTATCACGGCACCGCGCACCCCAAGATTTTCGAGGCGGCGCCGCGCCAGCAATCGGCCGCACTGGTCGCGGCGCAGCTCGCGCGCGCGACTGAAGCGGTACAGCGCTTCGACGAAGAAAGCCTGCGGCATTGCATGGGCGCGCTGCTGCCCACGTTTCGATGGGAGACGGGCGATGCCGCGCAAACCGCCGAAGTAGTGACGCTGCAACGCGGCGGCGGCGACACCGCGGCATAATCCTGCGATCGTCCATGATCGCTGCCATTGGAATCGATTTGCCCAGCGCGGCTCCCAAATCACCTACATCAGAACGGCCATCCGTGGCCCGACTTTTCACCAACAGCCGCTTTGAACAGGCTCCCAAAGTCAAAACAATCAAGGACAAGACGTGACTCGATTGCGCAAGGTCGTATTCCCCGTTGCAGGTTTGGGCACCCGATTTCTTCCCGCCACCAAGGTCGTCGCCAAGGAAATGTTGCCGGTCCTGGATCGTCCATTGATCCAGTACGCGGTGGACGAGGCCGTCGATGCGGGCGCCGATACGCTGATCTTCGTCACCAACCGCTACAAGCATTCGATCGCGGATTATTTCGATTCCGCCTACGAGCTGGAAGAAACGCTGGAGCGCGCCGGCAAGCGCGAATTGCTGGCCATGGTGCAAGGCTTGTTGCCGCCGCACGTCCGCTGCGTGTACGTCACCCAGGAACAGGCGCTGGGCCTGGGCCATGCGGTGTTGTGTGCGAAGGCCGTGGTCGGCAGTGAACCCTTCGGCATCATTCTGCCCGACGACTTGATCGTGAACGACGGGCCGGGCGCGCTGCGCCAGATGGCCGAGCGCGCAGCCGACGGCAAGACCGGCGTGCTGGCGGTCGAGGAAGTACCGCATGCCGATACCGGCAAGTACGGCATCGTCGACGTCGATGGCGGCGGCGATCGCATCCGGCACATGGTCGAGAAACCCCAACCCGAAGATGCGCCTTCCAACCTCGCGGTGGTCGGCCGCTACGTGTTGCCGGCACGTATTTTCGATCTGCTGGAACAAACCACGCCCGGCGCAGGCGGCGAGATCCAGCTGACCGACGCGATCGCGGCGCTGCTCGGCGAGGCGCCCGTGCTGGCGCATCGTTTCGCGGGTACGCGCTTTGACTGCGGCAACAAGGCGGGCATGGTGCGCGCGACGCTGCACTTCGCCGCCGCCGATCCGGAGCTGCGCGAGTTGATCGGAAACGCCCCGACCCCCCCACGCTGACAGAAGCGCGGCGATGCCGATCCCCGTCAGACGCCGGGCTTGGGTTATGCTGGACAGATGATGCCGGAAACCTGGTACGCCGCCAGCGCGCGTCCGTTCGATCCGTTGCCGCCACTCGAGGGCAGCCACGATGCGCGGGTCGCGATCATCGGCGGCGGCTACGCCGGCGTGTGCCTGGCGCTGGGTCTTGCCGAACGCGGCGCGCGTGACGTGGTGTTGCTGGAACGCGACGGCATCGGACACGGCGCATCCGGCCGCAATGGCGGCTTCGTGTTCGGCGGCTACTCGCTGGGCGAGGACGCGCTGCTGCGGCAGCTCGGCGCGGAACGCGCGCGCCGCCTGTATTCAGCGACAACAGATGCCGTCGACCTGATCCGCAAGCGTATTGCACGCTACGCGATCGAATGCGATGCACTGGACGCCGGGGTGATCTGGGCCAACTGGTTTCGCGATCCGGAAGTATTGCGCGAGCGCCAACGCCTGCTCGCGCAAGCGTATGGCGTGGCGTGGGAGTGGCTTCCGGAAGCGCAGTTGCGCCAGGTGATCCACAGCCAGCGCTACCACGACGGCTTGTTCGAGCGCAACGCCTTGCACCTGCATCCGCTCGATTACCTGCACGGCATGGTGCGCGCGGCCCAAGGGCAGGGCGTAAGTTTCCATGAAAATTCACGCGCGCGGCGCATCGACCGCGACGGCGCCGGCTGGCGCGTTCGCACCCATGCGGGCGAGGTGAAGGCGCAAACCGTGGTGCTGGCCTGCGGCGGCTATCTCGCGCGTCTGGAACGCAAGGTCGATCGCGCGGTGCTGCCGATCGCAACCTACGTGATGGCGACCGAACCGCTGGGCGAGCGCCTGCGCGAATGCCTGGATACGCAGGCCGCGATCTACGACACCCGTTTCGCCTTCGACTATTACCGCGCGCTCAAGGATACGCGCCTGTTGTGGGGCGGCCGCATTTCAATCCGCAATCGGTCCGCGTGGGCGGTGAAGAAATTGCTGCTGCGCGACGTGCTGCGCGTGTTTCCGCAACTCAATGGCGTGAAGATCGACTACGCATGGTCGGGTCTGATGAGCTATGCACGCCACCAGATGCCGCAGCTCGGCACCCGCGGCAACGGGCTGTGGTGGAT
>DATCSF010000063.1:0-4927 GCA_036568625.1 Rhodanobacteraceae bacterium | reverse complement strand
ACCCATGGTGCGGGATCGGGAAAGCGTAAACCTTTTTGTCGTCATTCCGGGGCCGTTCGCGGCTTCATCGCGAAAGGAACCCGACTGCGTTGGCAGGACAGCCAACGCGAACGCCGAGGCGGCCGAAGGCGAGCGCCAAGGATGGCGCGGGTCAATCCAGCGTCTTGATTTTCATTGCAACGACGAAGGCGCTTGGATTCCGGGTTCTGCAGCGGACTTCACCCGCCGCCGCCCCGGAATGACGGCAACAAGTTCGACCGCATCGAAGCGTAGAATAGTCGCGCCTTCATCCCTGCATCGCTGCCATGGCAGTAAGTGTCTTTGATGTATTCAAGATCGGCATCGGTCCATCGTCCTCGCACACCATTGGGCCGATGCGCGCGGCGGCGCGCTTCGTCGAGCGCTGGCTCGCCGAAACCGGCGACCCCGGATCGAGTCCGGGGCAGGCTCTGGATCGCGTCGCGCGCGTGACGGTGGAGCTGTACGGTTCGCTGGCAATGACCGGCCGCGGCCACGGCACCGACAAGGCGGTGCTCTGCGGGCTGGAAGGCAACTGGCCGGACAAGATCGATCCCGACGCGATCCCGCCGCTGCTGGAACGCGTGCGCGCGTCCGGACACATCTGCCTCCAGGGTGCGCGCGAGATTGCGTTCGACGAAAAGACCGACCTGATCTGGAACAAGCGCCAGAAGCTGCCGTATCACGTCAACGGCATGCGCTACACGGCGTTCGACGAAGCGGGCGGGGTGATCGTCACGCGCGACTACTACTCGGTGGGCGGCGGTTTCGTGGTCAACGCCGACGAGGCCGCAGCCGATCGCATCGTCGCCGATACCACGCCGCTGCCTCATCCGTTCCATTCCGGCGACGAATTGATGGCATTGTGCGAACGGCACGGCATGACCATCGCCGAGTTGATGCTGGAAAACGAAAAGGTCTGGCGCAGCGAAACCGAGGTGCGTTCGGGTTTGCTGGTCATCTGGAAGGCGATGCAGGATTGTGTCGCACGTGGACTGCGCTCGCCCGGCGAATTGCCGGGCAGCCTGCACGTGAAGCGGCGTGCGCCGGCGATGTATTCGGAACTCCGCGACCGGCCGGAGGCTTCATTGAAAGACCCGCTGACGATCCTGGATTGGGTGAATCTGTACGCGCTCGCCGTCAACGAGGAAAACGCCGCGGGCGGCCGTGTGGTCACCGCGCCGACCAACGGTGCGGCCGGCATCGTGCCGGCGGTGCTGCATTACTACGATCGTTTCTGCCCGACGTCGAACGAGCAGGGTGTGATCGATTTTCTTTTGACCGCAGGTGCGATCGGTATCCTCTACAAGGAGAACGCCTCGATCAGCGGTGCGGAAGTCGGTTGCCAGGGCGAAGTCGGCGTCGCCTGCTCGATGGCCGCAGGCGCGCTCACCGCCGCGCTCGGTGGCAGCGTGCTTCAAGTCGAGAACGCCGCCGAGATCGGCATGGAACACAACCTCGGCCTCACCTGCGATCCGATCGGCGGCCTCGTGCAGATTCCCTGCATCGAGCGCAATGCGATGGGGTCGGTGAAGGCCATCAACGCGCAGCGGATGGCGATGCGCAGCGACGGCAAGCACCGCGTGTCGCTGGACAAGGTCATCAAGACCATGCGCGACACCGGCCGCGACATGAAGGACAAGTACAAGGAAACCAGCCGCGGCGGGCTGGCCGTCAACGTGGTGGAGTGTTGACCGGCGGTGCCATAACCTGATCGCGCTGTCGGCCAATGGGGTGCAATTCACCGGGGGTGCGCGTGAACATTTCGAGGTTGGGGACGCGGCTCCGCACGTATGACTGGACGGCAGCGGTCATCGAACTCGTGATCGTGGTGGTCGGCATCCTGATCGCACTGGAAGTGAGCAACTGGAACCAGGGCCGGCAGGACTTGGCGCGTGCCGACGGTTACTACCGGCGCATCCATGCGGACCTGTCGACAGACGGCAAAAGCTTCGGCACCACGCTCGCCTATTGGGACACGGTGTCTAGCTACGGGCGCGCCGCAATCGCCTATGGCGAGCACGGCCAGCTCGTGGATGGCTCCGCGTGGAAGACCGTGCTTGCGTATTATCAGGCCAGCCAGACGCTGCCTTTCGTGCCTTCCGATGCCTCCTTTACCGAGATGCGCAGCGCCGGCGAACTCGGTCTGATCGCTGACGAAAATCTGCGCGGTCAGCTCGAGAATTACTACTCCCTGTCGGGTGTCGGTGGTGAATCCATCATCCGCGAGCAGGACCCCGCCTACCGGCAGCAGGTGCGCGGCCTGACCCCTTGGGCCGTGCAGCAATACATCTGGGATCGTTGTTATCGCGAGTCGTCCTATGCCGACCAGGAATTCGTCGACTGCCCGTCACCGATCAGCGAACAGGAGGCGCTCGCGATCCTCTCGCGCTTCAAGTCGGCTCCTTCCCTGCTCGACAACCTGCGCGCGTGGATGTCCACGCTCCGTATCAGCCAGATCGTGCTGAACAACAATCGCCGGGAAGCGCAACGGCTTGCCGCCCAAGTGGATCAGGCCCGCCGGCACTAGCCGGGCGCCGCCATGAAGGACAAGTACAAGGAAACAGCCGCGGCGGCTTGGCCGTGGACGGTCGAGTGCGAGGTGGCTCCTGTCTTTGCTCGTCATCCCGGGGTCGCGTAGCGAGACCCGGGACCCAGCGCCTTTGAAGGTCAACGTGCTGCCGCGTAGACACTGGATTCCCACTTATGCGGGAATGACGAGAATGCAGGCCGATCGGAATTCCTTTAGCTGCGCAAAGCAGTCACAAGGTCGCGTACCAATTTGCGTCGCGAGGCGGGCAAAGCGAGGTAAGCCTCGATCATTTCGTGGTCCTGCGGCTTCAGTCCCGCATGCCACGGGGCGGGTGATTCGGCGACGGCGGGCGCGGTGGTGCCGAACCGCAACACATGCGGCTCCACGCCCAGGAGTTTTGCGATAAGGCGCAACTTGTCCTGGGTCGGAATCGAGCGCTCGCGCAGCCAGCGCGATGCCGACTGGAAGCTGACGGATTGGCCCCGGTAGCGCAGGTTGAATTCGCGCATCAACACGCTCGGGCGCGCCTCCAGACCGGCGTCGCGCATCGCCTGGGCCAGTCGCTTCGAGAACGCTTCACGTTCCTCTTTCATGCCGAGGCACGGTACGGAACCGTGCACGCGGCAGTTCACCTTTTGCGTTCATTGTGATTAACTTGAAAGGTTAATTCGATGGAAGCGACAGGTTCATGGGGAAATCGCTGCTCGAGGAATTGCCGAAAATCGTCGCGGCGGGGAAGGCGCAGGCCGAGCGCATCCTGGAAGGGCTGGAGGGCAAGCATCGCGTCGGCCTGCAGACGCGCGAGTGGGTGCTGCCGTCCAAGGACGTGGCCGAGGCGGACATGCTCGATGTCGCCCGGCGTACCGAGCGCTTGCGCGCGGGCGAGGATGCGGGCTGGACCAATCGCCTGATCTACGGCGACAACCTGCTGGCGATGGCCGCGCTGCTGGCCGGCGACGAACAGACGCCCAGCCTGCGCGGCAAGGTGGATTTGATCTATATCGATCCACCGTTCGATTCCAAGGCCGACTACCGCACCAAGGTCATGCTGCCCGGGGTGGAATTGGAGCAGCGGCCGACGGTGATCGAACAGTTCGCGTACTCCGACACATGGTCAGACGGCACTGCATCGTACCTGGCGATGATCACGCCGCGGCTGGTGCTGATGCGCGAGTTGCTAGCCGATACCGGTTCGATCTACGTGCACCTGGATTGGCATGTGGGTCATTACGTAAAAGCTGCGCTCGATGAAATATTTGGTAAAGAAAATTTCCGCAACGAAATCATCTGGCGGTCGGCTAATGCGCATAACGACGCTGGAGCATACGGACGCGTCCATAGTGTTATCCATTTCTATCGCAAGACTCCAGCAATGGCATGGTACGGCGCCTATGCCGAGTACGAAGATGCTGAGAAAACTTTCAAGCATCGAGATGCTCGCGGTCGCTATCAAGATGTTGATCTGACCGCACCCGGGGGGCGCGGGCCAGAGTACGAATGGAAGGGGGTGACAAGGCGATGGCTTGTCACGCGCGAGAACATGGAGCAGTTGGAACGAGAGGATCGGTTGTATTACTCCTCATCCGGCCTCGTACGAAGGAAACACTATGAGCACGAGACCAAGGGCCGTGCCGTTCAGTCCATTTGGAATGACTTGTGGGATGACGTTGGCACTGGAGCCGAAGGAAAGGCGGAAGGGTTCGACTACGAGACAGCAAAGCCGCCATCCCTATTGGAGAGAATTCTCAAAGCTTCCACGGCGCAAGAAGATCTCGTTGCTGATTTCAACTGCGGCTCCGGTGCCACTGCAGCCGTCGCTGAGAAACTCGGTCGCCGCTGGATCACTACCGACATCGGCAAGCCTGCGTGCCTGATCACGCGCAAGCGGCTGATCGATCAGAACGCCAAGCCATTCCTGTACCAAGCGATCGGCGACTACCACGTCGAAGCGGCGAAGACGGAACTCGGCCGCAAGTTCCGCATCGGCGACCTGTCTTCGATCGTGCTGTCGCTGTACGGCGCGCTGCCCGTCGATCCGGACAACAATCCGCAGCGCAACCTCGGGCAGGTCGTGTACGGCGGCAAAAAGACGCTGGTGCTGGTGGATTCGCCCAACAAGCTGACGGGCGACGCCACGTTGCGTCGCGCGATCGCACAACGCGACAACTTGATGGGCGGCTGGGATCGCGTGGTGGTGCTGGGCTGGAACTTCGAGCCGGGCATCGGCGAAAGCATCGCCGCGCTGAAGGACGACCGGTTGGAAGTGCTGGTGATCCCGCCCGATCTGCTCGATCGCCTGCGCAAGAAGGGCGGCATCGAGAAGTTGCGCGGGCACGTGCGGTTCTCCACGCTGCAATACGTCACCATCCATCCGGT
>DATCSF010000062.1:0-31703 GCA_036568625.1 Rhodanobacteraceae bacterium | reverse complement strand
CCGCAAGCTGATTTCCAAGATCGAAAAGGCGCTGCGCAAGATCGAGGAAGGCCGCTACGGTTATTGCGAGGAAACCGACGAGGAAATCGGGCTGGAACGCCTCGAGGCGCGCCCCATCGCAACGCTGTCGCTGGATGCGCAGGAACGTCGCGAGCATCTGCAGAAGCAGATGGGCGACTAAAGGCTGGTTTCGCGCGCTGAGCGCGCGACCTACTTTCCTTTCGGGGAAAGTAGGCAAAACCATTGCGCCTGGTCCTCAACTTCCCTGCGCTTCTCGCGCCAAGCGAGCGGCGCGAACTACTCGCCGCATCCCTGTGGCTCGCCCCTCGCTGGCGCTCGGGACCGCCTTCGGCGTTCAAATCGGCAGTCCCTGCCAATTTAGTCGCACATCCCTCTGCTCGGACATGCACGCCTTGCTCCCGCTTGGCGCTGCGATGCTCGGCGTCACGCAACGGCGCGATGTTCGCTTCGGCGTTCGGCCATCCATGGCTTGCGCATTTGGCAGGTTGGACTGAATCCGGCTTTGCCGGAAAACCCCAATATCACCCGTTTCCGCCTCGCACTGCGAGCAGCATCACTGTTGGACGCTTGATCCCGACGCGCGCCGCCTCCATTCTCATGACAACGCCCGCCTTTCGCGGGTTTGAAGCAATACGGCCCCTGAATCCGACATGGCAACCGAAATCAACGAATCCGTAACCGCGACCATCGGGCTGCCCGTGCTGCCGCTGCGTGACGTGGTGGTGTATCCGCACATGGTGATCCCGCTGTTCGTCGGGCGCGAAAAATCGATGAAGGCGCTGGAAGCGGCGATGGAAGGCGATCGCCACATCCTGCTGCTGGCGCAGAAGCAGCCCGAGACCGACGATCCGACCGAAGCCGATCTGCACACGGTCGGGACCATCGGCAACCTGCTGCAGCTTGTGAAGCTGCCCGACGGCACGGTCAAGGTGCTGGTCGAGGGCCAGTCGCGCGCGCAGTTGCAAAGCTGCTTCGAGCGCGATGGCATGCTGCGTGCGCACGCGGTACCGCTGCAGCCGCTGTTCGATCGCCCGACGGTGGAACTTGAAACCGCCGCGCGCATGCTGGTGAGCCTGTTCGAGCAATTGGTGCGCCAGAGCCGCAAGCTGCCGCCCGAGGTGCTGACGGGCCTCTCCGGCATCGATGACTTGTCGCGGTTGGCCGATTCCGTGGCCGCCCACCTGTCGGTGCGGCTCGCGGACAAGCAGAAGGTGCTGGACACGCTCGCGGTTGGCGCGCGTACCGAGATGCTGATCGGACTGGTCGAAAGCGAGCTTGATTTGCAGCAGGTCGAGAAGCGCATCCGTGGGCGCATCAAGACCCAGATGGAGAAGAGCCAGCGCGAGTACTACCTCAACGAGCAGATGAAGGCGATCCAGAAGGAACTGGGCGACATCGAGGAGGGTGGCAACGAAATCGACGCGCTGTCGAAGAAGATCGAGCAGGCCGGGATGCCCAAGCCGGTGCTGGCGAAGGCCAAGACCGAGTTCAACAAGTTGAAGCAGATGCCGCCGATGTCGGCCGAGGCCACGGTGGTGCGCAATTACCTCGACTGGCTGACGGCCGTGCCGTGGAAGAAACACAGCAAGGTGCGCAAGGATCTGCGGATGGCCGAGCAGGTGCTGGACGAGGATCACTATGGCCTTGAGAAGGTCAAGGAACGTATCCTCGAATACCTGGCCGTGCAGCAGCGCGTGAACAAGATCAAGGGGCCGATCCTGTGCCTCGTGGGCCCGCCCGGCGTCGGCAAGACCTCGCTGGGGCACTCGATCGCGCGCGCGACCAATCGCAAGTTCGTGCGCCAAAGCCTGGGCGGCGTGCGCGATGAAGCCGAAATCCGCGGCCATCGCCGTACCTACATCGGTTCGCTGCCGGGCCGGATCATCCAGAACATGGCCAAGGTGGGGACCAAGAACCCCATGTTCATGCTGGACGAGATCGACAAGATGGCGATGGATTTCCGCGGCGATCCTTCGGCGGCGCTGCTGGAAGTGCTGGATCCGGAACAGAACCACGCCTTCAACGATCACTACCTCGAGGTTGATTTCGACCTGTCGGAGGTGATGTGGATCGCGACCGCCAATTCCATGAACATCCCGGCGCCGCTGCTGGACCGCATGGAGGTGATCCGCATCCCCGGTTACACCGAGGACGAGAAGGTCGCGATCGCCACCAAGTACCTGCTGCCGAAACAAAAGAAAGCGGCCGGCTTGAAGGATGAGGAGCTTGCGGTCGCCGAAGGTGCGCTGCGCGACATCATCCGCTACTACACACGCGAATCGGGGGTGCGCAACCTGGAGCGCGAGCTGGCCAAGATCTGCCGCAAGGTGGTCAAGGAATTGACACTGAAGGAAGGCGGCAAGCTGCCGGCCAAGGAAAGGGAAACCGCAGCGGCCGCCAAGGCCAAACCCGCCACGAAGAAACGCACGCCGGCTGCGGTCAAGGTGGAATCCAAAAACCTCGACAAGTACCTCGGCGTACGCCGCCACGATTTCGGCCGCAAGGAACAGCAGAACGAAATCGGGCTGGTCACGGGCCTTGCCTGGACCTCGGTCGGCGGCGACCTCCTGAGCATCGAGGCCACGGTGGTGCCGGGCAAGGGCAAGCTGATCCTCACCGGCCAATTGGGCGACGTGATGAAGGAATCCATCCAGGCCGCGCAGTCGGTGGTGCGTGCGCGCAGCCAGCGGCTGGGCATCGAGCAGGACTTCCACGACAAGTACGACATCCACGTGCACGTACCGGAAGGCGCGACGCCCAAGGACGGTCCCAGCGCAGGCATCGCGATGTGCACCGCGCTGGTGTCGGCGCTGACAAAGAATCCGGTGCATGCGGAACTGGCGATGACCGGCGAGATCACGTTGCGCGGACGCGTGCTGCCGATCGGCGGCCTGAAGGAAAAACTTCTGGCCGCGCATCGCGGCGGCATCACCACCGTGATCATTCCGGAAGAGAACAAGAAGGATCTTGCGGAAATCCCGAAGAACATCACCGACGCGCTCACCATCCATCCCGTGCGCTGGATCGATCAGGTGCTGGACCTTGCGCTGGAACGCCCGCTGACCCCGCTGGCATCGCAGGTTGAGGTGGCTACGCCCGAGGTGAGCGAGCTGCCGGTCGAAACGCCGCACGAGCCCGCCGACGAGAGCGCCACGAAGCGCACGCATTGAAATTTCGGGCAGGTGATCCGGCGGCACGCGTGATGCATGGCGCGTCGCCGTTCGGCACTTGCGCTTTCACGTGTTCCATGGTGGCGCGATCAATAGTTGCATTCGGCCGGTCGACACGCTGAAATTCAAGCCCCGCCTTTATTGCGAGCCTTGTGGGGCGCTGGTATAAAGGCCGGGCCGTGCGACGCAGACGTTTTCAAGTCGCGCATCGATACGGGAATCGCAACACGACCGGACAAGACGTGACCTGCGGCATCGGAAAACGTCCTTCCACCGAATATTCCACGGGCTGCTCGAAACCCAAGAGGGAGTCTCCATGAACAAAGCTGAATTGATCAACGCAATCGCCGATCACGCCGATCTGTCCAAGGCCGATGCCGGCCGTGCGCTCGACGCCGTCACCGATCAGATCAAGCGTGCGCTGAAGAAGGGCGACGACGTTTCGCTGGTCGGTTTCGGTACCTTCGTGGTGCGCAAGCGCGCCGCGCGTACCGGCCGCAATCCGCGCACCGGCCAGACCATCAAGATCAAGGCGTCGAAGGTGCCGGCGTTCAAGGCCGGCAAGGCGCTGAAAGACGCGCTGAACTGAGGCTCCCAGCGCGACCGGCGCCTGCCGGCCGCGCGCGGAATTTGCGGCCGACGCGCGTTGCGTCGGCCGCAGTGTTTCGGGGGTATGCCATTGCTTCGCGATCCTGATTACGCCACGGTTCGGCGGGGGTAGCCCCTCTCTGGGAGAGGGAGCGATAATCGCGCTGCGCGCGACGCGGCATTTGATTGAAACGTGGGCGCTTAGCTCAGCGGTAGAGCGTCTCCTTTACACGGAGAGGGTCGTAGGTTCGATCCCTACAGCGCCCACCATAGGCCGCCGGACCTGCATCGCGGTGCGGCGGCGCGGCTTGCCCTACAATACTTGGCTGATTTGGCCATCGTCACGGCGGAAACCATGCTGCAAGCCATTCGCAACCTGTTCAAAAGCTGGATCGTCATCGCGATTTTCGGCGTGCTGGTGGTCGTCGCGTTCCTGTTCTTCGGCATCGAAGGCTATTTCAGCCAGAGCAATGCGACCTGGGTTGCCAAGGTCGACGGTCACGAAATATCGCAGCAGGATTTCACCGCCGCATTGAACAACGCCAGGCAGCAGCAGTTGAACCAGCCCGGCAACACCATGGACCCTGCGGAGTTCGAGAAGCCCGAATTCAAGGAGCAAGTGCTGAAGCAGGTGATCAATCGACAGTTGCTGATCAACGCGAACGAGACGTTCGGCATCAAGGTGCCCGACGCCGTTGTGCGCGACCAGATCGCTTCGTATCCCGTTTTCCAGGTGAACGGCAAGTTCGATCCGTCCACCTACCTCGCCTGGCTGGCGCAGCAGGGCAAGACCGCGGAGCAGTTCCAGGACGAAATTCGTTCGGATCTCGCGACCCAGCAGGTTCCACAGGCCATCGTCGCCACCGCCTTCAGCACCAAGGCCGAAGCCGAAGCCTTCCTGCGTCTGCAGTTGCAGACACGCGATTTCAGCTACGTCGAACTGCCGGCGCCTGCCCCGACCGAGCAGCAACAGCAGGTCACCGACGCGCAGATCGCGGATTACTACGAGCAGCACCAGAAGGGCTTCATGACGCCCGAAGAGATTTCGGTGGACTACATCGACCTCGACGCGGCCACCATGAAGATCACGCCGGACCTCAGCGACAAGGCCTTGCAGGCGCGTTACGACAAGGAGAAGTCGCGCTTCGTCAGCCCGCCGCAGTGGCAGGTGTCGCACATCCTGGTCAAGCTGCCGGCCAAGCCCAGCGCGGCGCAGAAGCAGGCGGCGCTCGCCAAGGCACAAAAGATCGAAGCGCTGGCCAAGGCGCCGGCCGCGGACTTCGCCAAGCTGGCCGAACAGTATTCCGACGACCTGGGTTCGAAGCGCCAGGGTGGCGATCTCGGCTGGCTGTCGAAGGGCGATGCCGGCCCCGAGTTCCAGGTTGCGCTGGACAAGCTGAAGAAGGGCGAGATTTCCGATCCGGTACTGACCTCGGACGGTTACCACATCATCGACGTGCGCGACGTACGCGAGGGCCACACCGAAACCTTTGCGCAGGTACGCGATCAACTGGTGCAGGAGGCGACGAAGGACGCGCGCCAGGACACCTATCGCGATGTCGGCAGCAAGCTGACCGACATGATCTACAACGATCCGACTTCGCTTAAACCTGCCGCGCAGAAGCTTGGATTGACCATCCAGACCACGCCGCTGTTCGGGCGCGATGGCGCCAAGACCGGATTGGCTGCCAATCCCAAGGTGGTCAAGGCTGCGTTCTCGGACATCGTGCTGGTGCAAGGCAATACGTCCGACCCGATCGACCTAGGCAATGACCACATGGTCGTGGTCCACATTGCCAAGCACGTCCCGGCGGCGATCAAACCGCTCAAGGAAGTGAGCGATCAGATCAAGCAAGCCATTGTCCAGCAGCGCGTGGCCGCCGCAGCGAAGACCGTCGCCGACGCCGCGTTCGCCAAACTGCAGGACGGCGAAAAGCTGGACGCGCTGGCGCAAGCGGCCGGCCAGACGGTGCAGCAGAAGACCGGCGTGATGCGCAACGCCGCAGATCTTGATCCCGATCTGCTGAAAGCGGTGTTCGAAATGGCCGATCCCGCCAGGAATTCCGCCACGCGTGCGCTGGTGCCGCTTGAAAAGGGCCGTTATGCACTGGTGGTGCTGAGCGCCGTCACGCCCGGCGATCCGTCGAAGGTGCCCGCGGAAGCGCAGGGTTTTCTGCGCGAGCAGATGGCGCGTGCCTATGGCGGCGCCGAGTTCCAGGCCTTTCTCGACGTGCTGCGCAGCCACGCCAAGATCGAAAAGGCGCCGCAGCGTCTCTGACGGAGGAAGCGATCGCCGGGACGGCTGTCGTCCGGGTCATCCCGGACGGACCGCAGCGGGTTCAACGCGGTCGACCTGCAATCGGCCGCACAAGCAGCCGGGCTTTCAAAGGTAAGTCACCACGACTTCGGCGCGGTTGCTGTCCCGATCCATGGGCCGGGTGGTGATTACGCGCGGCGGATCATCGAACCTGCCGGTCCGGGCGGTAACGTACGGCGTGGATTCCCCGGATGGGTGCTCTACCAACGGCACGCTCGCAGCGGTAGGCGTCGCGACGGCGCCGGCGAACATGACCTGCCCACCTGCGACCGCGAAAGCAATGAGAAATGACAAGGTCGCCATTCGTCTCTTTCCCTCCTTGGGATTCTCGACAATGGTTCCCTCCCACACGCACACTTTTTACAGGGCGCGGATCGTGCCGTCTGGACTCCCGTCACAATTCGTCGGGTGTGCAACTTTTCTTCACATTTTGAACACATCGAAGTGTGCGCATGATTGCGATGAAAGGGCGCATGATTGCGCGGCGTTACTCGCACCGATGCGCGATGAATCGGGTCGCCCACGGCGACCTGCAGCGTGGAATCGGTGTCGGCGTTTCACCAACCCATGTAATGGCCGCCGTTGATCGCGAGGTTGGCGCCGGTGATCCACGCGGCCTTGTCGTCAAGGAAGAACGCGACGGCGTAGGCGATTTCGTCCGGTTCGCCCAGCCGTCCCAGCGGAATCTGCGCGACGATCTTGGCACGCACGTCCTCGGGCACGGCCATCACCATGTCGGTGCCGATGTAGCCGGGCGAAACCGTATTGACGGTGATGCCGAATTTCGCGTTTTCCTGCGCCAGCGAAATGGTGAAGCCGTGCATGCCGGCTTTCGACGCGGCGTAGTTGGCCTGCCCGTACTGGCCCTTCTGGCCATTGATCGAACTGATCTGCACGATCCGGCCCCACTTGCGCGCCCGCATGCCCTCGATCACCGGACGTGTCACGTTGAAGCACGCGTTCAAGTTGGTGTTCACCACGTCGATCCATTGTTGGTAAGTCATCTTGTGGAAGGTGGTGTCGCGGGTGATGCCGGCGTTGTTGACCAGGATGTCGATCGGCCCGAGCCGGTCCTGGATCGCCCTCACCATCTGCTCGCACGATTGCGGGTCCGCAACGTCGCCTTTGACGGTGAACACCTCGATGCCTTCGCCCGCCAGCTTGTCGCGCCAGGCCCTGGTTTTTTCCTCGTTGCGGTAATTGGTCGCGACCTTGTGGCCCATCTTCGTCAACCGATGGACGATCGCGGTACCGATGCCGCCGGTGCCCCCGGTAACCAGTGCCACGCGTGCGCTCATGACGGCTCCTTTCGGGTGATGACGATACCGCCATCCTACGCGTTGCGCGCGGCGCGGGCGAGCCTTCGAGAAGCGTGCCGCGGCCTGCTACGCTCGCGGGCTCGCGCCACCCGGCTTGGCGCAGGATTGACGCGGGCGCGTCAGGTCAGGTCGTGGATATTCCGCGTAGTGACGCCGCGTACTGCGGCAAGGTCGAACCGTTCCACGGCCGTATGCAAAAGGGTCTGGACATCCGGCGTTTCCGCCACGCGCTGTCCAAGGAAGCGGAGCGCGTGTGCGAGCGTTGCGCGTGGATCGCGCAGGTCGAGAGGCGTCGCATCGCTGGATTTGGACAGCTTGTGGCCTTCCGCGTCCACGGCCAGCGGCAGGTGCAGGTATGCAGGCGTGGGCAGGCCGAGCAGACGCTGCAGCAGGATCTGGCGCGGCGTTGAATCCAGCAGATCGCAGCCGCGCACCACTTCGGTGATGCGCTGGAATGCGTCATCGACCACGCAGGCGAGCTGGTAACTCCACAGCCCGTCGGCGCGTTTCAGCACGAAGTCGCCCACGGCTTCACGCACGTTTTGGTGTTGCGGACCCTGGAGTGCGTCGTCGAATGCCACGTCGAGGCCCGGTACGCGCACGCGCCAGGCGGGCGCGCGATCGCTGCGCGGCGCCACGATGCAATGGCCATCGCGGTGCACGCCGCCAGTGGATTCCAGGTCCGCGCGGCTGCACCAGCAGGGGAATGCGTGGCCGCCATTGCGCAGATGCTGCAAGGCGGCGGCGTAGGCATCGCTACGGGTGGACTGGTACAGTGTCGGCGCATCGGCCTCGAGTCCCAGGCATTGCAACGCCGCGAGGATCGACCGCGCCGAGCCCGCCGTTTCGCGTGGCGGATCGATGTCATCGACGCGCAGCAGCCATTGGCCACGTTGCTGCCGCGCGCGCAACCAACTTGCCAGTGCCGCGACCAGCGATCCGAAATGCAGTTCGCCGGTGGGCGAGGGCGCGAAGCGTCCACGGTAAAACAAATAGCCTCCTTTGACTCCCGGTGCGTGGCGGCTAGTATGCGGCAGACGCGTCCGGCGCCGCCCGGCGCGTGCGGGCCGCGCGGTGCCGTGCGGCGGGAAATTCACCTAGGGGTTGTGTCCATGAATGCAGTGAGCGGAATGCCCAGGCGCCACGAGTTGACGATCCGGGGCATCGTCATCGGCGTCATCATCACGATCGTGTTCACCGCCGCGAACGTTTATTTCGGACTGAAGGCGGGCCTGACGTTCTCGACATCGATCCCCGCCGCGGTGATCTCGATGGCGATCCTGAAGGCGATGCGCGACGCCACCATTCAGGAAAACAACATCGTGCAGACGATCGCTTCGGCGGCCGGCACGTTGTCGTCGATCATTTTCGTGCTGCCGGGCCTGGTGATCGTCGGCTACTGGAGCGGGTTTCCGTTCTGGATCTCGGCCGGCATCTGCGCGACCGGCGGCATCCTCGGCGTGATGTACACCATCCCCTTGCGGCGCGCGCTGGTGACGGATTCGGACTTGCCGTATCCCGAGGGCGTCGCCTGCGCCGAGGTGCTGAAGGTCGGCAGCGGGTCCGACGAGCAGATCGGCCGCATGGCCGAAGTGGAATCGGTGCCCTCCGCAAGCGGCGCGCGCGGGATCGAAGCGCCTGCCCCCGCGGCGGCTGCGGAAGCGAGTGCCGCGGGCCTCAAGGCGGTACTGTGGGGCGCGATCGTTTCGGCGGTCTTCTACGTCATCGTGCAGACGAAGGTGTTCGCCGCCAGCGTGACCGATTATTTCCGGGTGGGCGGAGATCGCGCCGGCGCCACCGGCTTCGATTTCGGTCTCTCGTTCGCCCTGTTCGCGATCGGCCATCTGGTCGGCTTGTGGGTGGGCGTGGCCATGCTGGTCGGTGCCGCGATCGGCTGGGCGTGGGCGGTTCCGTACTTCACCCACCTGCATTGGACGGCGGGCGCGGCTGCCGACGTCGCGCAAGCCGGCTGGAGCCAATACGTGCGCTTCATCGGCGCCGGCGCCATCGGCGTGGCCGCGATCTGGACGCTGGCGAAACTGGTGAAGCCGCTGGTTTCGGGCCTCGCCGGCGCGTTCCGTGCGTCGCGTGCGCGCAAAGCCGGAACCTTGTACCAACTGCCACGTACCGAGCACGACATGCCGATCGGCATGGTCGGCCTGGTTTCGCTGATCTGCATGATCCCGATCGCGTATCTCCTGTGGCACTTCAGCGTCAACAACGGGCTGGGTGCCGTGAGCTGGACGCTGGTGATCGGCGGCGTGGCATTCGTGATCCTGCTGAGTTTTCTGGTGTCGGCGGTGTGCGGCTACATGGCCGGATTGATCGGATCGTCCAACAGTCCATTGTCGGGCGTGGGCATCCTGGTGGTGGTGATCGCGGCGCTGCTGTTGGTGGTTGGCGTGAAGCCGTTCCTGCCGCCGGGCGCGGACAAGGCGCTGGTCGGATTCGCGCTGTTCATCACCGCGATCGTGTTCGCGGTGGCGTCGATCGCCAACAACAATCTGCAGGACCTGAAAACCGGCCAACTGGTGGATGCCACGCCGTCCATGCAGCAGTGGGCGCTGGTGATCGGTGTGCTGGCCGGCGCGGTGGTGATCCCGCCGGTGCTGGATTTGTTGCAGAGCACCTACGGTTTCCTTGGCGCGCCGGGCGCCGATCCTGCGCATGCACTGCCCGCGCCGCAGGCGGGGTTGATTTCTGCGCTGGCCAATGGCGTGATCACCGGCGAGGTGCCGTGGGACATGATCGGCCTGGGCGCGGCCATCGGCGTTGGGATCATCCTCCTCGATGAACTGTTGGGCGTGGCGAAAAAGGGCCCGCGCCTGCCGCCCCTGGCCGTGGGCCTGGGCATTTACCTGCCGACTTCGACCACCTTGATGGTGGTGGTGGGTGCTCTGGTCGGCGCGTGGTTCGATCGTCGCGCCGACCGCCATCCCGGAGCCGAGCCGACCAAGCAGTTGGGCGTGTTGCTGGCGTCCGGGCTGATCGTGGGCGAAAGCCTGTTGGCGGTGATTTTCGCCGGCATCGTGGGCTTGAGTGGCATCCAGCATCCGATTGCGCTGGTGGGCGACAGCTTCGCGAGGCCCGCGATCTGGATCGGGGGCGTGATGTTCGCCGCCACCGTGATTGTTTTGTACCGCTGGATCATCCGCATGGGCCGGGCCTGACGGTCGTCGTCGGCGCGAGGCGCGGGCGTTCGAACGATCGGGTATTTCCGGGGTCGAACGGGAATGGCACGAAAGCGGGCGGCAGCTACTTGAATTCGTCTTCGTGCGGCCCGATTGCATGGACGTCGGGCCGCCAGCATTTCGACCCAGGGACCGCACCGCGGAATCCGTTGCCGGACGAGGGATTTGCACCCTCGGGAAGAGCGGGCGGGAATCGTGTGGCGGGGTCCATGGTCGTCAACGAGGTTCATTGAATCATGCGCAGAATCCTGCTTTTCGTCCTCACCAACATCGCGGTGCTGGCGCTGCTGGCGATCATCAGCAAGATCTTCGGCATCGACGCCTGGCTCGCGGCCAGTGGCTTTGGCGGCCTCGGGCCGCTGCTGGGTTTTGCCGCGGTCTTCGGTTTCGGCGGCGCCCTCATTTCGCTCGCCATGTCCAAGCCGCTCGCCAAGTGGACCACCGGCGCGCACGTCATCGAACGGCCGGAAACCGAACAGGAGCGCTGGCTGGTCGCGACCGTGCAGCAATTGGCGCAGAAGGCTGGGGTCGGCATGCCCGAAGTCGCCATTTACGACGCGCCCGAGATGAATGCGTTCGCGACCGGCATGAGTCGCAACCACGCGTTGGTCGCGGTCAGCACGGGCCTGTTGCACAGCATGGATCGCGACCAGGTGAGCGCGGTGCTGGGGCACGAGATCACCCACGTCGCAAACGGCGACATGGTGACCATGACCCTGTTGCAGGGCGTGCTCAACACTTTCGTGATCTTCCTGGCGCGCGTGGTCGGCCGGATCATCGACAGCGCGATCAGCGGGACCAACAACCGTGGCGGCGGGATGGGTTACTTCGCGATCGTGATCGTGTTGCAGATCGTGTTCGGCCTGATTGCATCGCTGGTCGTGATGGCGTTCTCGCGCTGGCGCGAGTTCCGCGCCGACGGCGGCGGCGCCCGGCTGGCCGGTCGCGAACGCATGATTTCGGCGCTGCAGCGGCTCGGGATGCAGCATGGCGCGAACACGCTGCCGAAGGCCGTCCATGCGTTCGGCATCTCGGGCGAGCTGGCGCGCGGGTTCCAGCGCCTGTGGATGAGCCATCCCCCGATCGAGGAACGGATCGCGCGCCTGCGCGGCATCGCGGTCGTCTGATTTGGGACTCCCCTCCGGGAGGGGGTTGGGGTGAGGATTCGGCTCTCGTACCGTAGTCGAGATCCGGCCCCCACCCGGCGCCTTGCGCCACCCTCTCCCGGACGAGAGGAATTCATATAAGTTGCAGCAATCACGGAGCATGCCGTATGAACACCCCCACCGCCGAGACCCGCCCGTTCGAAGCCGAAGTCGCGCAGGTCCTGCGCCTGGTCACGCACTCGCTGTATTCGCACAAGGAAATCTTCCTGCGCGAACTGGTCTCCAATGCTTCCGACGCCTGCGACAAGCTGCGCTTCGAGGCGATCGGAAAGCCCGAACTGTTGGGCGAAGACAGCGAGCTGCACATCGACGTCGAATTCGACAAGGACGCCAAGACGATCACCGTGCGCGACAACGGCATTGGAATGAGCCGTGACGAAGCGGTCGCGAACCTGGGCTCGATCGCGAGTTCCGGCACGCGGCGTTTTCTCGAATCGCTTTCGGGCGAGCAGCAGGCGGACGCGCGCCTGATCGGTCAGTTCGGCGTGGGTTTTTATTCCGCATTCGTGGTGGCCGACAAGGTGACGGTGCTGAGTCGCCGCGCGGGTTCGAAAGACGGCGTGTGTTGGGAAAGCGATGGCCAGGGCGAGTATTCGCTTGCCGCCGAAGACGTGGCCGCGCGCGGTACCAGCGTGATCCTGCATTTGAAGGACGACAACACCGAATTCCTGGACAACTGGAAGCTCCGCGACCTGATCCGCAAGTACTCCGACCACGTGGCGTTCCCGATCAGGATGCACAAGCAGAAGGATGGCAAGCCCGCCGCTGAATGGGAAACCATCAACGACGCTTCGGCGCTGTGGACGAAGCCGAAGGCCGATATCACCGGGGACGAATACAAGGCGTTCTACAAATCCCTGGGCCACGACTTCAACGATCCCCTGGCGTGGAGCCACAATCGCGTCGAGGGCAGCCAGCGCTTCACCACGCTGCTGTACATCCCCTCGCAGCCGCCGCTGGACCTGCTGATGGGCGCGCGCGACGAGCGCAAGGGCGTGAAGCTTTACATCAAGCGCGTGTTCATCATGGACGCGGCGGAGGAACTGCTGCCGAACTACCTGCGGTTCGTGCGCGGCGTGGTCGACGCCGACGATCTGCCGCTCAACGTCAGCCGCGAAATCCTGCAGCACAACCGCCACATCGAACGGATCAAGGCGTCCTGCGTCAAGCGCGTGCTGGACCTTGTCGAAAAGCTCGCGAATGAGGACGCGGAAAAGTTCGAAACCTTCCGCAAGGCGTTCGGCAATACCCTGAAGGAGGGCATCGTCGAGGACCCGTCCAACCGCGAGCGCATCGCGAAGCTGTTGCGTTTTGCCTCGACCAAGGGCGAGGGCGCCGACCAGCGTGTGTCGCTGGACGATTATGTCGCGCGCATGCAGCCAGGCCAGGACGCAATCTGGTACGTCACCGCCGACAGCTACAAGGCCGCCTCCGGTAGCCCGCAACTGGAAGCTTTCAGGGCCAGGGGCATCGAGGTGCTGCTGATGTTCGATCGCGTCGACGAGTGGATCATGGGCCAGTTCGGCGAGTACGAGGGCAAATCGTTCCGCAATGTCGCCAAGGGCGAGTTGCCGCTGGACGAAGCCGACAAGCAGAAGCAGGAAGCGGTGGCGAAGGAAGCCGAGCCGCTGGTGAAGAAGCTGAAGGACCTCCTGGGCGATCGCGTCGGCGACGTGCGCGTTTCCGCGCGACTCACCGATTCGCCGTCGTGCCTGGCGCTGTCCGATTACGAACTGGCGCCGCACCTCGTCCGCCTGCTGCGCGAGGCGGGGCAGGACGTGCCGGATTCCAAACCCACGCTGGAGATCAATCCCGCGCACCCGCTGGTCAAGCGCGTGGAGTCGGAAACGGACGACGCGAGGGCGGGGGACTTGGCACTGTTGCTGCTGGAACAGGCCGAGATCACCGCGGGCGCGCAGTTGCCCGACCCCGCGGCATTCGTGCGCCGCATGAATCGCGCCTTGCTGGGATAGGGGCTCGCTCGAATTTGCCTGATGTCGTGTCTGCGCGATGGACGATGACGTAACCCGCATCGACGCATGGCTCTGGGCCGCGCGCTTCTTCAAGACCCGCGCACTGGCGAAGCAGGCGGTCGAACGCGGGCGCGTGACGATCGCGGACGCCGCCTGCAAGCCGTCGCATGCGGTGAAGATCGGCGATGCGCTACGCATCAGGCGCGGCGAAGAAACCTTCGCAGTCGAAATCATCGGGCTCGCGCACAAGCGCGGTTCGGCCGCGCTGGCGCAAACGCTTTATCGGGAGTCGGCAACATCCGTCAGGACGCGTGAAGCCGCGCGCGAACAACGGCGGGCCGAACGGGCCGGTTACCAGCCGCCACCGAAGCGGCCCGACAAACGTGCGCGTCGCCTGATCCGTGCGCTGGGCGACATCGACGCGAACTAGCCGGACGCGATGCGTTGCGCGCGCCGGGGCTGCCACACGTAGAGCGGAATGCCGACCCGCAACAGCATGAAGTTCCAGTACACCGCGTCCTTGCCCGCACCGATCGCAGCCCACAACGAAAAGCCGAACGCGGCGCAGGCGAGGATGGGACCGCGGACGGGCACCGGGCCGCCGCTGCGGTACGCGAGCACGACATCCGCCATGGCGCTGAACAGGTAGGCAACCACGCTGCTCAGGGTCGCCGGCAGGAGGACCGGTGGGGTTTCGGCGCTGCCGAGCCCCCGCGGGAAGAGTATTTCACCCGCCAGCGCATGGCGCTGGAATGCCGGTGCGCGACGTGGTTCTGGTCGGCGACGTGCTGGTGTTTTGATTGAGGTGCCGATGGGCACGAATCGTGCCTGCTCAGCGGCTTGTGCCCTTGGGGTCGCGTGCAAGCGAAACCGGGATGCAGCCGCCCCGGGGGCAAGGCGCCGGCACGGATGAAGCGCTTGCGGACCAGCGGCGCGCGCCCGAAACTAGCGGCACGGGGCATTGGGGAAGACGATGGCGGTATTCGATCTCTTCAAGCGATTCGTCAACCAGACCGCGGCGCCCGGCGAGCGTCGGGCCGACGAACGCTTGCGCGCCGCGCTGGGGGCACGTGTGCTGGTGGTGGACGATTCCGCGACCATCCGCGCGGTACTCGGCAAGATGCTGATACAGGACGGTTACGAGGTGCTCAAGGCCGCCGACGGTGAAAGTGCGATCGAAATGGCGCAAGCGCACTCCCCGGACCTGATCTTCCTGGACATTGTGTTGCCTGGCATGTCCGGGTTTGCCGTGCTGCGTTCGCTGCGGCGCGAGAGTGGTACCCGCACCACGCCGATCATCATGATGAGCGGCAATCAGCAGGCGACCGAGCAATTCTACGTGCAGCGCTTCGGCGCCGACGGCTTCGTCAGGAAGCCGTTCGGACGTGCGGAAGTGTTCCATGCAATTCGTTCGCTGGTTCAGGCCGGGCGCGTGTCCGCGCGCGTCGAAGCCCTGCCGGTCAACGCGATTCCCGAAGGCATGACCCCGGAGGAATGGAATGCGATCCCGGACGTCGCGATGCCAGACGAGGCACATCTCGCGGCACCGGCGACGGAGGCAGCGGACGCCGCTGCGCCGCACCTCACGCCGATGGCCGAAAACGCATTGGTCGGTTCGCGGTCGCCCGCCGCGGTCAGCACGGCGCTTCGGCCCACACCCGGCAGCGGCGCACAAACGGCCGCGTTTTCGGTTTCGCCGGCGGCGGTCCAGGATCGTTCGCCGATGCTGGAGCAGGCAGAATCGCTCGAGCGCTCGTCGGGCAAGGACAAACCCTGACAGCACGAGCGCCGCTCTGCGGGTCGAGCGCGTGCGATTGGTCGGGGTCGTAATCGCACCCCGCGCCGGGTCTTACGAGCCGGGCAGTTCCTGGCGCAATCGGTAAAGGGCTTCGAGGGCTTCGCGTGGCGTCAGGGAGTCCGGATCGATCGCGCGCAGCGCGTCGGCCAATTTCGCCAGCCGGGGATCGGCAGCCGCGGCGGCAAAAAGGTCGGACTGGGGTGAAGCGGGGACCTTCGCCTGTTGCACCGTTGCAGCGATCTCGCGCTGACCGCCGTGCTCCAGCGCCGTCAGCGTTTGCTTGGCATCCGCGATCACAGCTTTCGGCAGGCCCGCCAGCGCGGCCACCTGCAGCCCGAAGCTGCGGTTGGCCGGACCGTCCTTGACCGCATGCATGAAGACAAGCTGGTCGCCTTGCCTGGCATCGTGGTATTCGACCGCATCGAGGTGCACGTTGGCGATGGCGTCGTATTGCGCCGCAAGTTCGGTCAGCTCGAAATAATGCGTCGCGAACAGGGCAAATGCGCGGTTGATCGTGGCCAGGCGCACCGCCGCGGCGCGCGCCAGCGCCAGGCCATCGTAAGTGCTGGTGCCGCGCCCGACTTCGTCCATCAGCACCAGGGATTGCGCGGTTGCGTTGTGCAGGATGTTGGCGGTCTCGCTCATTTCCACCATGAAGGTGGATTGTCCGTGCGCGAGGTCGTCGCCCGCGCCGATGCGGGTGAAGATGCGGTCGATCGGGCCGATGCTCGCGCTTGCGGCCGGCACGAAGCTGCCGATGTGCGCCAGCAGCACGATCAGCGCGTTCTGGCGCATGTAGGTGCTTTTGCCGCCCATGTTGGGCCCTGTGATCACCAGCATGCGGCGCGCGTCGTCGAGCGCGAGGTCGTTGGGCTCGAACGGCTCGCTGCGCACGGTTTCCACCACCGGATGCCGGCCGCGCTCGATCGCGATGCAGGCTTCGTCCACCAGTTGCGGACGCGACCAGTCGAGCGCCTCCGCGCGTTCGGCCAGCGCGGCCAGCACGTCGAGTTCGGCCACTGCCTGCGCCGCCTGCTTCAGGGGCGTGAGTTTTTCGATCAGCACATCCAGCACGCCGTCGTACAGCGCGCGCTCGCGCATCAGCGAGCGTTCCCTGGCCGACAGCACCTTGTCCTCGAATGCCTTCAGTTCCGCGGTGATGTAACGCTCGGCGTTCTTGGTGGTCTGGCGGCGGGTGTAGTACGCGGGCGCCTTGTCGGCCTGCGCCTTGCCGAATTCGATGTAGTAGCCGTGCACGCGGTTGTAGCCGACCTTCAGCGTCGTGATGCCGGTGGCGGCGCGCTCACGCGTTTCCAGTTCGACGAGGTACCGGTCGGCATTCGTGGAAAGCTGGCGCAGTTCGTCGAGTTCGACATCGTAGCCGTCGGCGATCGCGCCGCCTTCGCGCAGCAGCGCGGGCGGGCGCTCGACAATTGCGGCTTGCAGCAGGCGCACCGTGTCGGCGTGTTCACCCAAACGTTCCAGCAATTCGCGCAGCAATGGTGAGTCGAGCTTCGCCAGCGTTTCATGCAGAGACGGCGCCGCGGCAAGGCCGTCGCGCAGGGTCGCAAGATCGCGCGGACGCGCCGAGCGCAGCGCCACCCGCGCGAGGATGCGCTCGAGATCGCCCATCGCGCGCAATTTTTCCCGCAGCGCGTCCAGCGCGCCGGATTCGATCAACGCGTCCAGCGCCTGATGCCGCAGGCGCAGCCTCGCATGGTCGCGCAGCGGGCGGTGCAGCCAGCGCCGCAAAGCGCGTGCGCCCATCGGCGTGATGGTCGAATCCAGCACGCCTAGCAGGGTGTAGCGCGTGTCGCCCGACGGGTGGGTGTCGAGTTCGAGGTTGCGTCGCGTGGCCGCATCCATCGCCACGGTTTCATCGGCCGATTCGACCGCGAGGCCGGTCAGGTGCGGCAACGCGGCTTTCTGGGTTTCCTGCAGGTAACCCAGCAGGCATCCCGCAGCGGCGACCGCCAGTGGCACGCCGTCGGCGCCGAAGCCGGACAGGTCGCGGGTGCCGAAGAAGCGCGTCAGTTCGCGCCGCGCGCTGGTTTCGTCGAAGTGCCACGGTGGCCGCTTGCGCAGGCCGTTCAACGTTGCGACGGCTGATGGCCAAGCGACGTCTTCACATACCAGCGTTTCCGCGGGCGCCAGGCGCGCGAGCTCCGCCGCCAGCGCGTCGGCGTCGGCAACTTCGCCCAGCAAAAAACGACCGCCTGCCAGATCAACCCATGCGAGCCCGAAACCCGATGCGCCGGCCGCGATCGCCAGCAGCAGGTTGTCGCGGCGTTCCGGCAGCAGCGCCTCGTCGGTCAAGGTGCCGGGTGTCACCACGCGCACGACCTTGCGCTCCATCGGTCCCTTGCCGTCGGGATCGCCGATCTGTTCGCAGATCGCGACCGATTCGCCCGCGCGCACCAGCTTGGCGAGGTATGCCTCCATCGCGTGGTACGGCACGCCGGCCATCGGGATCGGCGCGCCGGCCGATTCGCCGCGCTGGGTCAGGGTGATGTCCAGCAACCGCGCGGCCTTGCGCGCGTCGCCGTAGAACATCTCGTAGAAATCGCCCATCCGGAAAAACAGCAGCGTGTCCGGATACTCCGCCTTGGCGGCGAAATACTGGCGCATCAGCGGGGTATGGCGGGCGAGGTCGGCGTGATCCATCGGGTGTTGCGCATCGGGGCAAGCGCGCAGTGTCGCATGCGCCGCGGCCGCGCCCAAGCACCGGCGTTGTCACGAGACTGTCATGTTGCGACGCTGCAATAATTGCGTCAGGCCGCCGACACAGATTCTGAACCATGCACAAACGCATCCTGGTCGTCGAAGACGAAGCCTCGATCCGCGACATGGTGGCCTTCGCGCTGCGCAAGGCGGACATGGAGGTCATCCATGCCGCCGACGCGCGCGCGGCGCTGGTGGCCATCAGCGACACGCCGCCCGACCTGATCCTGCTGGACTGGATGCTGCCCGGCGTGACGGGACTGGAGCTGGCGCGCCGCCTGCGCGCGGAGGAACGCACCGCCGAAGTGCCGATCATCATGCTGACGGCGCGCGGCGAGGAAATGGACCGCGTCAGCGGACTCGAAGCCGGCGTGGACGACTACGTGGTGAAACCGTTTTCGACGCGCGAACTGGTCGCGCGCATCAAGGCGGTGCTGCGGCGCGCCCAGGCCGACGGCGGCACGGGTTCGATCGAGATTGGAGGATTGCGCATCGATGGCCCCGCCCATCGGGTGTACGCGGGCGATGCGCAGGTCGAGATCGGTCCCACCGAATACCGGCTGCTGCATTTCTTCATGAGCCACGCCGAACGCGCCTACTCGCGCGCACAACTGCTGGACCACGTGTGGGGCGGCAGCGTCTACGTGGAGGAACGCACGGTGGACGTGCACATCCGCAGGTTGCGCAAGACCCTGGAGCCGTTCGGACTGGATGCGCTGATCCAGACGGTGCGCGGCACCGGCTATCGGTTCTCCGCTTCGCCATGAACGCTGATCGCGCGCGCGCATGGCGCCTGGCCGCCCAATTGAGCGACCTGCGCACCGTGGCGTGCGCGTTGTCCGACGCGCTGGTGTTGCTGGACCGCAATGGCTGCATGCGCTGGTGCAACCCGGCGGCGGAGCGCCTGCTGGGACTCGCCTGGCCGCGCGATCGCAGCGTGGCGGTGGCCGAGCATTTCGGCGAGGGCGAAGCCGGTGCGTGGCTGCGGGCGGGGCAGGGTGACGGCGACGATGTCGCCTCGCCCGTCGATGCCGCGGTGCGGCTGCAACTGACCCTGATTCCGTATGGCGACCACCGCCGCCTGCTGATCGCGCGCGACATCAGCCGGGTCACGCGGCTGGAACAGGTACGCCGCGACTTCGTCGCCAACGTGTCGCACGAACTGCGCACCCCGCTGACGGTGATCCACGGTTATCTGGAATTGCTCGATCCCGAGGACGTGCCGGCGCTCGCGCCGGTGCTGAACGAGATGCGCGCGCAGTCGCAGCGGATGCGCCAGATCGTCGAGGACCTGCTGGAACTGTCGCGCCTTGAAATGCAGCAGCACCTGTCCGAAGAGCGCGTGGAAATGACGCCGATGCTGGAAACGCTGCGCCGCGAGGCTGAAGCCCTGAGCCAAGGCAAGCATCGCATTACCGTCGAAGATGAAGGCCATGTCGACCTGCTGGGTTCGCCCAAGGACCTGCACAGCGCGTTTTCCAACCTGGTCAGCAACGCGGTGCGCTACACGCCCGACGGTGGCGCGGTCGCAATCCGCTGGCGGCGCACGCCGGCCGGCGCCGAGTATTCGGTCACGGACACCGGCTACGGGATTCCCGCCGAACACCTGTCGCGCCTGACGGAACGCTTCTACCGCGTGTCGTCCAGCCGTTCGCGCGCGACGGGCGGCACCGGGCTGGGCTTGTCCATCGTCAAGCACGTGCTGAATCTGCACGCCGCGCAACTGCGGATCGAGAGCAAATCGGGCAAGGGCTCGACGTTCACCTGCGCGTTTGGCGAGATGCGTTTGCTGGAAACCGCAGCGGAAGAGTGACGCAGCTTACGCCCCGATGCTGGGATCGCGCCTCGCGCGCTTTTCCGGCAAAGCCTCGGCGCGCGCCACGAACCAGATGTTCTCGGCGATGTTGGTGGCGTGGTCGCCGATGCGCTCGATGTTCTTGGCGATGAACAGCAGGTGCGTGCAGGCGGTGATGCTGTGCGGGTCTTCCATCATGTAGGTGAGAAGTTCGCGGAACAGTCCCGTGTACAGCGTGTCGAGCTCGGCATCGCGTTCCCACACCCGGTGCGCGGATTCGGCATCGCGACTGCGATATGCACCGAGCACCTCGTGCACCATTTCCCCGGCCACTTCCGCCAACGCCGGCAGTCCGGTCGCCAGCGGTACCGGCGCGGAAAGGTTCAGGGTCATCGAACGCTTGGCGACGTTTGCCGCGTAATCGCCGATGCGCTCGATGTCCGACGCGATCCGCAACGCCGCGAGGACTTCGCGCAGATCCCGTGCCATCGGTTGGCGCAGCGCCAGCAGCCGCAGCACATCCTGGCTGATCCGGTACTCCTGCTCGTCCAGCACGTCATCGTTGTCCACGACGCGTTGCGCCGCGCGGCTGTCGCGCCTGTCGAGCGCATCCATCGCGGCGTCGAGCTGGGCCGTCGCCGTTGCTCCCATGGTCACGAGTTCGCCGGTCAAGCGGGCAAGCTCGGTGTCGTAGCTTTTGACGATGTGGTCGTGGGTTGGGGTGGGCATGGCATGTCTCGTGGTTTGCCGAGCGTTGCGTCTGCGCTCGGTCGGAAAGTCGTTGCGGCCGAGCTCGCGCGTCTTGCGCTCGCCGGCACCGCTGCGTTCGGCGACCTACCCGAACCTTCCGGAGATGTAGTCTTCGGTCTGTTGCCTGTCGGGTTTGGTGAAGATCTTTTCGGTGTCTCCGAACTCGATCATTTCGCCGAGGTACATGAACGCGGTGAGGTCGGATACACGTGCGGCCTGCTGCATGTTGTGGGTAACGATCACGATTGTGTAGTCGCGCTTCAGTTCCTCGATCAATTGTTCGATGCGACCGGTGGCAATGGGATCCAGCGCCGAGGTGGGTTCGTCAAGCAACAACACTTCGGGCCTGAGCGCGATCCCGCGCGCGATGCACAGGCGCTGTTGCTGGCCGCCGGAGAGACCAAGCGCGCTGCGCTTGAGCTTGTCCTTGACCTCGTCCCACAGCGCCGCGCGACGCAGCGCCTGTTCCACGCGCAAACGCAATTCCGCCTTCGACAGCTTTTCGTGGTGGCGGATGCCGTACGCCACGTTTTCGAAGATCGTCATCGGGAATGGCACCGGCTTTTGGAAGACCATGCCGACCTTGCTGCGCAAACGATTCATCGAATACGCCGGGTCGAGAATGTCCTCGCCGTCCAGCAGCACCTTGCCCGTGGCGTGCTGCTTCGGGTAAATCGCGTAGATGCGGTTGAACACGCGCAGCATGGTGGACTTGCCGCAGCCGGACGGCCCGATGACCGCGGTGACCTGCTTCCCCGGGATATCCATGTCGACGCCCTTCAGCGCATGGGTGCCGTTGTAATGGAAGTGCAGGTCGCGCACCGCGATCTTGGCACGCGTGCCGGCGCGGTTCGCGTCGACCGGCAAATCAACGGCGCCGGTGGTGGCGAGCTCAGTCATGGCGAATCCTGGTGCGGGAAAAAAGCAGGCGGGTCAGCAGGCTGAGCGCCAGCACGAACAACGTGATCAGTAACGCGCCGGCCCAGGCGATGGCGTGCAGCGAAGGATTGGGATCGTTGGTGTATTGATAGATGGCTACCGGCACGCTCGCCATCTTGTCCAGCGGATGCACCGTCATGAAGTTGTTGCCGAACGCCGTGAACAGCAGCGGCGCGGTCTCGCCGGCGAGGCGCGCGAGCGCCAGCAGCACGCCGGTCAGGATGCCGGAGGTGGCCGCCCGCATCAGCACCTGCGTGGTCACCTTCCATTGCGGGATGCCGAGCGACAGCGTCGCCTCGCGCAGCGTGCCGGGCACCAGTTGCAGCATCTCGTCGGTGGTGCGAACGATCACCGGCAGGCCGATCAGCGCCAGTGCCACCGCGCCGGCGAAGCCGGAGAAGGACACACCGCCGTGGGTGAGGTTCGACATCGGCAAGACCACGATCATGTACACGAACAGGCCCAGCACGATGGACGGCGCCGACAGCAGGATGTCGTTCAAGAAGCGGATCGTGGCGCCGAGCTTCGAGCGGTTGGCGTATTCGGCGAGGAAGGTCCCGGCGAGTATGCCTATCGGGGCGCAGATCGCAAGCGCGATCAAATCCATGACCAGGCTACCCGCGATGGCGTTGGACAGCCCGCCCTCGGCCGCATACGCGGTAATCCGTGTGAACAGGCGCGGACCAATGGCGCTGAAGCCGTTCTTCACAGTCACCCACAGGATCCATGCAAGAAACGCCAGGCCCAGCACGGTGGCGCAGCCGCCGAGGAACAGCGCGACGACATTGACGACGCGGCGACGGGTGTAGATGGAAGCCGCCATCAGTTGCCCTCCCGCCGGGCGAGCTGGCGCAGCATCAGGCGTGCGATCAGCAGCACCACGAAGGTGACCACGAACAGCAGGAAACCCAGCGCGATCAGCGCCGAGCGGTGCGTGCCCACCGCCTCGTTGAATTCGTTGGCGATGCTGGACGAGATCGACGTGCCCGGCATCAACAAGGACGTGGTGATGTCGTACGAATTCCCGAGCACGAAGGTCACCGCCATCGTCTCACCCAGCGCGCGGCCGAGCCCCAGGAAGATGCCGCCGATCACCGCCGAGCGCGTGTACGGCAGCACGATGTCCCACACCACCTCCCAAGTGGTCGAGCCGAGCGCGTAGGACGATTCCTTCAGGCGCACCGGCACGGTCTGGAACACCTCGCGCATCACCGAGCAGATGAACGGCAGGATCATCACCGCCAGCACGATCCCGGCGGTGAGCAGGCCCAATCCCAGCGGCGGCCCCTGGAACAGCTTGCCCAGCAACGGGATGCGGCCCAGGGTGTCGCTCATAGCCGGTTCGATGCGCGCCATGAATGGCACGAACACGAACAGGCCCCACATGCCGTAGATGATCGACGGGATGCTGGCCAGCAATTCGATGGCCGTGGAGACCGGCCCGCGCAGCCATGCCGGGGCGATTTCGGTGAGGAACAGCGCGATGCCGAAGCTCACGGGCACGGCCAGCACCAGCGCGATCGTGGAAGTCACGAGCGTGCCGAAGATCGGCGCCAGCGCACCGTAATCGTTCGTGACGGGATCCCAGGCGTCGCTGGTCAGGAAATGCAGACCCTGCCCGAACAGCACTTCGCGGCCGCCCCACAGCGTGGACAGCGCCGCGCCGAGCAACGCCGCCAGCACCAGCAGCGCGCAGAACATCAGCAGACGACGGAACAGCGCGTCGTTGCGCGCGTCGATGCGGCTGCGATGCTCGGCCTCGGCGGTCTCAATGATGGCTGGAGTTGATGACATGGATTTCGCGTGGGGTGGGTCTTTACCTGCTCGCTCGAGGGCAACTGCCATCCATGGCCTGCCACCGAGGCGGATGCGAACCCGCCTCGGTGGTTATCGGCGGGACCGTTCGCATCATCCCTGATGCTCCCGCCCAAGGCGATCCAAATTCGTTCCAGACGAATTTGTCGCTTCGCTATTCCCGTCCTGCGGGCTACGGGGCCTGCCTACAGCTTGAACTCCGTCTTCCAATACGTTTCGATCTGCTTCACCAGGGTGGGCGGCAGCGGCACGTAGTCCAGTGCGCGCGCTTGCGCCTGGCCGTGCGTATAGGCGTAGCGGAAGAAATCGAGCGTCACCCTGGCGTTCGCCGCGTTCTTCGGCTGCTTGTACATGATCACCCATGAAGTGGCGGTGATCGGCCACGCATCGGCGCCCGGGGCATTGGTCATCAACAGGTTGAAGTTCTTCGCATGCGCCCAGTCGGCAGTATCCGCCGCGGCCTGGAAGCTGGCGGTCTTCGGCTCCACGACCTTGCCCGCGGCGTTCTTCATCAACGCGTAACCGATGTGGTTCTGCAACGCGTACGCGTATTCGACGTAGCCGATCGAGTTGGGGATCTGCTTGACGTAAGCCGACACGCCCTCGTTGCCCTTGCCGCCGATGCCGGTGGGCCACTTCACCGCGGTGCCTTTGCCGACCCTGGATTTCCATTCGGGGCTGACCTTGGCGAGGTAATCGGTGAAATTGAACGTGGTGCCGGAGCCGTCCGAGCGATGCACCACGGTGATCTTCGTGTTCGGCAGCGCGAGGTTCGGATTCAATGCGGCAATCGCGGGATCGGACCACTTGGTGATGCGGCCCAGAAAGATGTTGGCGAGCACCGGGCCATCCAGCACCAGCTTGCCGGGGGCGACGCCGGAAACGTTGAACACCGGCACGATCCCGCCGATCACGTCGGGAAACTGGCCCAGGCCGAACTTGTCCAGCGTGGCCTGGTCCAGCGGCATGTCGCTGGCGCCGAAGTCGACGGTGCCGGCCTGGATCTGCGCGATACCGCCGCCCGATCCGATCGATTGGTAGTTGACATGGTTGCCGGTCTTCTCGGCATAACTCGCCGACCACTTCGAAATCACCGGGTACACGAAGCTGGAACCGGCGCCGGTGACGTCGGTGGCGTGCGCGGCTGCGCCAAAGCCCAATACGGCCGCAGCCGCGAAGGCGATCATTCGAAATTTGAGGGAGCGCTTGGACATCGGTTTCTCCTGGTGCGTGGTGGCTGTCTGCGCACTTTGTAGAACCGGCACGTTGCGATCCTATGATCCGAATGTTTCAGATCGATGACAGCCCGCGTTGCCGGTGCGTGCCGCGCGTGTCACACAATGGACACACGGCTGGCACGGTTCGGTAACGCCCGAACACCAGTATGCGGGCCACTTCCGCAACGTTGCGTGATGACGCACGCGGAAGAGATACCAACCACCAGGAGACATGCGCGTGCGCACCAAGATGCTTGCCGCGGCGATCGCCGCCGGTTTGACAGTCACCAGCCTGGGCGCGTTTGCCCAGTCCTCGCCCGCTGCCGGCAACGCCGCCGCAGAGCTTGCCCAATTGCAGGCGCAACTGGCCACGCTGCAGGCCAAGGTCGCCCAGCTCGAGCAACAGCAGCAAACCCGGGTGGCCGCGCCGCCGCCGGCGAAGAGCGATGCCAGCGCGTGGGCCGACAACACCAGGATCGGCGGCACGATGTATGCCGACTTCACCAATCTCGACCAGACCAGCCATGGCATGAAGACCGCGTCCTCGGGGACCGGACTGGACGTCAAACGCTTCTATCTGTCCCTCGACCATGAGTTCAACGACATCTGGTCGGCCAACCTGACCACCGACTTCAATTACGTCAGCAACGACGGCGAAACCCAGTTGTTCGTCAAGAAGGCTTACGTGCAGGGCGCGTTCTCGAAGCTCGCCACGCTGCGCGTCGGCTCGGCCAGCACGCCGTGGATTCCATTCGTGGAAGACTGGTACGGTTACCGCTTCGTCGAGAACACCCTGACCGATCGCCTGAAATTCGGCAATTCCGCCGACTGGGGCGTCCACCTGCTGGGCGACAGCGGTCTGTTCGATTACCAGGTGTCGGTGCTCAATGGCGGCGGCTACAAGCATCCGGATCGTTCCGACAGCGTCGATTTCGAGGCGCGCGTCGGCTTCACCCCGTTCAAGGGTTTCGTGGCGGCGGTCGGCGGCTATACGGGCAACCTCGGCAAGGACACCGCGACTTCGCCCGCGCTGCACGATGCGCATCGCTACGATGCGATGGTCGCCTACCAGGCGAACGGTTTGCGCCTGGGTGCGGAATGGTTCAAGGCGGACAACTGGAACAATGTCACCACGCCGTTCAGCGATGCGGCGGATGGCTACTCGTTGTGGGGCAGCTACGACTTCAGCGCCGCGTCGGTGTTCGCGCGTTACGACCGCGCCAAGCCCAGCAAGGATCTCGATCCGGATCTGGAGGATACCTACTACAACGTGGGCGTGGCCTTCCCGATCACCAAGGGCGTGCGCGTGGCGGTTGCCTACAAGAACGAACGCCTGCGCAACGGCACCACCGTCGACATCAAGTCGCGCGAGATCGGTGCCTGGGGCGAGGTGAAATTCTGATCCGGCGCCGGATCCTCGGCAGGCCAGCGTTGGCGGCGGGCTCCGCGGGGCCTGCCGCTTTTTTCGAGCGGGCCGTCAGGTTGGTGGGGCGGTGATCAGATCGGTGCCGGGACGAATGCCGTGAAAGCCCACCACGAGAACGTTCCCAGCGCCGCGCCGATCAGCAGCCCGGCCACTACATCGCTCGGATAGTGCAGGCCCAGCACCACGCGCGACATCGCAACCAGCACCGTAAACGGTATCAACAGCAGCGCCAGCAGGGGGAACCAACCAACGGCCACAATCGTGAAGCTGATGGCGTGCAGGGTGTGCCCGGAGGGAAAACTGTACTCATCCAGCGGGATCGCACGCGCGACGACGCCCGGGTGCGCGCGGAATGGCCGCGGTCGGCGTGTGCGGCGCTTCAGGGTTCGATACGACAACCAGGCGATGAAGCCGGTGCCGGCCATGTGCAGTGCTGCGTAAGTCCCGCGACTGCCCGCACAAACCGCCAGGACAGCCATCAGCCCGTACCAGACATGGCCGTCGCCGAGACGGCTGACTATCGCGAACGTCCGATGCACGCTGCGCCGTGCCGCCCAGCGGCTGGCAGCGTGGCACAAGCGCGGGTCCAGCGATCCTATCCACCGTTTAGGCGACAGCGCGGAGATCGTCATCGGGGAGTCTTCGTAGGAGCGAATCCAGCAGCCGCTCGAACTCGGATGTCACGACATCCTGTGCGCAGTGTTGCGCTGCGATCCGGGCGTTGACGCCCAGCATCCGGCGCGTCTCGCGATCCAGTCCGAGCTCGTAAGCCGAAGTGATGAAGCCGCGCGTGTCGGTTGCCGGGATGACCAGGCCCGAAATGCCGTTGGCCACGTGTTCCAGTGCGGCGGCCTGGTCGAACGCGACCACGGGCAACCCGGATGCCATGGCTTCCAGCACGACGTTCCCGAATGTCTCGGTGAGGCTGGGGAACAGGAACAAGTCCGCGCTGGCGTAATGCGCAGCCAGTTCGCTGCCATGTTTCATCCCGGTGAACAGCACGTCCGAATAGGCGTCGGCAAGCGCGGGGCGCTGCGGGCCGCCCACCATCACCATGCGCGCAGCCGGAACGCGCGCCTGCAATGCACGGAACGCCTGCAATGCGAGTCCGAGGCCTTTCTCGGCCGCGATTCGGCCCACGCACAACACGACGGGCGAATCTTCGTCGACACCCCACGACCTGCGCAATGCCGGGTCACGCCGTTGCGGCGTGAACAGTTCGGTATCCACCCCGCAGCGCAATTTGCGTACATGTGGAATGCCTGCACGCGTCAACTCCCTTTCCAGCGCGCGGGTCGGGACCAGGGTCATTTGCGCGCGACGATGGAAGCGCAGCAGGTGTGTGCGCACCAGCGGCGCCAGCAGGCTGATGCCGTAATGTGCGGCATAATCGTGAAAGCGCGTGTGGAACCCGGTCACGACGGGAATGCCGAGTGAGTGGGCCGTGTGCATCGCAGATGCGCCCAGCGGACCCTCCGTGGCAATGTAGGCCGCGTCGGGTCGCTGCGCCGTCCAGCGCCTGCGCAAGCCACTGCCGCGAGGCAGGCCGAATTGCACGCTCGGATAGCGCGGCATCGTTACGCCACGTGCAAACACGAGGCCGACGTTGCCGTCGCGACCGGCTTGACCGGGCCGTACGACTTCGACGTGATGGTTGCGTGCGGCAAGCCCTTCGGCGAGCGCCCGCACCGTCAGGGCGACGCCGTTCACTTGCGGCGGCCAGGTTTCCGAGATGAATACGATGCGCATGTTCGTCTCCTGTTCAGTCGCTGTTGACTCTGGCGCATGCCGGTTGCAAAGCCACGACGCTCGGATGACCGGTACATGACAGCGGCGCCGTGCATCCCGAACGGGGCGCTGAATCGGGGGTTGGCGGAAGGCGCGCGTCGGAGTAAGAAGGGGATCTTTCTAGTTCCTGTCCGACACATGAATGACGCTCCCATTCCTTCCGATGCCGCGCTGCGAACACTGAGCGAGTCGGTTGCCGGTGTGCTGCGCGCGCACGGCCAGATCCTGGCGACTGCCGAATCCTGCACCGGTGGCTGGATCGCCAAGGCGTGCACCGATATCGCCGGCAGTTCGGATTGGTTCGAAGTGGCGGCGGTGACCTACAGCAATCGCGCCAAGCAGTCGCTGCTTGGCATCACTTCGGCCACGCTGGAAAAGCACGGTGCCGTCAGCCGCGAATGCGCGCTGGAAATGGTGGCGGGCGTTTTGGCGCGCTTCGGCGCGAGCATCGCGGTCGCGGTCACCGGCATCGCCGGTCCCGGCGGCGGCACCCAGGACAAGCCGGTCGGCACGGTCTGGATTGCCTGGCAACGTCGCGGCGGTGCGGCACAGGCCGAGTTGTTTCATTTCGACGGCGACCGCGATGCGGTGCGGCGGCAAACCGTGGCGGCTGCGCTGGAAGGCATTCGGAAAATCCTGACAAACTGAAGCGGCCCCCGCCGCTGTCCACGCACGGAGGGTGTGGAATAATGGCAACGTCTTCGGGTTCTCGCGGTCTCAACCCGTGAGAGCCGATCCCGTGATACTTCGCTTCACGCACAAATCCGTCTGAGGAATACGCAATGGACGACAACAAGCGCCGCGCACTGGCTTCCGCGCTGGGCCAGATCGAGAAACAGTTCGGCAAGGGCGCGGTGATGCGCATGGGTGACCGTACCAGCGAGGCGATCGACGTGGTGTCGACCGGCTCGCTGGGCCTCGACGTGGCGCTGGGCGTCGGCGGACTGCCGCGCGGCCGCGTGGTGGAAATCTACGGCCCGGAATCCTCGGGCAAGACCACGCTCACACTGCAGGTGATCGCGCATTGCCAGAAGAATGGCGGCACCGCGGCGTTCGTGGATGCCGAGCACGCGCTCGATCCCACCTATGCCGAGAAGCTCGGCGTGAATGTGGATGACTTGCTGGTGTCGCAACCTGACACCGGCGAGCAGGCGCTGGAAATCGCCGACATGCTGGTGCGCTCCAACGCGGTCGACGTGGTGGTGATCGACTCGGTGGCGGCGCTGACGCCGAAGGCGGAAATCGAGGGCGAGATGGGCGATTCCCACGTCGGCCTGCACGCGCGCCTGATGAGCCAGGCGCTGCGCAAGCTCACCGCCAACATCAAGCGTTCCAATACGCTGGTGATCTTCATCAACCAGATCCGCATGAAGATCGGCGTGATGTTCGGTAATCCCGAAACCACCACCGGCGGCAATGCGCTGAAGTTTTACGCGTCGGTGCGCCTCGATATCCGTCGCATCGGCGCGGTCAAGAAGGGCGAGGAAGTGATTGGCTCGCAGACCCGCGTGAAAGTGGTCAAGAACAAGGTGGCGCCACCGTTCCGGCAGGCCGAGTTCGAAATCCTGTATGGCGAGGGCACGTCGTTCGAGGGCGAGTTGATCGAGCTGGGCGTCATCAACAACTTGGTCGAAAAATCCGGTGCGTGGTACAGCTACGGCGGCGAGCGGATCGGGCAGGGCAAGGAAAACGCGCGTCAGTATTTCAAGGACAATCCGGCTGCCGCGAAGCAGCTCGATGAAGCGTTGCGCGCCAAGTTGCTGGTCGGCCTGCAAAAGGGCGGCGTCGCCGCGACCGAGGATGCCGAGGAAGTCGAGGCCTGACGGCCGGGGCGAGAGAACCTCGCGCGGCGATACGGCCGAACGCAGCCCCTACGACCGTGCGCTCGGCATGCTGGCGCGCCGCGAGTATTCGCAGCGCGAGTTGCGCGCGCGCCTCGCGCATGCCGGTTGCGGCCAGGACGAATCGGAATCGGCGCTCACGAAATTACGCGCCCAGCATTATCAGGACGATCGCCGTTTCGGCGAAATGATCGTGCGGGCGCGGGTGGGCCAAGGTTATGGGCCTGCCCGAATTCAAGCCGAGTTGCGCTCGCACGGCCTTGCCGATGCCGCGATCCGCGCGCTGATCGACGCCGCGCAAGCCGACTGGGAAGCCTTGGCTACGGCGCAACTACGCAAGAAGTACGGCAGCGAGCCCGCCGTCGACCATGCCGAACGCGGCAAGCGCGCGGCCTTCCTCTTGCGTCGCGGTTTCAGCGCCGCCACAGTTAGAATCGTCACCCATTCCGGGGTTGGCGATCCCAGCGATTGAGCCATCACTTTGCGATCGTCCCTGATCGCGGCGTCGTGGAACTGTGTCGCAAATGAAACGGTACCGTAAACGCGAACACCAGAACGGCCTTCCCTGGCCTGACTTCAACAACAGCGACTCCGGACGAAACGTCTTCAGGCGTGCTCCGACGGCTGAGCCATTACTTCATGAGCTTTGCGACATAACCGCATGAAAACTGCAGAGATTCGCGCACGCTTCCTCGAATTCTTCAAGGATCGCGGCCATGCCATCGTGCCCTCGGCGCCGTTGGTGCCGGCCAACGATCCGACCCTGCTGTTTACCAACTCGGGGATGGTGCAGTTCAAGAACGTGTTCCTCGGCAGCGAAAAGCTGCCGTACGTGCGCGCGGTCGACGTGCAACGCTGCCTGCGCGCCGGCGGCAAGCACAACGACCTCGACGCGGTCGGCTACACCGCGCGTCACCACACCTTCTTCGAGATGCTGGGCAACTGGTCGTTCGGCGATTACTTCAAGAAGGAAGCGATCGAATGGGCGTGGGAATTGTTGACCCGGACATTCGGGTTGCCGCCCGAAAAGTTGTGGGTCACGATCTACCACACCGACGATGAAGCTTACGACATCTGGCATCGTGTGGTCGGCGTGCCGGCCGAACGCATCGTACGGATCGGCGACAACAAGGGCGCGCCGTTCGCGTCCGACAATTTCTGGCAGATGGCCGACACCGGTCCGTGTGGGCCGTGCACCGAAATCTTCTATGACCATGGTCCGGAGATTCCGGGCGGTCCGCCGGGTTCGACGGACGAGGACGGCGACCGCTACATCGAAATCTGGAATCTGGTGTTCATGCAGTTCGACCGTGCCGATGACGGCACGCTGTCGCCGCTGCCGGCGCCGTGCGTGGATACCGGCATGGGGCTGGAACGCCTCGCCGCGGTGTTGCAGGGGGTGCATTCCAATTACGAGATCGACCTGTTCCAGCGCCTGATTGCGGCCGCGCAGAAACTCACCGGTTGCAAGGACCACGAAAACAAATCGCTGCGCGTGATCGCCGACCACATCCGCGCCTGCGCGTTCCTGATCGTGGATGGCGTGCTGCCGTCCAACGAGGGTCGCGGCTATGTATTGCGCCGGATCATCCGCCGCGCATTGCGGCATGGCTGGATGTTGGGCGTGCGCGGCGACTTCTTCTGGAAGATGGTTGCGCCGCTGGTTGTCGAGATGGGCGCGGCGTATTCCGAGCTTGGCAAGAAACAGGCGTTCGTCGAGGAAGCCTTGCGTGCCGAGGAACAGCGTTTTGGAGAAACGCTGGAGCACGGCATGAAAGTGTTTGACGAAGTCGCTTCGAAGTCGGGTGGGGCGATTCCGGGCGAAGCCGCGTTCCGCCTGTACGATACCTATGGCTTTCCGGTGGACC
>DATCSF010000061.1:0-15869 GCA_036568625.1 Rhodanobacteraceae bacterium | reverse complement strand
CTTCATTGTTGCCTCCATACCGTGGATATCTACCGTGCGGCCACGGCAGCGTACGCGCCGGGACGTAATGGCAACGTGTAATGCCGGAACCCGTTCAGCCGCGATTTCATTTGCAGCGCCGTCGCCTCGATCAGGCTGTTTCGAACAGCGCCATGAAGCCATAGTCCATGTGCTGCTGCATGTGGCAATGGAACAGTGTGAGGCCCGGCAGGTCGGCGGTGAAATCGACCTCGGTGGTCTGGAACGGCGGCACCAGCACGACGTCCTTGATCACGCCGGCGGTGGGCTGGCCGTGGATGCTGGTGATTTCGAAACCGTGGCGATGCAGGTGCAGCGGGTGGATGTCGCCGCTTGCGTTGCGGAGGCGCAAACGGTAGCGCCCGCCCAGCTTCAGCCTGCGCGTCACCGGCATGGTTTTCCAGTCGTAGGGCGCGCCGTTGATTGCATAGACGTCGAAACCTTCAGCCGCGCTCTGGCGCGCGGTGATGACCATGTCGATGGTCTCGTCGGGTTTTCGCGGCTTGCGCCTGGGATCTGCGAACAGGCGGTAATCCCACATGAACTTCGGCGGCGCCTGCCATCGCGGCGCGCCGCTCGCGTTGGCGTATTCGACCACGATGCCCATGCCGCCTTCGCGATCGGAATCGGTGGTGTCGCCCAGCACCCACACGCCGGGATGGTTCATTTCCACGATCGCGGACACGCGTTCGGCGGTGCCGATCCACAACACCGGCACCTCGGCCGGATGCGGCACCGGATTGCCGTCCAGCGCGACCACCTTGAAGGTGTGGCCGGGCAGCGCCAGGCTGCGGTTCTCGGTGGCGCTGGCGTTGACCACGTGCAGCATGACGCGCTCGCCGCGCTTCACCCGGATCGGTTCGCCGTGGCCCAGCATCTTGCCGTTGATCGCGAACGCGTCGTACGCGAGTTCGTAGCCGGGCGGCACCTTGCCCGCGCCGGGGTCCGATTTCGCGGCGAGGGCGACCAGGTCCATTTCCATGCCCGGCGGCTGCATGAACGCCATGTCCATGTCGATGCGGGTCAGGTACGGCATAAACTCCTTGAGCGTCAGGAACACTTCGCGATCGTAGGCGCCGGAATCGTGACTCGGCTCGATGTAGACCGGCCCGGCGAGGCCCGTGTACAAGCCGCGCGCGAGGTCTGGACCGGCGCGCACGTGGGTGTGGTAGAAGCGCAAACCCGCCGGCGTCGGCGTGAAGGTTTCGCGGCGGTGGCCGTGCGCTGGCACCGGCGGCGTGCGCTCTTCGTCGGCGCCGTCCACGTTGTCGGGCAGGTACTGGCCGTGCCAGTGCACCTGCTCGTCATGGTCGGTGTCGTTGAAGATGTCGATCGTGGTTTTTTCGCCCTGCCGGAAACGCAGCAGCGGACCGGGAAAGTCGCCGTTGTAGAGCGTGGTCGAAACGAATTTCTGGTCGGAAAGTTCCAGCACGCCTTGCGCGATGCGCAGCGTGTGATCGGCCTTGCCCGCAACCGCCCTCGAAGGCGTCGGCGCGGCGGCGTGCGTCATGTCCGCGTCCAGGGCTTCGGTGTGGGGCAGCACCCCCGCGGCGAGCGCGGAAAGACTTGCCGATTTCAGAAAATCACGACGATCCATTGACGGCTCCGGCGGCGGCGCAAAACGGGCATGCTAAGCGATCGCAGCCGATGACCGATACGGGAACCCGCGTGGACAAGCGAATGATCCGGCCATGCCGGTTCGGGATGGAATCCCCGAAGAACCGTCGCGATCAAATCGGCAGGCGTTGCCGATTCGAGCGCCCCCGGGCCTGGTCCAGGAGCGAACCGCATGGAGGTGGCGAGTAGCGCCGCAGATTGTTCAGGGATTTCCCGCGGTGGGACGCGGCCTGCGGCGGTAATGCGTGCCCAGGATCACGTCCCAGAGTTTCGTGGTCACGCCGAAATTGGCGTCGGGGTGGTAATGGTGGACGTTGTGGAAACCGGCCCAGCGGCGCATCAGCGGGCTCTTGAAACGATGCACGTGGATCACGAGGTGACTCAAGCCGTAGGTCGCGTAGCCCGCCGCGATGGTGCCGGCCAGCAGCAATGCATAGCCGACCGGAATGGCAAGCGCGAACACTGCGCCCAGCGCGCACATGAAAAGCGGCGGCAGGAAGAAGGGCAGCGCGTCGTAGCCCAGCGGATTCTGGTGATGATGGTCGTGGCCGGTCCTGAACGGACCGGTGTTGCCGTGGAACAGCCAACGGTGCGCGGCATATTCGATGAACGTGAAGGCAAACAACCCGCACAAGGCGGTCAGCGCCGCCAGCGCTGCCTGCATGTGCCCGTACGCGATGCCGGCGGCGATCAGCACCACGCTGATCAGGCAGTCCGCGGTCAAACCCGCGCACAGGTTGAGGGGACTGATGGATAGCCGCGCCAGCGGCCGTGCAATCCACTCCAGCGGCGCGGGCAAACGCCTCGAAAGCGTGCCGGCGGCGTCGATGCTTGCCGAACCATGCTGGTGGTAGGACTCGGCCACAGGCAGCTCCTGTCGTTAGCGACGGTCGCAAATGACCGACGGTCTGCGTCCTGTTCACGTGCCCGACCGCCGCGCAAGTATAGTCAGAAACCCACGGGCAAGCATGAGGTGGATCAGATGACAACCGGCACCGAAATGCTCCGGAAATCCGCCGCTCTCGTCCTGTTGCTGGCTGGCGTCGCGGCGCTGCCGGCGTGGGCGCAGCAAACCGACTCCGAGCGTGCCGATCTTGCGCGCTACCAGAAGTACGCCGAAGCGCCGGTGGATCACGTGCGTTATTTCCAGATCAACGGGTTCAAATACCTGGCACCCGACAAGGTGGCGATCTGGTTCGGCGTCAACAAACTGTATCTTCTGACCGTGCAGACGCCGTGCAACAATCTCGCGTTCGCCAACAGCATCGGCTTGACGGCGAAGAACCAGATGCTGTACCGCAACTTCGACTTCATCACGTTCGATCGCCAGCGTTGCAAGATCCTGAAGATCGTGCCGGTGGACGAATTGAAGCTGAAGCAGGATCGCGCGAAAGAGAAGCAGGATGGCGCGCCGGCATCCGGCGGTTAGTCGCTCGTTTCACCGAACAGGAATCGCTGCATTTCCGCGGCGAGAAACTTGCGCGTGCCGGGATCAAGCGGCGACAACCGATTCTCGTTGATCAGCATGGTCTGGTAGGCAAGCCATTGTTGCCAGGCTTCACGGCCGATGTGTTGGTAGATGCGCTGGCCGAGTTCGCCTGGCCACGGCGGGCGGTCGAGGCCTTCGGCTTCGCGTTGGAATTTCTGGCAAAACACGGTTCGAGACATCTGTCGGCGGGCTTTTGTGAAAGTCGGGATACGGAGCCATCGGTAAAGCGGCCGGTGTTGCGGCGGTCACGGACGACCGCGCAACAACTTCCTGATAGGTGCGGGGATGCCGAGATCCGCGATCTCGGCGCGGCAGCACCACCGTAACGCAGGTTCGTCCGCAATGACCGGATGCGCGCGCACGGCGCACCATTCGATGGGCATCGCCTGCAGCTTGAAATGCGTGAACACGTGGTGGATCTCCGGCAGCGCAGCGACCATGCCGTGATCGAGTTCGGCCAGGTGCGACGCCAGCGCGTGCGCGTCGCCGTCATTGTCCGCTTCGGGCAGGCTCCACAATCCCGGCCATACGCCTTGGGGCGGACGCCGTTGCAACAACACGCGATCACGCTCATCGCGCAGCACGATGAAGATGACCCTTCTTTCGGGCAATACTCGGGCCGGACGTGGTTTCGGAATCGCAGTGGTGAGCCGATCGCGATGCGCGGTGCAGGCGCGGACCTGCGGACACGCACTGCAGCGTGGATTGGCGCGCGTACAGACGGTCGCGCCCAGGTCCATGATGGCCTGCGTGTAATCGGCAATCCGGGTCGCCGGCGCGTGGGCCTCGGCGTGCGACCACAACGCCTGCTCGATCGTGCGCGCGCCGGGCCATCCGCGGACGCCGTGGAAACGCGCCAGCACGCGTTTGACGTTGCCGTCGAGGATCGCGTGGCGCTGCTGATGGGCCAGCGCAAGGATCGCGCCGGCGGTGGATCTGCCGATGCCGGGCAACGTTGCGAGGGATTGGAAATCGCGGGGCAGGTCGCCATGGTGTTCCGCGACGCACAGCTTGGCGGCCGCGTGCAGGTGGCGCGCGCGCCGGTAATAACCAAGGCCCGACCACAGCGCCAGCACCCGGTCTTCCGGCGCAGCGGCGAGCGCGCCAAGGTCGGGCAACGCGGCCACGAATCGCTCGAAATAGGGGATCACCGTCGCGACCTGGGTCTGTTGCAGCATCACTTCGGAAACCCAAACGCGGTACGGTGTGCGGGGATGCTGCCACGGCAGGTCGTGGCGTCCGTGCCGGTCGTACCAGTGCAGCAGTCGACGTGCGAAGTCGTCCATCAATGCGCAGCCGAGGTCGCGGGCGCCGCGGCGGTGGCGCTCGCGGCGGGCGCAAGGTCGGGGTCGGCATCGATGCTGAGGCCCCTGGCCTTGAGCCAGCCGAAGTCGAGTTGCTGTACCTCGGCCTTGCCGGTAAACGGCAGCGGCGCGGGCGGCTGCCCCGGCCGCGCCGCCAGCACGTGCTTCCACCAGCGGCCGAATTGGGTGGGTTGCAGGCGCAGGTCCACGTGGGCATCGTCGCCGTCCAGTTTCAGCGCGACGGTCAGCGGCGTGTGGTCGCGCGCGGGCGAAACATTCAACGCGATCTTGTCGGTGACGGGTTCCGCGAGGGCGGCAGGCGCGCTGGTCGACGCCGCAGGCGGCGCCAGCGCACGATGGCGCAAAGTGCCATGAAGCTGCATCGCGAGGTCTTCGCCGCCGCGCCAACTGCCTTGGCCGTCGAGCTGCAGCGCTGTGCCCTGCTGTTCGGCCAGGTACAGGCGCAGCGACTTTAAATCGATCACCCCGTCGTGCGCCGTCGACGGCACCGTGGCCAGCAGGGCGGTGAAGCGGCGGCCGGCCGCGCTGCGCGCCGCGGCGTCCAATCGAAAAAGCTGGCCAGGCGCCAGCGCGCCGGTTTCCACGCTGAAGTCGAACAGCAATGGCGAGCCATCGCGGGAAAGCATGCCCTGGCTCATGTGTATGCCGGTGGTGATGGTGGGCAGGCGCGGCGGTCCCACGCGACGCGGCAGCCGCGCGAGCAGCGCTTCGAGTTCGTCGAGATCCACGTGGGGCGCGTCCACGTCCACACGTTCGATGGCCACTTCGCCGTGCAGCAGCGCGCGCCACGGCACCACGATGGTGGCACCGGCGGCCCGCAGCACCGGGCGGTTCGAGCCGGCATTGGCCAGGCTGAAGCCCTCAAGTTGCACACCCGGGCGGGGAAACAGGGTCGGTTCCGCGGGTGCCTGCAGGCTCAGCTTCAAGCCGGCGGCGGCGAGATCGTTTTCCAGCAGGGTCGTGAAGCGTTCCGGCTGCAACAGGTTGTGGATGTGCACGGCCAGCGCCACCGCCAGCGCAAGCAGTACCGCCAGGATCGCCAATGCGATCCAGCGCAAAAGATGCCGCGACGATGGCGCGGGAGGCCGCACGCAGCGTCACCCGCCGGTCGGCAGCAAGCCGTCCACGAAGGCGCGCGCATCGAATCCGCGCAGGTCCTCCGCGCGCTCGCCCAGGCCCACGTAACGGATCGGCAGCGCAAATTCCCGCGCCAGCGCGAACACCACGCCGCCCTTGGCGGTGCCGTCGAGCTTGGTGACCGCGAGGCCGGTGACGCCGATCGCGTTGATGAATTCGCGCACCTGGTTGATCGCGTTTTGTCCGGTGGTGCCGTCGATCACCATCAGCACTTCGTGCGGCGCTTCGGCATCCAGTTTGCCGAGCACCCGCTTGACCTTGGCCAGTTCGTCCATCAGCCCGGAACGCGTATGCAGGCGGCCGGCGGTGTCGGCGATCAGGACGTCCTTTGCATGCGCGACTGCCATCTGCAGGGCATCGAAGATCACGCTGGCCGAGTCCGCACCTTGACCTTGCGAACACACCGGCACGCCGAGCCGCGATCCCCATTCCTGCAACTGCGAGACCGCCGCCGCGCGGAAGGTGTCGCCCGCGGCCAACAGCACGTCGCGGCCCTCTTGCTGGAAGCGCCGCGCCAGTTTGCCTATGGTGGTGGTCTTGCCCACGCCATTGACGCCCACCACCAGCAGTACGAACGGTTTGCGGGCGCCGGTTTCCAGTGGCTGCGCGACCGGCTCGAGCAGTGCAACCAGGTGCGCGCGCAAGGCTTCGCGCAACGCCACGGCATCGGCGAACTCGCGCTTGTGCATGCGACGGCGCAAGTCGTCGATCAGTTCGCCGGTTGAGGCGACGCCGACGTCGGCCGAAAGCAGGGTGATTTCCAGTTCGTCCAGCAGTTCGTCGGACAGCACCGGATTGCGCGCGAACAGCGACGACATTCCGCGTGCAAAGCCGCTGGATGAAAGGCGCTCGCGCCAACTCCGCCGCGGTGGCATGGTGGGGGTCGAGGCGAGAAGGTCGTCGGGTCCGCTCGCGATGTTCGGAAGAGCCGGCTCGGGCGATGCCGCCACAGGCTCGGATCGGGCCGGTATGCTCGAGTGCTCCGGCGAGCCGTGATGCTGCACGTCGCGCTCGTCGCTCGTGGGCGGCGTTTCGGGCGGCGGCTTGCGCCTGGCCAGTTTGGTCCAGAGACTGGGCATCGGGTTCACGCCGAAAATTCCATGGAGCGAAATGCTAACACCCGCTTGCCAACGCCAGCCGTACAAATGCGATCATCCCTGATCGCGGCAATGGACAAGTTGAGGCCGGCGTGACAGTTGCGTACTCGCGAAAACACTGGAACGACCTTCCTCGGCCTGATTTCCAACAGCAGCTTCGGATGGGGCGCATGAATAGACACCGCCACGGCAACACGCCGCCGGGACACGTGCGAATCGTTGGCGGCCGCCTGCGCGGTTCGCGGCTGACCGTGCCGACATTGCCAGGCCTGCGGCCGACGCCGCAGCGGCTGCGCCAGACCGTGTTCGATTGGCTGGCGCCGGTGATCGAAGGCGCGCGCGTGCTGGATGTCTTCGCCGGCACCGGCGCGCTGGGCATCGAGGCCTTGTCGCGCGGTGCGCGCGCTGCGGTATTTTTCGAGCAGGATCGCGCGCAGGCGCAGGCGATCGAATCGGATCTGGCGCGCTTGCATCAGGACGCCGGAAGCGTGCGGCACGTGGATGCGCTGCGCGCGCTGGCGGCACTCGCGCCCGAAAATTTCGATATCGCGTTCGTCGATCCACCGTTCGGGTCGGCGTTGTGGGCGCAGGCGGCAGAACGGCTGGATGCGCAGGGCTGGCTCGCGCCGGAAGCCTGGGTGTACGTCGAGGCGGGAACTTCGGACGTGTGGCAGGCTCCTGCACGTTGGCGCCTGCATCGGCAGCGGGGTGCAGGCGCGGTGCGCGCCACGCTGTTTCGCGTCGCCGCGGATTGATGTGCGTCCCGCACTGCCACGCCGGCGCCGCAAGATGGCACAATGGGGCATGGGGAATGACAAGCCAGCCCGCTCCAATCGACGCATTGCGGTATACCCGGGCACCTTCGACCCGATCACCAACGGCCATGGCGACCTGGTGGCGCGCGCGGCTCCGCTGTTCGACAAGGTGATCGTGGCGATTGCAAAATCGAGCGGCAAGGCGCCGCGCTTCGAACTGGCCGAACGCGTCAAGCTTGCGCGCGCCGCGTTGACGGGCATCGCCAACGTCGAGGTGCGCGGATTCGATACCCTGCTGGCCAGCTTCATGATCGAATGCGGCGCGGGCGTGATCCTGCGCGGGTTGCGCGCGGTGTCCGATTTCGAGTACGAATTCCAGTTGGCCAGCATGAACCGGCATCTGATTCCGCAGGCCGAAACACTGTTCCTGACGCCTGCCGAAGAGTGGAGTTTCATTTCGTCGTCGCTGGTGCGCGAAATCGCCAGCCTCGGCGGCGACGTTTCCAATTTTGTTCATCCGGCTGTCCAGAAGGCTTTGCGTCGACATCGGCGCGGGTCGGGGGGGCGAGCTGGTTCCGCCGTTCCACGCAAGTCATCGAGGTGATCGCCATGCGCAAATTCCTTTTCATCGCCGCCATCGCGCTGCTGGGTACTGTGGGCTTGAGTGCCTGCAACGACAGTAGCGAAGGCCAGACGACGGTCCAGGCCAAGGCCACCAAGCCCACCGACCCCAACGACATCAAGGGCTGGCAGGCCTACCTGACGCAGATCGTGCAGGACAACCTCGGCAACATCACCAACACGCCGTACGTCTATTTCGTGCCTGATGTTCCCGCTTCGGCCGCTGCCGCCGCGACCGCCGCGGGTGCGGCCGGCACTGCGGCCGGGCCGGCCAGCGCTTCGTCTGCCGCGGAGGCCCTCGGCCGCGTTCAGGACCAGGTCGACACCGTGGTCGCTGCGACGGTCTTGCCGGGCAATATGATCGCGGCCGGCGGTCCCAATTCGGCCACCACCGCACAGGTCCTTGAATCCGCGTTCAAGCAGGCTTCGCCGGGTTCCTTCAAGGGCGTGGTGGTGCTGTTCATCGGCGACAAGGCCGACGAAGCAGCGGTGAAGGCGGCGGTCGAGCCGAGCGGCGCGACCTTCAAGTTCGCACAAATGTAGGTTCCTGCGATTGAGCGTGGGGTTATCGCTCCGTAGCGACTGGATCATTCCCCCACAACCCGGTCAACCGGCACAAAACGCCGGTTGACCGGCCCCCTTGACTCAAGGGGACTGAAAAAAGCGTGGTGTGTGGTCGCGGGCCGTGGATGGCCGGGTTCGGCGCAGGCGCCGTTCGGCGGCACCAGTGGAAATTGAGCCGACACGATGTCGGCTAAGCCGTCATGCCCGGCGCAATGGTTTTGGCCCCCGCGCGGCAAACGAAAGCGCTTTTTCGGGAGAGGCGCGGAATCAAGACATGGACGTCGTATGCCACCCGCGCTCCACGAGGGTTGTTTTCGCGGCCACGCGTCCAGTCATGCGATAATGCACCGTTTATTGGCGCTGCATGTTCGTGCGGCGCAACCGCGCGCACGCGCGGAACCCATTCCGAAATGCGCGCGCCATGCAGCAGATCCGCAATTTCTCCATCATCGCCCACATCGATCACGGCAAGTCCACGCTGGCCGACCGCATCATCCAGGTCTGCGGCGGTTTGAGCGAGCGCGAAATGGAAGCGCAGGTGCTGGACGACAATCCGATCGAGCGCGAACGTGGCATCACCATCAAGGCGCGCTCGGTGTCGCTGCCGTACACCGCGCGCGACGGCCAGACGTACGAGCTGAATTTCATCGACACGCCGGGCCACGTCGATTTTTCCTATGAGGTCTCCCGCTCGCTGGCGGCGTGCGAGGGTGCGCTGCTGGTGGTGGATGCGGCGCAGGGCGTCGAGGCGCAATCGGTCGCCAACTGCTACACCGCGGTCGAGATGGGCCTGGAAGTGGTGCCGGTGCTCAACAAGATCGACCTACCCACCGCCGACATCCCGAAGGTGAAGGAAGAAATCGAGGCGGTGATCGGCATCCACGCCGACGACGCGGTCGCGATCAGCGCCAAGACCGGCGAGAACGTCGTCGAGGTGCTGGAAGCGATCGTTGCGCGCATTCCCCCGCCAAAAGCCCGCGACACCGACAAGCTGCAGGCGCTGATCATCGATTCCTGGTTCGACAACTACCTTGGCGTCGTGTCGCTGGTGCGCGTGATGCAGGGCGAGATCAAGCCGCGCGACAAGCTGCTGGTGATGTCCACCGGCCGCGCGCACGAAGTCGACCAGGTCGGTGTTTTCACGCCCAAGCGCAAGCGTACGGAAAAGCTCGGTGCGGGCGAAGTCGGTTTCGTGTGCGCGTCGATCAAGGACGTGCACGGCGCGCCGGTCGGTGACACCTTGACGCTCGCCGGCGACCCGGCAGCGAAATCGCTGCCGGGCTTCCAGCACATGCAGCCGCGCGTATTCGCCGGGTTGTTCCCGGTGTCGGCCGACGATTTTCCGGCGCTGCGTGAGGCGCTGGACAAGTTGCGCCTGAACGATGCCGCACTGTTTTTCGAGCCGGAATCCTCCGAGGCGATGGGCTTTGGTTTCCGCTGCGGCTTTCTCGGCATGCTGCACATGGAAATCGTGCAGGAACGGCTGGAGCGCGAATACGACCTCGACCTCGTCACCACCGCGCCCACCGTGGTGTACGAAGTGCTGAAGTCCGACGGCGAGACCATGCTGCTGGACAATCCGGCCAAGTTGCCGGCGTCGCCATTGGTCGAGGAAGTCCGCGAGCCCGTCATCGTCGCCGACATCCTGACGCCGCCCGATCACGTGGGTGCGGTCATCACGCTGTGCGAGGAAAAGCGCGGCGTGCAACGCTCGATCCAGTATCTCGCCAGCCAGGTTCGCATCAGCTACGAGTTGCCGCTGGCCGAAGTGGTACTGGATTTCTTCGATCGCCTGAAGTCCGTCAGCCGCGGCTACGCGTCGATGGATTACCACTTCGACCGTTTCGAGCCGGGCCCGTTCGTGCGGGTGGACGTGCTGATCAACGGCGACCGGGTGGACGCGCTCAGCCTGATCGTGCATCGTGCGCAGGCCGATCGGCGCGGGCGCGAACTGGTCGAACGGATGCGCGAGCTGATCCCGCGGCAGATGTTCGACGTGGCGATCCAGGCTGCGATCGGCGGGCAGGTGATCGCCCGTTCGACGGTGAAAGCGCTGCGCAAGAACGTGCTGGCCAAGTGCTACGGCGGCGACGTTTCGCGCAAGAAGAAGTTGCTGGAGAAGCAGAAGGAAGGCAAGAAGCGGATGAAGCAGGTCGGCCGCGTCGAGATTCCGCAGGAGGCGTTCCTGGCCGTACTGCGGACGGACAAGTGAATAGTTGGGCTCGGAACTCGGAAGAAGACAACAACCACTTCGTCATTCTGGCGCCGGCCGAAGCCGGCACCCGAAATCTGCTTTTAATTGGGAGTGGCGGAGCAGCAGATTCCGGGTTCTGCGCTTTTGTGCAGCCCCGGAATGACGTGATGAAGGCTGCTTTCGCCGGGATGACCAAAGGCACTGGGTTCCGGGTTCCGGCGCAGCGAAGCTGGCGCAGGCCCCCGGAATGACGAATCAAAACTGAGACGCCGAGACGTGGCGACGAACAAGGAACCCGCAGTGAAGAAAGACGCATGGGGCACCGTGGTGCTGGTGGCGATCGTCGCCATCTGTCTTTACATCTGGTACAGGACCTCGGACTTCGCGCTGGCATTGGTGCTGATCACGGCAGCATTCTTCGCGATCTGGCTGGTGGACCGGATCGCGTTCGCGCGCCGCCGCAGGGAGCACGCCGCCTCGGCGGGGCAGCGACCGCACGAGCCCGTGCTGGTCGATTATGCGCGCTCGTTTTTCCCGGTGATCCTGGCGGTACTGCTGTTTCGCACCTTCCTGCTGGAACCGTTCCGGATTCCCTCGGGCTCGATGATGCCGACCTTGCTGGTCGGCGATTTCGTGCTGGTCAACAAATTCGCGTACGGGCTGCGCCTGCCGGTGACCAACACCAAGATTCTCGACGTCGGCGAGCCGCAACGCGGCGACATTGCGGTGTTCCGGTATCCCCTGAACCCGAAAGAGGACTACATCAAGCGCATCATCGGCGTGCCGGGCGACACCATCAAGGTGCTCGGTGAAGTCGTGTCCATCAACGGCAGGCGGGTGCCGCAAACGCTGGTCGGCGAATATCACGGGACCGACGAGGCCAGCATCCAGATGGAAGAGAATCCGAGAATGTCGCCGGTCCGGCTGTACACGGAAGTTCTGGATGGGAGCAAACATTCCACGCTGCATTTCGGTTATCCGGAAACCTCCAACTGCCTGGGGGCGGGCGGCACGTTCACGGAGGATGGCGGTTGCGAATGGAAGGTGCCGAAGGGCTACTACTTCGCGATGGGGGACAACCGCGACGACAGCGCCGACAGCCGTTTCTGGGGCTTCGTGCCGGAGCAGAACCTGGCCGGCAAGGCCTTCTTCATCTGGTTCAGCCTGGCGGATTGGCACCGCATCGGCACCGTATTGCGCTGATTTGCCGGGCGTCCCGCGCGCGCCGACGGCGTGTTGCATTAAGCTCATGCCCTCCTGCGGTGCGCCCGGTCGCGCTGTCGTGGCGCCGGTCGGGTGCGGCAACAATCTCAATCGAGCTGAGGGGGCAACTCCATGAAACGTCAATCGGGTATCACCCTGATCGGGTTCGTGATCATCCTGGTCATCGCGGCGTTTTTCGTCTACACGGCGATGAAGCTGGTACCGGCCTACATGGATTATTTCAATGTGGCCAAGGCGTTGAACACGGTTGCCACGCAGTCCACTTCGGGCAGCATGAGTGTCGAGGAAGTGCAGCGACAGCTCGATACCCAACAGCTTTCCCAATATTTCGCCGACGAAGACATTGCCGCGAAAAACATTTCGGTGGTGACCACCCCGAATGGCGGTTCGTCGCTGAAGTTGAGCTACGACAAGAAGATTCCATGGATCTACAACATCGATTTCCTGCTGCACTTCGAGAAATCCGTGCCGTTGCGCGGGCAGGCACAAGAGTAAAGTGAAACTCGGTTACCGCTTCAACAACGAGGCCTTGCTGCAACTCGCGCTCACCCATCGCAGCGCCGGGCGCCCCAACAACGAAAGGCTGGAGTTCCTGGGCGATGCGCTGGTCAATCTGGTGGTCGCCGAAATGTTGTTTGATGCGCGTGGGCGCGCCAGCGAAGGCGAGCTGTCGCGCTTGCGCGCGCAGTTGGTGAGCGAGCCGGCACTGGCGGCGCGCGCGCGTGAACTGCAACTGGGCGAGATCCTGAAACTGGGCTCGGGAGAACTCAAAAGCGGTGGATTCCGACGCGACTCTATCCTCGCCGACGCCTTCGAGGCGGTGGTTGCGGCGGTCTATCGCGATGGCGGTTATGCAGTGTGTCGCGATTGGCTGCGCTCGATTTTCGCCGAGCCGCTGGCTGCGGCCGGCTCGCCGCAAAAAGACCCCAAGACCCGCCTGCAGGAATGGTTGCAGGGGCGCCGCCTGCCGCTGCCGCGCTATGCATTGGTGGCCGAGCGCGGCGACGAACACTCACGGATATTCGACGTGGTGTGCGCGATCGAGCAACCGCACGCGGCGCGCTTCGAAGGCAGCGGTGGCAGCCGGCGTGCGGCCGAACAGCGGGCGGCCGAGGCGATGCTCGCATCTTTGTGCGATCATCCATGATGGTCGCCTCGTCGGAGTCAGCGGTACTAAAGGTTCCGGCAAGCAGCCATCCATGGCGCCGGGCACCGGCCCAGCCATCCTTGGCCGGTCGCTTGGCCGGGCACGCGATGCCATCGGCATCGCGTAAGCGCCCGTCCTCGCCCTGACTTTTCACAACAGCGGCTCCGAATGGAAAGCAAAGAGTTTCGTTGCGGCAGCGTGGCGATTGTCGGCCGTCCGAATGTCGGCAAGTCCACGCTCCTGAATGCGCTGGTCGACGCGCCGCTTTCCATCGTGACACCGCGCGCGCATACCACCCGGCAGCGCATTCTGGGCATCGCCAATCCGGAAGGCGGGCAAATCCTTTACCTCGACACCCCGGGCCTGCATCGGGAGGCGAAGCGCGCGATCAATCGTAGCCTGAATCGCGCGGTGCACGCGGCGGTCGCCGAGGCGGATGTCGCGGTGCAGGTGGTGTCTGCGGAACACTGGGACGACGAGGACATGGCGGTCTACGCGGCGCTGGCCGAACGCGCGATTCCCCGCCTGCTCGCGGTCAACAAGATCGATCGCGTCGCCCACAAGACCAGGCTGCTGCCGTTCGTCGAAGGGCTGGCGCGCGACAGGGAGTGGGATGAAGTATTCATGGTAAGCGCGCAAAAGCGTGCGGGGCTCACTGAGCTCGAGCGCGCGATTCTGGCGCGTCTGCCCGAGGGCGAGGCGCGTTTCGACACCGACAGTTTCACCGATCGCAGCGAGCGGTTCCTGGTCGCCGAGCTGGTCCGCGAGCAGTTGATGCGCCAGTTGGGCGAAGAGTTGCCATACGCGACCACGGTCGAGGTCGAGCGCTTCGAGGATCGGCCGGATGGGCTTGCCGAAATCGCCGCGGTGATCTGGGTGGAGCGCGAGGGTCAGAAGGCCATCGTGATCGGCGCGGGTGGCCGCCGCGCCAAGGCGATCGGCAGTGCGGCACGCCGCGGCATCCAGGAACTGCTGGGGCGCAAGGTGTTCCTGAAATTGTGGGTGCGTGTGCGCGCGGACTGGTCGGATGACGAAGCGGCGCTGAAACAGCTCGGGTATGAGTGAAGCCGCGATTGGGGAACGGTGGCCGGGGGCGCATGGTTGTGGCGCTCGCATACACTGGTCGATATGTGCGGATGCTCAAGCGTGCACCTGCACTAGCCATCCCCGTCCCCGCTTCTCATGCGCATCACCTTGCAACCTGCTTTCATCCTGCATGCCCGCGCGTGGCGTGAAACCAGTTTGCTGCTGGAAGCCTTCACGCGCGATTTCGGGCGCGTGGGCCTGGTCGCCCGCGGCGTGCGTGGCGCACGTGCGCGCCTGTCGCGTTCGGTCCTGGAGCCGTTGCAAGCGCTGCGCCTGGACTGGAGCGGGCGCGGCGAGTTGCAGACGCTGACCGCGGCCGAACCCGACGGCACGCCACACGCTTTTCGCGGCGACGCGCTGCTGTCGGCGATGTACGCGAACGAGCTGCTGGTGCGGCTGACCGCGCGCAATGACCCGCACCCGCATCTGTTCGACCGCTACGCCGAGCTGTTGGACGGCTTTGCGGTTGCGCCGTCGCTGGCCTGGCATCTGCGTTGCTTCGAACGCGACCTGCTGGCCGCGATCGGTTATGCGCTGCAACTGGAAACTACGGCCGACACGGGCGAACCCGTCAACGCCACCCGCATTTACGACTATTTGCCGGAAGAGGGGGCGGTGGACGCCTCCGAACACCCCGGCGGCGTGCGCGTGCGGGGGTCTGCGCTGCTGGCGCTGGCTTCGGGCACGCTTCCCGACGCTGGGGACCTGGCTGCCTTGCGCCGGCTGATGCGGACGATCATCGGTGTTCACGTCGGCGAACGCGGTTTGCAATCCTGGCGGATACTGGCCGGATCACGAATCGCCGGTTGACGTTTCCAGAGTGGCGTGCAACGTGGCGCGGGTTTCCGCGAGCGCGTTGCGAAAGTTCCGCAGCGCGCTCTGCACCTGCGCATCGTCGGTGCCGTTCGACAGCGCGTGCTGCAGCGCCGCAGTGGCCAGCGCCAGCGCCGTGGCGCCGCAGAACCCGCAGGAAGCTTGCAGGCGGTGCAGGGTCGGCCGCAGCAGATCGGGCTCGCGGTCCATCCGACCGAGTTCTTCCTGCACCTGGGGCAATTCCTGCTCGGCGAACAACCGCCGCAATCGCGTCATTGCTTCCGTCGACCCGCAGGCGCGCAGCGCGTCGCCATCGTCGAGTGGCGAATCAATCGGACAACCGTGCCGATGAAGTGCCGTGCGCAAGGTCTCGATCGACATCGGCTTGGACAGCACCTCGGCAAACCCCGCCCGCAGCAGCAGCGACATTTCGTTGTCACTCGCGGCGCTGGTGGCGATGGCGGGTGCCGCGCGCGAAGCCGCCCCGGAGTCGGCGCGTAACTCGGCAAGCACGGCATCGCCGCTGCGGCTGGGCAGGTGGTGGTCGAAAATCAGCAGGTCCCAGGCCTGCGAACGCGCCAACCGAAGCGCCGTTTCGCCGTCCGCGCAGGCCTTCACCTCAGCACCGGAAGCGCAGATGGCCTCGGCCAGAAACGCGCGGCTGACCGGGTCGTCCTCGGCCAGAAGTACCCGAAAATGCGTGGCTTCCCTGTCCATGCTCGGCTTCCGTTGGCATCCATTCGGATGTGGGCTGGCACAATCGCCACCACTGTTACCGGAAA
>DATCSF010000060.1:0-7956 GCA_036568625.1 Rhodanobacteraceae bacterium | reverse complement strand
GAACAGTTCCCAGGTGAGTTCCTCGGCCGCACCACCGACTTTTTCCAGCGCCTGGTAGATCGGTACCGTGCCGATTGGCACCGGCGCATTGCGCACGATCCACTCGCGCGTTTCGTGGATGTATTTGCCGGTGGAAAGGTCCATCACGGTGTCGCCGCCCCAGCGGATCGCCCACACCATCTTTTCGACTTCTTCGGCGATCGACGACGTGACCGCCGAGGTGCCGATGTTGGCGTTGATCTTGGTGAGGAAGTTGCGGCCGATGATCATCGGCTCGGTTTCGGGATGGTTGATGTTGCACGGGATGATCGCGCGCCCGCGCGCCACTTCGTCGCGCACGAATTCCGGCGTGATTTCGCGCGGGATCGCAGCGCCGAAGGACTGGCCCGGGTGCTGCTGCGCCAGTGCACTGCCGCGCAATGCATCGAGCTGCTGGTTCTCACGGATCGCGATGAACTCCATCTCGGGCGTGACGATGCCGGCCCGCGCGTAGTGCATCTGGGTGACATTGGCGCCGGCTTTCGCACGCCGCGGTTTTGGCAGGTTCGGGAACCGCACGTCCGCAAGCTGCGCGGCTTCGGCGTGACGGCGGCCGAACTCGGACGTGCGCTTGGGCAATTCCTCGGTGTCGCCGCGTTCGGCGATCCACGCCGCCCGCAACGGCGGCAATCCGGAGGCGAGGTCCGCAACAAACGCGGTGTCGGTATAGGGGCCCGACGTGTCGTACACGCCGAATGGCGCGTTCGCCTCGCTGCCGAACATCGCGGGCGTGTCGGTCAGCACGATCTCGCGCATCGGCACGCGAACGTCGTCGCGGCTGCCGCGCACGTACGTCTTGCGCGAGCCGCGGATAGGCGACGTGACGGTTTCGGACAGGGTCTGCGCCTGGCGCAGCAGTTCGGAGGGTTGGGCATTCATCGGCGTCGATCCACTGCATGGAAGAGTCGCGCGTTTGCGCGGAACTGAGCGGTGGCGCCAGGCGCACGAACTGCGACGGTCGTGCGGCGAAGCTCCCTACACCGGTGCGAACCGGATCAGGTTCCAAGGGTATGTCTCAGCCGACGCGATCCTTCGCCTGCGGCACCCCCGCTTCAAGCCACCATTGAAGCACGTTCGAGGGGCGATGGCGAATGCCCGCGACACTCGCGGCGACGCGCCAATGACATTCATTTGGAGCGGCTGTTGTGAAAAGTCAGGCCATGGATGGCCGTTCTGGATCAGCCGAAGCCGGGAGACTCCGCCTGCGCGCGAGACCCAACGAAGCCGCGATCAGGGACGATCGCAAGAATATGCCCGCAGGAACATGTCCACCGTCGCTTCCAGGTGTGCGTCGGCTTCCTCGGTCGTCGGCTGCCCGCAACCAAACAGCATGCGCGCGTGGTGTTCGCCCTTCAGCAGGGCAAAGAACTGGCTGGCCGCGCGCCGCGTGTCGGCGATGTCGAGCTGGTGCGCCGCGACCTCCTTGTTCAGCAATTCGGCCAGCGCAGCCTGCACCTGCATCGGCCCCGCATCCCAGAACAGCCTGGCCAGTTTGGGCGATTGCTGGGAACTCGCGACCAGCGTGCGATGCATGCCCAGCGCGCCGTCGCTCATCATCAGATTGAAAAACGCGCGCGCAATGCCAAGCAACTGGCCCCGCACCGGCGCGTCCACGTTGATTTCGAACAGCGAGCGCGGCATCAGGCCGTCGCACTTGCAGCGGATGGTTTCGATGAACAAGGCTTCCTTGCCGCCGAAGTGGCTGTACACCGTGAGCTTGGATACGCCGGCCTCGGCCGCCACCGCGTCCATGCTGGTGCCCTCGAAACCGTGCTGCGGAAACAGGCGCTTGGCCGCTTCCAGGATGGCGGCGCGTTTTTCGAGGTCCTTGGGCCGTCCGGGGCCACTGCAACGTTCGGGTACGGCGTTCATGGCGTTCGCAAGGCAGTGTCCTGCAATCAACGGTGAGTGGTTAGTATACGCTCCGGTACATATTTGGCCGAACGACCCGGATCACAATGCCTGTCCGCGGTGTCCGCGACCCGTCCGCGGACACCTTCAGCGTGCGCCGAGTCAGTATATATATTTGATTGTGTGCGATAAACACAGGCCGCAGCATTGGCCCGGAACATGCTTCAACCAAGCCGCTTGCGCGGCCGGCGCCATCACCACGGCGCGGTGACTTCCGGCACTTCGTAGGCAGCGGGGCAACCGGCAGGCTGCGCGCATTGCCCGCGTTGCGCCGCACGCCTTATGCTTGGGCGATTTTGATCAACGCAGGAAGTTGTGATCGACATGAACACGAATCCCCAGCTCGAAATGGCCCGCCGCAACATGGTCGAAAACCAGGTACGGCCCTGGGAAGTGCTGGATGCGCGCGTATTGGGCGTGCTTTCGGCCCTGCCACGTGACGCATTCGTGCAGACGGCGTACAAGGCGGTCGCTTACGCCGACGTCGCGCTGCCGCTCGGGCACGACGAGGTGATGTGGAAGCCGGTGGTGGAAGGCCGCGCGCTGCAGGCGCTGCTTCCGAAACCGGGCGAGCAGGTGCTGGAGATCGGCACCGGCAGCGGCTATTTCGCGGCCTGCCTTGCCGGCCTTGGCGCGCACGTCACCAGCATCGACCGCCGCGCCGGATTCGTGGAAGCTGCAAAGGCCAGGCTGCAAGCGCTCGCCATCGGCAACGTCGATTGCCTGCACGCGGACGCGTTCGCGGGCTTCGCGCCTGCACAGGCTTTCGATGCAATCGCGGTCACCGGCGCCGTGGCCGAGTTGCCTGCCCTCTTCGGTGACTGGCTGAAACCAGCCGGCCGCGTGTTCGTGATCCTCGGCAGCGAACCGGCGATGCAGGCGCTGCTGCTGCAGCGCGCCGCCGACGGTGGCTGGATCGAGGATCGCCTGTTCGAAACGGACGTGCCTTACCTCGCAGGCGCGGAACCCAAGCCGACCTTTCATTTGTAACCCGACCCGACGTGATTCGCGCCGATGCGTTTCGGCCGCACGCAGCCTGAGGATGCCTTTCGCATGAATTCAAGTTCCGCCTTTCGCCATCCCTTTGCACTGCGCGCTTGCGCCCTCGCCGTCGTCGCGGCGCTGGGGCTTGCCGGTGCGGCTTCGGCGCGCGCCGAGGACCTGATGGATGCCTACAGGCAGGCGCTGCAGTCCGATCCGGTGCTGATGCAGGCGGAGGCACAAAGCCGGATCGGCCACGAGGGCATGGTGCAGTCGCGCGCGGTGCTGCTGCCGCAGATCAACGGCAGCGTCTCGTTCAACGACAGCCATGGCACCCAGTCCGGCCCGCAAACGGTCTTGGATCCGACCACTGGCAGGCCCACGCTGGTAGACACGTCCAGCCATACCGGAGGGCGCTCGCGCACCGAACAGGTCGGTTTGAACCAGGTGCTGTTCGACCTCGGCAAGTTCTCGCAACTGCGCGCCAGCCAGGCCAATGCGGCATCGGCCGAAGCGCAATACGTCGCGGCCGAACAGGACCTGATCGTGCGCGTGGCGACCGCGTATTTCACCGTGCTGAACGACGAGGATCAGTTGCGCTACGCCCAGGCCAACCAGAAGGCTCTGCAAAAGCAACTGGATGCCGCGCAGGCAAAGTACAGCGTGGGGCTGTCCGCAATCACCGACGCCGATTCCGCACGTGCGCAGGAAGCCGCGGCCGCGGCCGCGGTGATCCAGGCGCGCACCACGCTTTACAACGACCGTGAGGCGCTGGCCCAGATCACCGGCAAGGCGCCGGCCGACCTCAAAGTGCTGACCGAAAAGCTGCCGCTGAATCCGCCCCAGCCCGACGACGTCAAGGCGTGGGTGGAGACCGCGCTGGCCAGCAACCCCACCCTCCAGGCGCAACGCAATCAGGTCACCGCCGCCCAGCACGACATCACCACCGCGCGCGCGGGTCATCTTCCGACCCTGAATGCCGCGGTCACCTATTCACGCAACCCGTCGTGGGGCGGCCTGGACCTGGCCGGCCGGATGCGAGCGGACAGCCGCAGCGCCGGCACCACCGTGGGGTTGATCCTGGATGTCCCGCTGTTCGCGGGCGGCGGTACCCAGTCGCGGGTGCGCCAGGCCATCGCCCAGCGCGACCAGGCCGGTGGCGTCCTGGAACAGGACCGCCGCCAGATCATTGCCAATACCCGCAATGCATTCAATTCGATCAGGGCCGGCATCAGCCAGGTGCAGGCGCAAAAGGAAGCGGTGATTTCCGCGCAGAAGGCGCTGCAATCCACCCAGGCCGGCTACGAGGTCGGCAGCCAGACCATCATCGACGTACTGTTCGCGCAACAGACGCTGTTCCAGGCGGAAAGCAACTACTCGGCGGCGCGTCACGCCTACGTAATCAACCAGCTCAACCTGAAGTTCGCGGCGGGCACGCTGTCGGTGAAGGACCTGCAGGCGGTCAACGCGTTGTTGCAGTAATGGAAAACCGGGCGTCCTGCCCCGGTCAACGCACCCGTCAACGCACCCAAGCGCTCGCTTTCGCCGTGCCGGCCAGCTTCGCTGTGCGCTTCGGCTGATCGCTGAGCCGGACCTTGATCACCCGACTGAAGCTCCGCGCACGCTGCCTTCAAAACGGGCGCGTGCGAAGACCCGCCCCAGCAGCACCATGGTGCGCCGCGCAGCGCCGCGTTCGCGCGCACAGACCATGCGCGCCGCGGTGCCCATCCGCGCGAGTTCCGCCGGATTGCGCAACAGGTCGAGCACGGTCGTGCCCAATTCCTCGGCGGATGCGACCCGGCGCGCGGCGCCGGCATCGATCATGGTGCGCGTGATTTCCTCGAAGTTGAAGGTGTAGGGCCCGACCAGCACCGGCTTCGACAACGCCGCCGGCTCCAGCACGTTGTGGCCGCCGATCGGCACCAGCGACCCCGCGACGAACGCGAGGTCGCTGGCCGCGAAATACCGCATCATCACGCCCATCCCGTCGATCACCAGGCATTGGGTTTCCGGGTTGGCGTCGCCGGCCGTGTGGGTCGCCACCGCGAAGCCGAGATTGCGCGCGGCATGCTCGACGGCACGGAAGCGTTCGGGGTGCCGCGCCGCGATCAGCAGCAGCGCATCCGGCATCCGCGCAAGCACCTTGAGGTGCGCCTTGAACATCGCGAGGTCCTCGCCCTCATGCGTACTGGCCGCCATCCACACCGGGCGTGTTCGACCCCACTGCACCTGCAAATCGTCGCCGCGCTGCCGCGCGCCCTTGGGCAACGGCATGTCGTACTTGAGATTGCCGGAAACCTGCACGCGCTCCGGCGGCGCACCCAGTTCCCGATACCTGCGTGCGTCGGCGTGCGACTGCGCGGCGATCAGCGCCACGTGCGCCAGCGCCCGCTTCACCAGCGGGCGGATCGTGCGATAGCCGCGCAGGGAGCGCTCCGACAGACGCGCGTTGACCACCGCCAGCGGGATGCCGCGCCGACCGCAGTGGTGATACAGGTTCGGCCAGATTTCGGTTTCCACCACCACCGCCAGCGCCGGGCGGGTGCGATCGAGGAACTGCGTCACCGCGCGCGGAAGATCGTATGGCAAGTAAACGTGGAACACTCCGTCGCCGAACAGTTTGCGCACGCGTTCCGAACCGGTCGGCGTCACCGTGGTGACAACCATCGGGCGCGGCGCATACCGACACTGCAGCGCCTCGATCAGCGGCAGCGCGGCGTTCACCTCACCCACCGAGACGGCGTGCACCCAGATGCAATCGCGCAGCCCGGGATCGGGAAAGCGCCCGAAGCGCTCGCGCCAGCGCCGGAAATATCCGCGGTAGCGGAATCCACGCCACGTCAGCCGCCACACGATCACCGGCGTGGCGAGATACATCACGACGGTATAAAGAAATCGCAGCATGACGCGCAACCATGGCGGCAGCAGGCGAGTATAGCTTTCACGCCCGCCGGTTCACGCCCGCGTCGCCGCAAGCACTGCTTTCATCTTTCCCGCATGGAAGCCAGCCGGAGCTCAGGCAAGCGCCTTCAGCGCCGCGGCGTAATCCGGCTCGTGGGTGATCTCGTCCACCATTTGCGCGTGGGTCACCTTGTCGTGCTCGTCCAGCACCACCACTGCGCGGGCGGCCAGTCCGGCGAGCGGACCGTCGGTCAGCGCGACGCCGTAATCCTTCAGGAACTCGCGGCCGCGCATCATCGACAGCATGGTGACGTTCTGGATGCCCTCGGCGCCGCAGAAGCGGCTCTGCGCGAACGGCAGGTCGGCCGAGATGCACAACACCACCGCGTTCTTCAAGCCCGCCGCATCCTGGTTGAAATGCCGCACCGAGGCCGCGCAGACGCCGGTGTCGACGCTCGGAAAAATGTTGAGCACCTTGCGCTTGCCGGCAAAATCGGCGAGCCCTTTTTCCGAAAGGTCGCCGGCGATCAGCCTGAACGCGGGCGCCTTGTCGCCGAGCTTCGGAAAAGTGCCGTCCACGTGAACGGGTTTGCCCTTGAAATGGGTGCCAGACATGGCGTGACTCCTTGCTGGTTTTTGTACGCGGAACATCGCGGCGAAGCGCCGCGGTGGGCTTTCCAGTCTAGCTCACGGGGAATTCGCCGGCGCCGGCGTGGGCGCAGCACCATCTTGCGCGTGGTCGCCGCGATCGAGCAGCGACAGCTTGTCCGGGATGCCGTCCCACAGGTCGGCGCCTTCCATTGCCGGAATCTTGCTGGCGATGACCGGCCACTCCCTGGCGAGTTCCGCATTGATGGCGAGAAAGCCTTCCTGCCCGGCCGGCACGTCCATCTCGGGAAAAATCGCGTTCGCCGGGCATTCGGCCACGCACAACGTGCAGTCGATGCACTCGTCGGGATCGATCACCAGGAAGTTCGGGCCTTCATGAAAACAATCGACCGGGCACACCTCGACGCAATCGGTGTACTTGCAATTGATGCAGTTGTCGGTGACGACGTGGGTCATGGCGATGCGGCTCGACGACGGAACCGCACTGTGTCGCAACTTCCAATGCAACGCATTGATGCGCGTCATTGCTGCAGGTCACGGTCGTGACGGCGGCGGGACGCGACGCGTCGGGCCACGGCACCAGTCCCGCCAACCTCGACGAAGCTCGGCTCGCGATGCTGGTCGACCGCTGAAGCGCCGCCAACCGCGGGCGGTCACGGCTTGAAGGTCACTCGGCCGCGGTGGAGCCGGCCTGCTGCAGCAGATGGCCCACTTCCTGCGCGACCACGACCTGATCGCGTCCGCGCGCCTTGGCCGCGTACAACGCATCATCGGCACTGCGCAACCAACTGCCCACATCGTGGCAGCGCATGCCGTCGAACAGCGCCATGCCGACGCTGATGGTGACTTCCAGATCGTCCGGCGCGTGCGGAAATGCGAGCGCAGCAATCGCTACACGCATGTCTTCGGCCAGGCGCAGCGCCTCCGCGCCGCCGATGCGCGGGCACAGCGCTATGAATTCCTCACCGCCCAGCCGGGCGAGCCGGCCGCGTTTGCCAACCACTTCGCAGAGGCGTTGCAGCGAAACGTTCAACACGATGTCGCCGAACGGATGGCCACAGCGGTCGTTGATGCGCTTGAAATAATCGAAATCGAACAGCAGCAGCGCGTGCAGCGGCGGCTTGTCGGCGTCGCGTTTGCCGAGCAGTTGCTCGGCGCGCCGGAAGAAACCGCGCCGGTTGTCCACGCCGGTCAAGGGATCCTCCAACGCCTGGCGCCGCAGCTCTTGCGTGTGCCGTCGCTGCGAACGCAGCAACAGCAGCAACGAGACGATGCCCACCCCCAGCCCGACCGCGGCAGCCAGCACCGCGATCAACGTGCCGCGCTGGCGGCGCATCTGCAGCGCGTTGCGTTCGGCGTCGGCCGCGGCGGCCTGCAACTTGAGGTTCTTGATCTGGTTGTTGCGCTCCAGTTCCCTGATCCGGATTTCCTTTTCGCGCGCGGCGTAGCGCGTCGCAAGTTCCGCCTGTTGCGAGCGCAGGCTGCCGGTCCAGTGCGTGCGCGCCACCTGCATGG
>DATCSF010000059.1:0-2992 GCA_036568625.1 Rhodanobacteraceae bacterium | reverse complement strand
ACCGGGAGCGCTCGGTGCGGCACGCCTCAGCACGCTGCGCACGCGCGCCAGCAGCTCGCGAAGATCAAAAGGCTTGGTGACGTAATCGTCGGCCCCGAGTTCCAGTCCGACCACGCGGTCCACCGATTCGCCACGGCCCGTGATGATGATGAGGGCGCCGTTCCAGCTCTTGCGGAGCTGGCGCGTCAACTCGAAACCGTCCTCGCCGGGAAGGCCGAGGTCAAGCAGTACCAGATCAACGGTCGTCCGCGCGAGCGCGTCGCGCATCTCGATGCCGTTTGTCGCAGCGCTGACCTCGAAACCCTGACCGGTGAAATAGCGGCGCAGCAAGTCCAGGACGCCGATGTCGTCATCAACGACCAGCAAATGCACTCGATCTCGCATGACGCCTGCACACGATGCGGTAAGCAGGGGCGAATCTTATATCAGGACGGTCATCGCGGCGGGATGGAATGGCTGCCTCGGTTGCTTGGCGGCTTGGTCGTGGCGTTCTTCGATGCGCGATTGCGCCAAGTCGCGCCGGAAGCTTCGGAACACGTGCCGATGGTGCTTGATGACGAATTGCGTGTGCATTGACACATATCAACATCGATGCGGCGCCAATCAATAGTTTGGATATTGATCGCCCTTGAGCGGCCCGGCGTCGACGCCGCAGCCGCGCCCGCCCGATGATTCCGAGGCGCCTGGAGGCAGTATGGCCACGTTGACGCAGCAGCAAGTCAAGCACTTGTCCGAATTGATGGACGTGCGCTTCGCACGCGAAATCGAAGAGATCCGGGCTGTCAGGGAGCGCACGCGGGGCGAACGCGATGAAGGCGTTCCGGCCGACTGGACCGATGCGGCGTTGGTCGAAGCCACGCTCGCGGCGGATGATGCGGTATTCAACCAGGATGTCCAGGACGTGCGCGACATTAAGGCTGCACGCGAGCGCTTGTCCGCGGGCACCTATGGCATCTGCACCGATTGCGACGAACCCATCGCGTACGAACGCCTGCTGGCTTATCCCACGGCCAAGCGTTGCATCCATTGCCAGCGCCTGCACGAGCAAGAGATTGCTGCCAGCCGGATCCTGCGCGCGTCGTAAAGCGGAGGCACTGGGCAAACGTTCGGTGGTTGGTCACAACCACCTTCGAAACAACAGCGTCGTTGATCCTGGTCACAAGGCACGAGGGTGGGCGCTCTAGCCTCACGCTCGATTTCTCCGGGAGCCACGCAATGAATGCCTTGAAACTTGCCGTAAGAGACGCAGTGCCGCAGGACCGCGTCAGCCGCACTTTGATCTGGGTGTTGCTGCTGGCCACGGTCTGTTGCTGGGCTGCGATGATCGCCGCCACGGTGGCTACCTATCGGCAAGCGCCACCGCTGCCACAACGAATGGTGGACGGCAGCGGTGGGACCGTCATGACCCGCACCGACATCGTGGCAGGCAAATCCGGCTTCCAGAAGGCCGACCTGATGGACTTTGGCAGCCTGTACGGCATGGGTTCGTACTTCGGCGAGGATTTCACCGCCGAATACCTGGTGCAGCTCGGCAATGAGGTTCGCGACAACCTCGCTTTGGCACGTTACGGCAAGCGGTTCGCGCAGGTCGAGACTGCTTTGCAGCCGGGGCTTACGGAAGCCATGCAGGCGGAACTCAAGGGCATCGACCTTACCCAGTCCACGGTGACCCTGCCGGACGCGGTCGCAAAAGCGACTACCACATTGCGCACGCAAATCGCTCGATCGTTGCTGGCCGACGACTTCGAACATGGCTATACCCGTGCCTACAGTCTCGACGCCACCGGCGCCGAACAGACGGCGAATTTCCTGCTGTATTCGTCGCTGACCACGATTGCAAGGCGGCCCGGCCAGGACGTGTCATGGACAGCCAACTGGCCGCCGGAGCCCCTGGTGGGGAATCGACCAACGCCGGCCACCTTCCAGTGGACCTGGGCGTCGTTGACGCTGGTGTTCTTCGGAATCGGCGCGGTATTGCTGATCTTCCGGATATGGATCGAACCCAAGACCGCCAACGAGACGTTCGAGCCCACGCTGGAACGATTCTTCGCGCCAACGCCCAGCCAGCGCGCACTGTGGAAGTACTTGCTGGTGGTGGCGCTGGTGCTGCTGGTGCAGGTTGCCGCCGGCACGGTGCTCGCGCATTACTACACGGAGCGCACCGGCTTCTATGGCATGGTCATCAACACCTTCCTGCCATTTGCGTTCGTGCGCGCCGTGCACTTGCAGGCGCCGATCGTGTGGATCGGCATGAGCTGGATCGGCGCGGGCTTGTTCCTCGCGCCTTTGATCGGCAAGCGCGAACCGAAAGGCCAACGCTTTTTGGTGAACCTGATTTTCTGGGTATTGGTAGTCATCGTCGCGGGTGCGCTCTTGGGCGACTACCTGGGCGTGATGGGCGTGGTGACGCATCACTGGTTCTGGCTTGGCAACCAGGGATTGTCGTACCTGGAACTCGGGCGCTTGTGGCAGATCCTGTTTTTCATCGGGTTGCTGGTCTGGAGCCTGGTGTTATTGCGCGCATTCCTGCCCACGCTCACGTCCTTGGTCAAGGGAGGCCGCTCGTTCCTGAGCCTGTTCCGGATCGAACACTTGTTGTGGTACAGCACGCTCGGCGTGGCGGTAATCTACGCGTTCGGCATGATCCCGCTGGGATCGCCCAATCCGTCCTTCACGATCACCGACTTTTGGCGCTGGTGGGTGGTGCACCTGTGGGTGGAGTGGGCCTTCGAATTGTTCACCGCCGCCGTGACCGGCTATTTCCTGATGGCGCTGGGGCTGGTATCGCGCCAGTTGGTAGAGCGAGCTGTGCTGTTCGAATGGATCCTGATACTGGGCAGCGGCATCCTCGGCACTGGCCACCACATGTATTGGGCGGGCGAAAGCGGCAGCCTGTGGATTGGCGTGGGCAGCATGTTCTCGTTCCTGGAAGTTCTGCCGCTGTTCCTGCTGGTGATGGAAGCTATCGACCAGCGCCGCCACATCGCAGCGC
>DATCSF010000058.1:0-4304 GCA_036568625.1 Rhodanobacteraceae bacterium | reverse complement strand
CGCAATCCGACAATACGGGCAACGCGCGATGTTCTGGCCCTTGCCGCTTGCGGAGGGCGTCATCACCATTTCGGGTTCGCCGCCCGACACCTGCACGCATTCGGTTTCGATCAGCGCGTTCAACACGAACGCACTGCCGGTTTCGCGCTGGCACCAGCGGCAATGGCAGCCGTGCACGAACAACGGCGTGCGGGCGAGACGGTAGCGGATGAAACGGCAATCGCATCCGCCCTCGATTGTTTCGGTTGCTGCCATGTCCGGATCCGGACCGGGCCGACGAGGTCCAGTCTAGAACGGAATATCGTCGTCCTCGAAGCCGTTGTCTTGCGGAGCCGGAGGGGCGGACGGACGCCCGCCGCCCGATGGCGCGCCCGACGGACGTCCCTGCGGGGCGCGCTGACGATAGCCGCCGCCTTCGCCGCGCGACTCGTTGTCGCCGGGGCCGCCCAGCATCTGCATTTCATTGGCGATGATGTCGGTGCTCCAGCGCTCGATGCCTTCCTTGTCGGTGTACTTGCTGCTGCGGATCGCACCTTCGATGTACACCTGCCGGCCCTTCTTCAGGTATTCGCCGGCGATCTCGGCCAGGCGGCCGAAGAACTTCACCCGATGCCATTCGGTGCGCTCCTGCTGCTCGCCGGTCTGCTTGTCCTTCCAGCTTTCCGAGGTGGCGACACTGACCGTGCACATCGCCGTGCCGGATGCGCTGTAGCGCGTCTCCGGGTCAGCGCCCAGATTGCCGATCAGGATGACCTTGTTGACGCCGCGTGCCATGTGCGAATCCTCGAATGAAAACAACCCAATCGCTGGATGCTAACAGCACACCAACCGCCCGTCTGCGGGGTCTACGCCGCGCCGTTCTGTAGGCGTTCGCCGGCCGCCCGCCGCGACCCCTTATAATTGACGGCTTGCCGCGTCCGGATGCCCATGAACCGCCCCTCGCCCGCGCCATCGCCCGAACCCGCCAACGCCTTCATCGCAGCGCGCGACCTGGCCGCCCCCGACATGCGCGAAGTGGACGGGATGATCCGTCAACGGCTGCACTCGGACGTGGTGCTGATCAACGCGATCGGCGAGCACATCGTGGGCGGCGGCGGCAAGCGCCTGCGGCCGATGCTGCACGTGCTGGCGGCGCACGCGGCCGGCTACCGGGGCGGCGCGCACATCGAACTGGCGGCGGTCATCGAATTCATCCACACGGCGACGCTGTTGCACGACGACGTGGTCGATGGCTCGGACCTGCGGCGCGGGCGCAAGACCGCCAACGCCGCGTGGGGCAATGCCGCCAGCGTGCTGGTCGGTGATTTTTTGTATTCGCGCGCCTTCCAGATGATGGTGGAAGTGGACCGCATGGAAGTGATGCGGATCCTTGCCGACACCACCAACTCCATCGCCGAGGGCGAGGTGCTGCAACTGCTCAACATCGGCAAGGCCGAAACCGACGAAGCCGCCTACATGCGCGTGATCGAGCGCAAGACCGCGGTGCTGTTCGCGGCCGCCACCCAACTCGGTGGCGTGCTGGCCGGCCTGCCCGAAGACCAGTGCCTCGCATTGCGCCGCTACGGCATGCAGCTTGGCTGCGCGTTCCAGATCGCCGATGATTTGCTCGATTACGTTTCCGACGCCGACACGCTGGGCAAGAACATCGGCGACGACCTGGCCGAGGGCAAGCCGACTCTGCCGCTTATCTACGCGATCCAGCGCTCGACCCCGATGCAGGCGGAACTGCTGCGCAACGCGATCACCAGCCAGCGGCTCGCGGCGCTGGACGTGATCGTCGCGGCGATCCGCGACTCCGGCGCGCTGGAACGCACCCGCGCACGTGCGCAGACGCACGCCGACGCCGCGCATGCCGCGCTCGAAGCCTTGCCGCCATCGAAATACCGCGATGCGCTGGCGGGTTTGGCCGATTACGCGGTGAACCGCAGCTGCTGATCGCCCTGCTTCGAAGCGGAGCCGTAGGGCGGATGCAACCGGCCGCCGTGGAGCGTTCGGCGGGATGCGCTGCGCTTCTCCCGCCCTACTCGTCAATGTTTCCCGGCAAACGCCTCGTCCAGCCACGCGTGCATCAACGCGAACGCGCGCTTCGCCACCGGCGGGTCGTACACGCAGCCCGGCGGCGAATGCGACCACGGCTCGGCGAAACAATGCACCGCGCCGCCGAACACCACGAATTGCCAGGGCGCGGGACTCTGCTGCATCTCCTTCATGAAATCCGGTGCGTCCGGCATGGTGCCGCGATCGTCCGCGCCGTTCATCGCCAGCACGCGCGCCTTGATGTTTTTGGCGAACACCGGATCGTCGGTCGCAAGGCCGCCATGGAAACTCACCACCGCCGCGACCTCGCTGCCGGTGCGCGCGAGATCGAGCACCGACGTGCCACCGAAACAGAAACCGATCGCGGCGAGCCTGGAAGCGTCGATCGGCGCCACATGTTTCGCCGCCAACGCCTTCAATTCATCGAACGCCACCCCGACGCGCTTGCGCAGCAGCGGCCGGTTCGCCAACAACGGTTTGGTCGCGGCCGCGGCTTCGGTGTTGTCCTTCGGGCGCACGTCCTTGCCGTACATGTCGCCCATGAAGATCACGTAGTCCTTGCCGGCGATCGTCTTGGCGAAGTCGATGCTGCGGGCGTTCACGCCGGTCCAGTCGGGAATCATCAGCAGGGCGGGCCGCGGCGTTTGCACCGCGTCGTCCCACACCAGCACGCCCTGCATCGCCTTGCCGTCGACGCTGTAGTCCACGGTTTGCGTGCGCATCGCGGCGTGTGCGAATGGCGCGACGCCGAACAGGAGCAACAATGCAAGCAGGGACTTGCGCATGATCATCTCCTCACCTTTCGGGAATCCAACGCTGAAGCCCTCCCCTTCAAGGGGAGGGATGGTGGGGATGGGTTGCATGCACGTGGCACTTCAACACCATCTCCATTCCGGCCTTCCCCTTGAAGGGGGAGGCGAAAGGCCATTCAGGCTACGCGACGCCCTCGGCATGCGCCGACAGAAGTCGTTTCAGCGGGCCGAGCACATCCACCGCGCGCATGCCGGCGCCACGCAACATGGTCCAGCCCGGCGCCTGCCATGCGAACATCCGTTCGATCGCATCGAACGCGCGCGCATCCAGCATGCTCGCGGCGCGCCGTCGGCGCGCGTAACGTTCCAATACATGCGACGCGGCGAAATCACGCCCGGCATCGCGCGCCTCGCCGAGTACCGAAGCCAACTCCGCCACATCGCGCAAGCCGAGATTCGCGCCCTGCCCGGCCAACGGATGCACCGCGTGCGCGGCATCGCCGACCAGGACGCAACGTCCGGTCGAAAAACGTTCGGCGATCTGCAGGCGCAATGGAAACGACGCGCGCGGCGTGGTCGAAACAAGGCAACCAAGACGGAAATCGGAAGCCATGCCGGCCGCTTCGCAGAATGCCGCATCGTCCAGTGCCAGCACCTCGCGCGCACGCGTTTCCGGCAGCGACCACACGATCGAGCTGCGCCGGTCCGACAACGGCAACAACGCGATCGGACCTTCGTGCGTGAAGCGCTGCCATGCCGTCGCTGCGTGCGCGCGTTCGGTCGCGACGTGCGCCACCACGGCGCGCTGAGCGTAATCGCGGCCACGCACACCGATGCCGGCCTGCTCGCGCAACGCCGAACCCGCGCCGTCGGCGATCACCAGCAACGCCGCCGACAAGACCTCCCCATTGTCGAGGTCCAACGTGATGCGATCGCCGCGCTGCGCGAACGTGGTGACGCGCGCGGGACAGACGCGACGCACGCCGGCGCCCTCCAGCGCGTTCCACAACGTGCACGCGATGAGGTTGTTCTCGACGATCCAGCCGAGTTGCGCGCGTCCATCACTTGCGGCGTCGAACTTCAATTCCGCGCCCGACGCAGCATCCCAGACGCACATGCGCCGATACGGCGACACGCGCGCCGCCTCGATGCGTCGCCACGCGCCGAGTCCATCCAGCAGCCGCGCCGACGAAGGCGCCAACGCGATCACGCGCAAGTCTTCGGGTTCGCCCGCATGCCACGCTCTGGGTTCGCGCGCTTCCAGCAGTGCCACCAAAAAGCCACGTCGCGCCAGCGCCAGCGCGCAGGCCGCGCCGACCATGCCGCCGCCGGCGATGGCGATGTCGAGCGCGGGACGACGCGCGCTCATGGGCCGGCATCCAGTGTCGCCACGGGCGGCGTACCGCGGAAGCCCATGCCGCGACGTGCAATGGCATGGCGCAACGGCGGTACGCCATCCAGCGCCAGCAGCGCCAGCGAGCGTAGCGGCGCAAGCGCCGGTTGAGCGAGACAGCC
>DATCSF010000057.1:0-3357 GCA_036568625.1 Rhodanobacteraceae bacterium | reverse complement strand
CGCGCACAGCATGGAGGCGATCCCGAAATCCTCGTTGGGGTGGGGCGGATAAATGTGTGCCGAAACGCACGCCCCGGGCCTGAACCCTTGGCGGTAGAGTTCCAGCAGGATATGCCGCGAGTCGCGCCCACCACTCAAGGTCACGGCGAATCGCGGGGACACGGGTGGGCGTTTGGCGATCGACTTTGCGAACAGCTCGATGTAGCGGTCGACCGCATCGTCCCGCGAAAGGCTCGCCGCCTTCGGAGCATGGGGATACCGCGCGCGGCAGGTGAGCTTGCCATCCTCCCACACGAAAACTGCGTTGGGGGGAACCGCACGGATCGACTTAAAGGGCGTGTCCTCGCCCACGAAGTGACCGAGCCGGAAGAAGATTGAAAGCGCCTCGAAATCGAGTGCGGTTGATGCGCCGAGTTGGATGAGTCGGATGAGCGATGGTGAGACCGCAATGCCCCCATCGGGGAGGCACGCATGGAATAACGGCTGCAAGCCGTAGCGGTCGTTGCGGACGACGAGCCGTCGGCCGTCCCAGTGCCACTCGGCGAAAATCCCGTCCGCTTCCGCCCCGTTCCGCGCGCCAAGATAGTGGCCGAAGGCGGCATGGCGAGCGCCGTCGATAGTGGCCTCTCCCGCCGCGGCGCGCGCGGTGATCCAGTCGGCTGGTGCATCCGGACGGTCCGGGCGTGACTGGCATTCCGTTGTGTCCATGGGCAGGAGGTTATGCACGATACGTGCCCGCGTTTGCCCTGTCCGCCATCGCGGCATGATTCCGGAAACCCTTACCGTTCCTGGGCGATGGGTGGGGAGATCGTGCAATTGCCGTTGACAGAAATCGGAATACCGGCGCCGTGGTCGCTGCGGGACGGTCAGCGCTGCGGCCTGACGAGGTCGATGATCTCGAGGCACTTCTCGCGGTCCACCAGCCAAATGAAGCCCGAGTACACGACCGCCCCGACTGCAATCAAGAAGATCAACCCGGGTAGCGGGGCAAGCGAGGATTCGGCGATCGTCGTCCGTGCCGCGATCACGGCAAGCAGCATCAATGCCCCGGCCGCGGCCGGCATCGCTATGGCCGAAAAGTACTGGCGGAATGTCACACCGAGCGATGGCAGCCCGATCCTGAGCCGGATCAGCATCAGGATGGGATACACCGCAACCCACGCCAGCGCCGCACCGTCGAGGCCCCCGAAATACGCACCCAGGAAAAACGCCGGTGGCATCAGCAGCAACGCGACGAACTGGTAGAGCGTGCTCAAGTGGGGCTTTCCGATCGCGGCGAGGACCGATGCCTCCGCTTGCCCGATCATGCGCAGCGGCATGATCAGGCCCAACAATTCGATGGGCACCACCGCCCGTTGCCACTTTTCTCCCAGCACCACGCTCACCAGTTCCGGCGCAATGCTCACGATTCCCCAGAACACCGGAAACGAGACGACGCCGAGGACCCGCACGGCCTTCAGGAAGTTCGAGCGCAGCACGTCCATGTCATGCTGGATCGACGCGTAGGCTGCGTAACCCACTTGGCCCAGCAACTCGGCGACTTTTTGCATCGGCAGCGAGGCCAGTTGCATCGCGATGGAATAAAACCCGAGCAACTTGCTGCCAAGTACCTTGCCGATGATGAAGACGTCCGCGTGAGAATAGACGTACCAGCAAAGCTTGCTGGCAGTGACGAAGCCGCCGAAGCGGAGCATGTCGCCCATGCCTTTGCGCGAGAACCTCGGCCAGCACCAATACCGCGCTGCCATTACAAGGCCTGCCGCGCGGATCAGCGAGCCCGCGACATTGCCGAACACCAGTGCCCAGACCCCCGCGCCCAGCAGCGCGAGCGGCAGGGTGGTGAATCCGTTGCCGAGCGAAGCCGCAAGGTTCACGAACGACTTGGGCTTGAATTTCATCTGGCGGCTCAGCATTGCGTCTTGCACCACGCCTACTGCGGCCAGCGGAAATTGGATCCCCATAACGCGCACCATGGGGGTGAGGCGCGGATCCCCAAAATAATCCGCGAGCAGCGGCGCGGTCGCGAACACCACGGCGTAAATCACGCAATTGACGAGAATCAACAGGCCGAATGATTGCTCGACTTGGCTCGCCGTAAGATCACGCTTTTGCACCATGGCCGAGTACAGCCCCATCTCCCGGAACAGGGCAGCGAACCCGACGATTGCCTCGGAAATGGCCATCAAACCGTAATCGGACGGTTTGAGGATACGAATCACCACCAGCGTGATCGCCCACGCGACGAGCTGGCCGGCGAAGCGCGCGCCGGCCAGCCATTTCAACGAATGGAGTACATCTCCGCGGAGGCTCATTCAGAATCCGGTGATCCAGCAGAACGTGGAAAGCCCCAATCCGGCGAAGAGAAGTGGCCCCACTCCATTGAACGTTCGATGAGTGGATGCCTGCCGGTTCAAGCTGCCTCGAGCAGGGGCAGCGGTGGTCAGTACACCTGATGGGGGGTTTGCTGGTCAAGGCTCCCGTGTGACCTCCGTGCGTCGCAGGAGTCTATATAGTTCGCGAGCGACACTAGCCGGTTGTCGCACCAGCAGCCCTCGCCACCCAGGTTAATCGCGATGCGGCTTCTTGAGCACGCGCGTAAATGTTCGCCGACATCTGGCAACTCTGATCGGTGTCAAAGATCTCGTACCGAAGCGCCTTGGCATTTTCGGTCGACTCGACGCGGAACGCTGCATCCCAAGGTGGTCGGCGTCCGCCATACCAGAATTCGCAGGTGTTCCACGCGACCGCGGCAGATCAGTCAGGACGCTCAATGGCACCCGATGATGCGCGACGATCCGGTGGCCGTGCGGAGCACAGGTCATCCAGTGCAGTGTATTGACAGAGGCAAGCCAAGCGAGGCCACGCCATGCTCGCGCGGCCGATCACACGAAAGGGCGCGCCGAACGTCGCCCTGCTTGCGTGTGGCGCCCGCGCGATCAGCGGCGTTCTATGCGTGCAGCAAGACCGCGAGCAGACGCGGTCGCAGTGGAGACGCTTGGCGACAGCGCCGGGGCCACCGGCGCAGCGGCCGGCAATCGCATCGAAGCAGCCGCGGCGCCGGCGACAGGACGCGCGTTCTCATGCGCAGACACATACAGCGCCTGGGGGAGGTGGCGCATGCACCAGGCATCGACCTGGGTGCACACTACGCGCAGCAGGAAGTGCATGACGCCGGTTGACGGCTGCACGACACCCGTCGTCGCTGTGGCGCTGCGCACGACGGTAGAACCATCGCGCACGGCCTCCGTATTGCTCGCGACGGACTGCGACAGGGAGGCGGATTCAACGGAACGGAGTGGCTTGGCCTGGCTGGCGTCCGACAGAGTCTTGCCGCCGCACGCCGAGCGAGTGCACGGG
>DATCSF010000056.1:0-18237 GCA_036568625.1 Rhodanobacteraceae bacterium | reverse complement strand
GGCGCTGGCGGTGAACGGCGAGATCTACAACCACCGCGAGCTGCGCGGCGCATGTGATTACGACTTCACCACAGGTTCGGATTGCGAGGTCATCAATGCGCTGTACCGCGAGCACGGCGCGGCCGCGTTCATGGGCCACGGTCTGCCGCGGCTCAACGGCATCTTCGCCTTCGCGTTGTGGGACCGCGAAGCGGGGCGCTACCTGATCGCGCGTGACCCCATCGGCGTGATGCCGCTGTATTGGGGACACGACGCGCAGGGGCGCTTGTGCGTGGCTTCGGAGATGAAGGCATTGACGGACATGTGCGCGGACGTGGCGGCGTTCCCGCCCGGCCACGTGTACGACAGCGCCAGCGGCGAACTGCGCCGCTACTACGCCAAACCGTGGCGCGACTATGCGGCCACCACGGGGCGTGCGCCGGCGCCGGGCGTGTTGCGCCGCGCCTTCGAGCAGGCCGTGCATCGCCAGTTGATGACCGACGTGCCATACGGCGTGCTGCTGTCCGGTGGGCTGGATTCTTCGCTGGTGGCGGCGTGTGCCGCGAAATTCGCGCGCGAACGCATCGAAGACGATGACGGCAGCGAAGCGTGGTGGCCGCGCCTGCATTCCTTTGCAATCGGCCTGGAAGGCTCGCCCGATCTCGCAGCAGCGAGGATCGCCGCCGACGCGCTGGGCACCGTGCACCACGGCTTCGTCTACACCTTTCAAGAAGGGTTGGACGCCGTGCCCGAGGTGATCCGGCACCTCGAGACCTACGATGTCACCACCATCCGCGCGGCCACGCCGATGTATTTGCTGGCGAGACGGATCAAGGCAATGGGCGTGAAGATGGTGCTGTCCGGCGAAGGTTCCGACGAACTCTTCGGCGGCTACCTGTATTTCCACAAGGCCCCCTCGGCCGAGGCCTTCCACGCGGAAACCGTGCGCAAGCTCGATGCGCTGCACAGTTACGACTGCCTGCGCGCCAACAAGGCGATGATGGCCTGGGGCGTGGAGGCGCGCGTGCCGTTCCTCGATCTCGAATTCATCGACGTGGCGATGGGGATGGATGCTGCGGTGAAAATGGCCGGTCCGGGCCGTATCGAGAAGCACGTGCTGCGCGAAGCCTTCGAGGGCGTGCTGCCGAAGGAAATCCTGTGGCGGCAAAAGGAACAGTTCAGCGACGGCGTGGGCTACGGCTGGATCGATGGCCTGAAGGCGCACGCCGAACACATGGTGAGCGACCGCGAGTTCGCAGCCGCGGTCTCGCGTTTCCCGTTCAATACGCCGGCCACCAAGGAGGCGTATCTCTACCGACGCATTTTCGAGCAGTTCTACCCGGGCGAGGCCAGTGCGGCGACCGTGCCGGGCGGCAAGTCGATCGCGTGTTCGTCGCCCGAGGCGCTGGCCTGGGATCCGGCTTTTGCCACCGTGGCCGATCCGTCGGGCCGGGCGGTGCGCGGCGTGCACGCACAGGCGCTGGCGTGACTGGATGGCGCGTTCACGGCGACATGACGACGGTCGAGGTATGTTGCGAAATTCGCCCCGGAGGGTTTGAACCATGCTCGCGAAAGCTTGCAAGGCATTGGGTGGGTTCGCGTTGATCGGCGCACTGGCGGCGACGGGCACGATGTTTGCGGCCGCACGAACCGGTCCGATCGCGCCGGGTGACACCGCGACGATGCTGCAGGAATCCGTGGCGGGCAAGTGGCGGTCGGACGCCCACAAGGCGCGCGATCGATACCGGCACCCGGTCGAGACGCTGGAGTTTTTCGGCATCCGGCCTGGCATGACGGTGATCGAACTGGCGCCCGGCGGCGGCTGGTACACCGAAATCCTCGCGCCGTTCCTGTACGCGCATGGACACTTGATCGAAGCCGCCGCGCCGGCGGGGGGCAGCGGACCAGGCAAATTCGAGCAGAAATTGAAGGCCGATCCCGAGGTGTACGGCCACATCGCGAAGGTCGTGCCGTTCTCCCCGCCGAATCAGGTGAACCTGGGGCCCGATGGATCGGCCGACATGGTATTGACCTTCCGCAACACCCACGATTGGTTGAACCAAAGCCCGCAAGCGCTGGATGCAGTGTTCAGGGCCGCCTACGGCGTGTTGAAACCCGGTGGCGTGTTCGGCGTCACCGACCATCGTGCCAAGCCCTTCGCCGATGCGCGGGAAAGCTCGAGGAAGCTGCACCGCATTCCCGAGGATTACATGATCGAAGCGGGCCTGCGTGCCGGGTTTCGCCTCGCGGGCGCATCGGAGATCAATGCCAACCCGCAAGATCCGGAAGACATCAACGTGCACCGCTTGCCGCCGGACCTGGCTGGGCCGGATTCGGAGCATGCGGAAATGAAAGCCATCGGCGAATCGGATCGGATGACGCTCAAGTTCGTGAAGCCCTGAATCGAAAGCAACTTGAATTCGACGATGGGCAACGGAACTTTCGCAGCAGCACGTCGATTCGTCGCGACGCGCAAATCATTTTTGACTATCGAGGAATCAGCATGAGCAAGGAGCGTCCCCTGATCGCGGTGCTGGTCGGCAGCCTGCGCAGGGGCTCGTACAACAAGCAACTGGCGCGCGCACTGGAAAAAATCGTGGGCCACCGCGCCGAACTTCGCCACATCCGCATCGACGACCAACCACTCTACAATCAGGATTTCGATGGCGACTATCCGGCGGTTTGCCAGCGGCTGAAGGACGACATCCGGGGCTGCGACGCGGTGCTGTTCGTGACGCCGGAATACAACCGCTCGATTCCCGGCGTGCTGAAGAATGCCATCGACATCGGCTCACGGCCGTACGGCCACAGTGCGTTCGCGGGCAAGCCTGGCGCCGTGATCGGCACTTCGGCGGGCGCGATGTCGACCGCGCTGGCACAGCAGCACCTGCGCAACGTGTGCGTATTCCTCGATGTTCCGTTGCTGCAACAGCCGGAAGCCTTCGTGCGCTACAAGGAGGGCGTGTTTGCAAAGGACGGCAGCGTGACGGACGAAAGCGTCGCGAAGTTCCTCGGCAACTTCGTGGACAAATATCTCGAGTGGATCGATCGGTTCATCTGACCGGCGTGTCGGACTATGCCGGTCGACCTGTTTCGCGCGCGGCGGCGATCAGTGCTTGATAACGGCGGTAGATGCGCCACTGCACGGTGTGGGATGGCGGGTTGTCGCGTTCGGTGGTCAGGCAGACCTCCGCTGGGTGAGGGCGCTCACCTTGGGCTCGGCGACCTCCCGCTTCCATTGATACCTGTCTCAGTCCGCGCCGCCGCATGCGGCGATCTCAGGGCTTTGCTAACATTTGCAGTCTTTTCTTCAGTCACCGCTACCATGCTCGAAACCAACCCGATCCGCGCCCGCATCGCGGACCTGCGCGAACGCGTCGAATCGCTTAGGGGGTATCTTTGACTACCCGGCCAAGCGCGAACGTCTGGAAGAAGTAACCCGCGAACTGGAAAGCCCCAATGTCTGGGACGATCCGCAGCGCGCGCAGGACCTGGGTCGCGAGCGCGCGCGCCTCGCCGATTTCGTGGAAGGCCTGGACGGCATCAGCCACGGGCTGGACGACGCCGGCGAGTTGCTGGAGCTGTCCGCCGACGAAGGCGATGATGCCTCCATCGAATCCATCGCACACGACGTGGACGGGCTGGAAGCCCGCGTCGGCAAGCTGGAATTCCAGCGCATGTTCGCCGGCGAGATGGATTCATCCAATGCGTTCGTGGATATCCAGGCCGGCGCCGGCGGCACCGAGGCGCAGGACTGGGCCGAAATGCTGCTGCGCATGTACCTGCGCTGGGCCGAGGATCGCGGCTGGCACACCGAACTGCTCGAAGCCAGCGCGGGCGAAGTCGCGGGCATCAAGTCGGCCACGTTCCGTGTCGCCGGCGATTATGCTTACGGCTGGCTCAAGACCGAGATCGGCGTGCATCGGCTGGTGCGGAAATCTCCGTTCGATTCCGACAACCGCCGGCACACTTCTTTCGCGTCCGTGTTCGTGTCACCGGAAGTCGACGACGGCATCGACATCGAAATCAATCCGGCGGACTTGAAGACCGACGTGTACCGTTCGTCCGGCGCCGGCGGCCAGCACGTCAACAAGACCGAATCGGCGGTGCGTATCACGCACGTGCCGTCCGGTATCGTGGTGGCCTGCCAGACCGAACGTTCGCAGCACGCCAACCGCGACCGCGCCATGAAGATGCTGCGTGCCAAGTTGTACGAGATGGAAATCCAGAAGCGCAATGCCGAAAAGGCGGCGCTGGAGGCCACCAAGTCCGATGTGGGCTGGGGCAGCCAGATCCGCAATTACGTGCTGGATCAGTCGCGCATAAAGGACCTTCGCACCGGCGTGGAACGCACCGACACCCAGCGCGTGCTGGATGGCGATCTCGACGAATTCGTCGCGGCCAGTCTGAAGATGGGCCTTGAAGCCGGCGCCAAGCGCGCCGACGCCTGAGGAAAACGGGGAAATGTCAGAAACCAACGACCAAACCGCAACCCCTGTCGCGGACGAAAACAAGTTGATCGCGGAGCGCCGCGAAAAGCTGCGCGCGCTGCGCGAGCAGGGCATCGCGTTTCCGAACGATTTTCGCCCGGATGCCTGCGCGGGTGATCTGCAGCGCGACACCCACGGTGTCGAGGCCGAAGCGTTGGCTGCACAGCCGCGGCGCGTGAAGGTGGCAGGACGCCTGCTCGGCAAGCGCGTGATGGGCAAGGCCAGCTTTGCTCGCGTGCAGGACCGCACGGGTTCGATCCAGTTGTTCCTGCAAAAGGACGCGCTGGCTGAAACCTACGACGCGTTCAAGGGCTGGGACGTCGGCGACATCGTGGGCGCCGAAGGCAGGTTGATGCGCACCAAGACCGGCGAACTTTCGGTGAAGGTCGATGCGCTGCGCCTGCTTACCAAATCATTGCGTCCATTGCCGGACAAGTGGCACGGCCTGGCCGACGTCGAGCAGCGTTATCGCCAGCGCTATGTCGACCTGATCGTCACCCCTGAAGCGCGAGATACGTTCCAGAAGCGCTCAGCGATCATCGGCTTCATCCGCCAATGGCTGGAAGCCGAACCGCGCCGGTTCATGGAAGTCGAGACGCCGATGATGCACGTGATTCCGGGCGGCGCCACCGCGCGGCCGTTCGTCACGCACCACAACGCGCTGGATATCGATCTCTACCTGCGCGTGGCGCCGGAGTTGTACCTGAAGCGCCTCGTGGTCGGCGGCTTCGAACGCGTGTACGAGATCAACCGCAATTTCCGCAACGAGGGCGTGTCCACGCGGCACAACCCCGAGTTCACGATGCTGGAGTTGTACCAGGCCTACGCCAGCTACACCGAGGTGATGGACCTCACCGAGGCGATGATCCGCGAAACCGCAAAGGGCGTAATCGGCAGCACCGACCTGAAATGGGAAGGCCGGAACATCGACGTGGGGAAAAGTTTTCGGCGCTGGTCGCTGGCCGACGCGGTGCGCGAACATAACCCGGAAATCGGCGAACACGAGTTGCGCGACGTCACCGCGCTGAGGAGGCACTGCGCGCGATTGAAAGTGCCGGTCAAAGAGAGTTATGGCTGGGGCAAGCTGCTGCTGGAAATCTTCGAAAAAACCGTCGAACACAGGTTGGTGCAGCCGACTTTCATCACCCAGTATCCGACCGAGGTCTCGCCGTTGGCGCGCGCGAACGACGCCGACCCTGAAGTCACCGACCGCTTCGAGCTGTTCATCGATGGCAAGGAACTCGCGAACGGCTTTTCCGAATTGAACGACCCCGAGGACCAGGCCGCGCGTTTCCGCGCGCAGGTCGAAGCCATGGAACACGGTGACGACGAGGCCATGCACTTCGACGCCGATTACATCCGCGCGCTGGAAGTCGGCCTGCCGCCGACCGGTGGCCTCGGCGTCGGTATCGACCGGCTGGTGATGCTGTTCACCGACTCGGCGTCGATCCGTGACGTCCTGCTTTTCCCATATATGCGGCCGGAGGCCTGAAGCCATGTGGTACGCTATTACCGGCATCGATGTAGAAAACTCACTGGACAAGCGCAAGGCCGCGCGTCCCGCGCACCTCGCGCGCCTGCAGAAACTACTGGAAGAAGGCCGCCTGTTGCTGGCCGGCCCGTTTCCGGCGATCGATGCGGAAGATCCGGGTCCGGCGGGTTTCAGCGGCAGCCTGATCATCGCCGAGTTCGGGGATCTCGAAGCCGCGAAAGCCTGGGCCGATGCCGACCCGTATCGCGCGGCGGGCGTCTACCACGAAGTGGCGGTGCGGCCGTTCAGCCAGACGCTACCATGAGCGCGGCGTCGATCGACGATATCCGTGCGCGTTTGCAACGTGCATTCGTGCCGACCGCGCTGGACGTGGTCGATGAAGGTCACCTGCACATCGGTCATGCCGGCGAGGGCAGCGGCCATTTCCGCGTACGCATCACCAGCGCGGCCTTCGCCGGCAAGACGCGCGTGCAGCAACACCGCATGGTGTACGACGCGCTGGCCGACCTGATGGGGCGCGGCATCCATGCGTTGGCGATCGAAGCGCAAAGCTCGCTGTGCGAATGACCACAGGGAAATGCAGTTTCCTTCGTCATTCCGGACAAGCCCGCGTCGCGGGCGCGATCCGGAACCCAGTGACTTGGTATGCGGCAGAGTCGACTATAGGTTCGTGCTGCAAGCCATTGAAAGCAAACAAGCGATCATCTTTCCGTTGCGCCATGCCGCGGTACTTGGCACAGTGGCGCATTCGCCCGGCGCCATGCCGTCGGCCCCATCGTTGCCGTGACCTCCAGTAACTGACCGATGCGCCTGTCCACCATCAAGCTGGCCGGATTCAAGTCGTTTGTCGATCCGACCATTCTGCACCTTCCGACCAACCTCACCGGCATTTGCGGCCCCAACGGTTGTGGCAAATCCAACATCATCGACGCGATCCGCTGGGTGATGGGCGAAAGCGCGGCCAGCCGCCTGCGCGGCGAGGCCATCACCGACGTGATCTTTTCGGGTTCTTCCGGGCGCAAGCCGGTCGGGCAGGCGACGGTCGAACTGATCTTCGACAACTCAGACGGCACGTTGGGTGGCGAATACGCCGGCTTCAACGAGATTTCGGTGAAGCGCAGCGTGGGGCGCGATTCGCAATCCGATTATTTTCTCAACGGCGTGCGCTGCCGCCGCCGCGACATCACCGACCTGTTCCTTGGTACCGGCCTGGGCGCGCGCAGTTATTCCATCATCGAGCAGGGCGTGATTTCCGACATCGTGGAATCGCGTCCCGAGCAGTTGCGCATCCATCTGGAAGAAGCCGCGGGGGTGTCGCGTTACAAGGAGCGCCGCAAGGAAACCGAGAGCCGCATCAAGGCGACCCGCGAGAATCTCGATCGCGTCAAGGACGTACGCGAGGAAGTCGAGAAGCAGCTCGATCATTTGAATCGACAGGCGCGCGCGGCCGAACGCTGGAAGAAGCTGAAGGAAGAACGCTCCCTGCGCGAGGCCGAATTGCGCGCCTTGAACTATCGTTCGGTCAGCGCGCAGTTGGCAACCCACCGGCAGGCGTTGCGCGAGGCCGAAACCGCGCTGGAAGGCAAGCTCGCCGCGCAGCGTCATCTCGAAGCCGAAATCGAGACGGGGCGCGAGGCGCACCAGCAGCACACCGAGGCCATGAATGCCGTGCAGGCCGAGGTGTACCAGGTCGGCGCTGAACTCGCACGGGTCGAACAGCAGATCAAGCACCATCGCGAAATGCTGGAGCGCCTGCACCACGACCGCGAAGAATCCGAGCGCGCGTGGACGGAACTGGCCGACCAGATCCGGACCGACAGCACGCAACACGATGAATTGAAAGTGGCCGTGGCCGAAGCCGAACCCGAAGCAGGCCGGTTGCACGAGTCGGAGTCGCAAGCCGCGCAGGCCCTCAACGAAGCCGAGGCCGCGCACGCGGCATGGCAGCAGCGCTGGGAGGCCCACAGCGGGCAGACCGCCTCCACTTCGCGCGAGGCCGAAGTCGAGCGCACCCACATCGACCATCTCGACAAGCAGGCGCTGGATCTGTCGCGCCGGCGCGAAACGTTGCGCAACGAACGCAAGAACTACGATTTGGATGCGCTCGCCGCGGCGACGCAAAGCCTCGCCGACGAACACGTGTCGCTGAAGGCGCAGCTGGAAACGCACTCGCACAACCTGGACGCGCACAAAGCCGATGCCGAGCGCCTGCTCAGCGAGGAGCGCCAGGCGCAAACCTGGCTGGCCGAGGCCAATGCGCAGAAGCAGACCTTGCGGGGACGGATCGCGTCGCTGGAAGCCCTGCAGCGCGCCGCGCTCGGTCGCGATCGCGATGCCGCGCGCGAGTGGCTGCAGAAGGTCGGCCTGGCCGATGGCGAACGCCTGGGCGCGCGGCTGAAGGTCAGCGACGGTTGGGATCGCGCGGTGGAAACCGTGCTGGCCGGGATGCTGGAAGCCGTGCTGGTGGACGATCCCGCCGCCCACGCGAGTGATCTCGCCACCATCGCGAAAACCGACATCACCCTGATCGGCAGCAATGAAGTGCTTGCGCTGGATGTATCTGGAACCTTGGCCGCCGAGGTGAGCGGTCCAGCCGCCGCCCGTGCCTTGCTTGCGCCGGTGCGTACCGCGACGTCGCTCGACGAAGCGCGCGCCATCGCGGCCACACTGCCGCCCGCGCATACCGTCATCACCCGCGACGGCGTCTGGCTGGGACCGGGGTTCGCGCGGGTGCGGCGCGCCGAAGGCGGTCAGGTCGGCGTGCTGACGCGCGAGCGCGAATTGCACGAGGCCAGCGCGGAACTCGCCGCAACGGAAAAGCGCATCGTCGAACTTCAGGAACGCCAGGCCGACGTGCGCGACCAGCGCCGCGCGGCGGAGCAGGCGCGCGACGATGCCCAGCGCGACGTGTACAACGCGCACCGGCGGCTGTCGGAACTGGCCGGCGAAATGCAGAGCCGCCAAGGCCGCATCGACAGCGCACGCGCGCGTCTCGGAGCCATCGATACCGAATCCGCCGACATCGAAAAGGCGCTCGCGGAAAACGAGCAGCTGCTGCAGGCCGCGCGAGCGCGCATGCAGGCGGCCGTGGCCAACATGGGCGAACACGAGCAGGCGCGCGTCGCGCTGGAATCCGAACGCCGGCAGTTGCTGGAACGCCGCGAGGCCGCGCGCGCCGATGCGCAGGAAGCCTCCGACGCCGCGCATCGCCATGCGATCGCGCTGGAATCCAGGCGCGTCACGCTGTCGGCCCTGGAGCAGTCATTGGCGCGGATGCGCGCCCAGCACGAGCAGCTCGCGAAACATCGCGCCGAACTGGATCGGCGTCTTGCCGAAGGCGGCGACCCGGTCACGGCACTGGAAAAGGAGCGCCAGGTCTGCCTCGAGCAACGCCTCACCGTGGATCGCAAGCTGGTCGATGCACGCCACGTGGTCGAGGAATCTGCCGGCGCCCTGCGCGAACGGGAGCAGGCGCGGCACGCGGCCGAGCAGGCGATGGCGGATGAACGCGACGCGCTGGAAAAGCTGCGCCTGGAAGAGCAGGGCCAGCGCCTGCGCGCCGAACAACTGGCCGAGGCGATCCGCGAGGCGGGCCTGGAAATCGAGCCGTTGCTCGCCAACCTTTCCGACGAAGTCCAGCCGGAGGCGTGGCAGGAAAAAATCGCCGACCTCGACGCGCGCATCGCGCGACTGGAGCCGGTCAACCTCGCCGCAATCACGGAACACGCCGAAGCCGCGCAGCGCAAGGAATACCTCGACGCACAGATGACCGACCTCACCACCGCGCTGGAAACGCTGGAAAACGCGATCCGCAAGATCGATCGCGAAACCCGCGAGCGATTCAAGGATACCTTTGACCGCGTCAACGCCGGATTCCAGGATTTGTTCCCGAAGCTGTTCGGCGGCGGCCATGCATATCTGGAACTGACCGGCGAAGACCTGCTCGATGCCGGTGTCACCATGATGGCGCGCCCGCCCGGCAAGCGGAACAGTCACATCTCGCTGCTTTCGGGTGGCGAAAAGGCGATGACCGCGGTGGCGCTGGTGATGGCGATTTTCAATTTGAATCCGGCGCCGTTCTGCCTGCTGGACGAAGTAGACGCACCGCTTGACGAAGGCAACGTCGGCCGCTTCAGCCAGCTCGTGCGCGACATGTCCGAGAAGGTGCAGTTCATGGTGGTCACCCACAACAAGGCCACCATGGAAAACGCCTACCAGTTGTGCGGCGTGACCATGCGCGAACCCGGCGTGTCGCGGCTGGTGCAGGTGGACTTGGCGGAAGCGACACGACTTGCGGGCGTAGCGGCGTAGGGCGAGGAAAGCGAAAACCCAGCGACCTGCACTGAAGACAAAGACGCTGGGTTCCGGATCGCCCGCTACGCGGCGTCCGGAATGACGAGCAAATTCGGGAGGTCTCCCGGCTTTCTGCTTTTGCTGCCATTGGCATCTATTCGCGTTCATTCGCGGACCGATGTTTTCTTCACCGGACTCACGCTTCTTTGCTAAAGTCCGCGCCATGGAAACCGTCGTTTCTGCCACCACCTTGCGCATCATCATCGCCGCAATCGGGGTGGTGATCATCGTGGCCATCTATTTCTTCGGGCGGCCGCGCAAGGCCGAACACGGCCGCCGCACGACATTGCGCAAGGCCAGCGACCAGCGGGTGGACCCGGTGATCGGCGAAATGCGCATCGACGACGGCGCCGAGGGCGCGATGCCGCAACAGGGTGAACTGGACGTGGCGCTGAAGCGCGAACTGGACCGCCTGGGCGCGACGGTCGCGGCGGATCGCAACGCGGCGGCGCAACCCGCGGTGACAGACGCGGCCGGTCAGCGCCCGCAAGAGGCTCCGGTGGACCGCATCGTCAGCCTGTTCGTGGTCGCGCACGCGGGCGAGGTATTCCATGGCGGCGACATCGTGGTGGCCGCGGAAAAGGCCGGCTTGCGGTTCGGCGCCATGAACATATTCCACCGCCTCGTGGACGGCCGCCCCGATGCCGGCCCGATCTTCAGCATGGCCAACATGATGAAGCCGGGCTATTTCGACATGGCGCGGATTGGCGAATTGACCACGCCCGGCATCACGTTTTTTGTCACCTTGCCCGGTCCGGTCCCGGCGCTGGATGCATGGGAAGCCATGCTGCCCGCGGCGCAACGCATCGCCGAACTCCTGGGCGGTGAGTTGCTGGACGAGGATCGCAATGCGCTCGGCCGCCAGCGTGTCGCAGGACTGCGCGAAGAACTGCGCGCGTGGGACCGTCAGCACGAAGGCCCGATCATCGGCGCGCCCCCGCGGCGCTGAGTCCTCGGCCGCACGCACGCGAGGTTACCCATGGCGTATCCGAGTCCCGCGTTTCGCGAAGTCCGCAGCGATGTCCTGCACGCGGCCATCCGCGAACTGTATTTCGGTCTGCTGGTCACGCATCCCGAAAGCGGATTCGCGACGTCGTACCTGCCATGGGAACTGGATGCCGCCCGCGGCCCGCAGGGCACGCTGGTCGGTCATCTCGCGCGCTACAACCCGCAGTGGCAGGTGCCAGCCGATGGCGCCGACGCGCTGGTGGTGTTCCAGGGCCCGCACGCCTACGTGTCGCCGTCGTGGTATCCCGGCAAGCGCGACGATCCGCGCCAGGTGCCGACCTGGGATTACCTTGCCGTCGAAGCGCGTGGCAAGCTCGTGACGTTCGACGACGAAGCGCGCTTGCACGACTTGCTGGTCAAGCTCACCGACCGCAACGAATCCGGCCGCGAACATCGCTGGTACGTCACCGACGCGCCGGATGATTACGTGCGCAAGGAAATGCGCCACATCGTCGGCATCGAACTCAACATCGAATCCCTGATCGGTCGCTACAAACTCAGCCAGAACCGCAACGCCGCCGATCAGGAAGGCGCGCGCGCCGGACTCGCTGTCGCGCCGACCGAACGCGAGCGCGATCTGGCGAAGGCCATTGCCGTGACGCAACGCGAGCGGCGCGAACGCTGAATCCCCTCCGCTGCAGCAGCGGCTGCGGTAAACGCCGCGTTGCTGTCGTGGAGGTTTGTCCGCTTTCGGGATGACTGCCGCTGCGCCGGGCAACGCGGCCAGCGCCCCGGGACCAAACGGAGGCAGCAGTGCCGTAGTCCAGCCGGACAACCAGGTGACGCCGTGGCCCGGGCTCGACCGCTACGAGCCGGGCATGCCGCGGCAGACACCGAATGCGCGCCGTGGGTGAATGACCGTGCTGGTATGATCGCGGCGGTCACCCCGGGGGAAAGGCGCGTGTCCGCGGCCAAGGCTGTCAGCTTTTACTTCGCGCCGCTATGCGGTTTTTGCCGGCCAGCGGCCGGCGCCAGTTGGCGGACCGGGGCATGACGACCAAAAAGAAAATCCATCCGGCCGTGCGCATGGACTTCATGGTGCGCGTTCTGACGTGCCCGTTGGCCGCGCTCACAATGTTCTCGCTGTTCTGGAACGGGCGCATGCCGCCACTCTGGCTGGTGGTTTTGGTGGCGTCCTACGGCGTGTTGTGGCCACCATTGGCTTATGCCATTGCGCGCAACAGCCGTGATTCGAAAAACGTGGAGCAGTGGAACCTCACCGTCGACTGCCTGTTCATCGGCGCGTGGATCGCGAGCATGCAGTACAGCTTATGGCCAAGCTTCCTGCTGTTTGCGGCGTTGCACGTTTGCAATATCTTCTTCGGTGGTACGCGGCTGGCGCTGCGCGGCATCCTGGCGCTCATCATCGGCATCGTGTGCGTGGGATGGGCGATCGGATTCCATCCGCAGTTCCAATCTCCGCTCCTGACGACGTGGTTGACCATTGGTACTTATCTGCTCTTTACCACAGCGTTTGCCTACCAGATGCATGCGAATCGCAAGCAACTGACGCACAGTCGCCATGGGCTTGCCGCGCGCAACGCCGAAATCGAGGACAAGAACGCGCAGCTCGCCCAGGCCCGGGACGAGGCCGATACCGCCAACCGCGCCAAGAGCATGTTCCTGGCCAACATGAGCCACGAGTTGCGCACGCCGCTGAACGCCATCATCGGCTACAGCGAACTGCTGACCGAAGAAGCCGAAGAAAGTGGCAACAACTCGCTGGTACCGGACATCCAGAAGATCCGTACCGCGGGCAAGCATCTGCTGGGCCTGATCAACGAGGTGCTCGACTTGTCCAAGATCGAGGCCGGCAAGATGGAACTGGCTCCGGAGGACGTGGATGTCGCGGCGCTGGTCGATGGGGTGCGCAGCACGGTCGAACCGCTGGTGTGCAAAAAAGGCAACGCGTTCAGCGTGGAGTGCGCAGCCGTGGGGAGCATGCACGTCGACGTCACCCGGCTGCGCCAGGTGCTGATCAACCTGCTCGGCAATGCGGCCAAATTCACCGAAAACGGAAGAGTGACGCTACGCGCGCGCCGCGACCGTCGCGACGACGGCGACTGGCTCGTGTTCGAAGTGGCCGACACCGGCATCGGCATGACGCCGGAGCAACAACAGCGCGTGTTCCAGCCATTCGCCCAGGCCGACGCTTCGACTGCGCGCAAGTACGGCGGCACCGGTCTCGGGCTGACGCTGAGCCGCCGCTTCGCACACATGCTCGGTGGCGACATTACGCTGCAGAGCAGCCAAGGCGCCGGCAGCACCTTCACCGTCAGCATTCCCGCCTCCGGGCCCACAGCCAAGCAGGCGGCAGAGCAGCCGACCGCCGAGGGTGAAGCCGCGGGTGGCCCTGCCATCCTCATCATCGATGATGACGGTGGCGGTGCCGGCGTCATGAGCCGCATATTGGCGAAGGAAGGCTACCGCGCGGTACCCGCGACGAATGGCGAAGACGGCTTGCGTCTGGCGCGCGAGATCAAGCCCGCCCTGATCCTGCTCGATGTGCTGATGCCGCACGTCGACGGCTGGACGGTGCTGGCGCGCCTGAAGGCCGACGCGCAATTGGCCGAAATCCCGGTGGTCATGATCTCGGTGACGCAGGATCGCCGTTTCGGCGTGACCCTCGGCGCGGCCGATTACCTGGTCAAGCCGATCGAGCAGGCCAAGCTGCTGCAAACGCTGCGCAAGCACATCGGCGAGCGGGGGGAACATTCCGTCCTGGTCATCGACGACGACAAAACCACCCGCGACATGCTGCGCCGCGTGCTCGAACGCGAGGCGTGGTCGGTGGTCGAAGCCGCCGATGGCCGTGAAGGCCTCGTGCAACTGGACAGGCATCGCCCCGCGGCCATCCTGCTGGACCTGATGATGCCGCAAATGGACGGCTTCACGTTTCTCGATTCGCTGCGACAACGCGGTGATGAAACGGCAGTGCCGATCATTGTGCTCTCGGCCAAGGAATTGTCGCGCGCCGAGCTCGCGCGGCTGGAAAACCAGGTGCAGAAGGTGATCGAGAAAGGGCGCCTCGGCCACCACCAGCTCGAACAGGTGCTGCACAATGCAGTCGCCTCGCACAAGCTGCGCACGCAGGATGAAGCATGAAGATTCTGTTGGTCGAAGACAACGAGATGAATCGCGACATGCTCAGCCGCCGCTTGCAGCGGCGCGGCCACGAGGTGCTGATAGCCGTGGACGGCGCCGAGGCATTGCGCGTCGCCGGCGAGGCGCAACCGGAACTGGTCCTGATGGACCTGAGCCTGCCGGTCATGGACGGCTGGGAAGCTACGGGGCGCATGAAGGCCAACCCGCAGACCGCGTCGATCCCGGTCATCGCCTTGACGGCGCACGCCATGGACGCCGACCGCGAACGTGCGCTGGCGGCCGGCTGCGATGATTTCGACACCAAGCCGATCGACATGGAGCGGCTGACCGGCAAGATCGCCGCGCTGGTTCCGGATGGCGCGACGTGAGCGACGCGCTGCCGGCGGCAACCGAGTTCCACGCGCGCTCGATGCGTGAACTCGGTGGCGTACTGGCGTTCGTCGACGAAACCTGTGCCGGTGTGGACGCGGACACGGTGTTTGCGATCCGGCTGGCGGTCGAGGAAGCGTTCACCAACATCTACAAGCATGGCTATGCTGGGGGTGAGGGGCCGGTGGCGGTGCATGTTGCTGTCGCGCCGCGGCAGGTCGTCGCAACGCTGGTCGACGAAGCCCCGGTGTTCGACCCGGCCGACGCGCCGGCGCCCGATCTCGACGCCGCTTGGGACGAACGCCGCACGGGCGGGCTGGGCTGTCACTTGCTGCGACAGATGATGGACGAAGTGAAATACGCGCGGCGCAGCGAGCGTGGTAACGTCTTGACGTTGGTGAAGACACGCTCATGATGCGTGCACGAACGAACAGAGGCCGATTGCATGAACATCGAATTCGATCCGCATGGCAACGTGTCGGTGGTGGTCATCAGCGGCAGCGTTGATGGCCTGACAGCGGATGATTTGCTGAACCGTCTGCAGGGATACGTCGCAGCGGGCAATCTGCAGCTGGTCGCCAATCTCGCTGCGGTCGATTACACCTCCAGCGCCGGCCTGCGCGCGCTGCTTGCCACCGTTAAGCAGGCGCGCCGCGGCGGCGGCGATCTGCGCCTGGCCTGCATCAATGCCAATGTCCGCAAGGTGCTGGAGTTGAGCGGTTTCACGACCATCATGAAGCTGTTCGACAGCGTCGACGCAGCGGTTGCCAGCTACGCGGTACCTGTCGGCCGCTAGGGCAGCGGACGCACCTTGTCCGAAAGGGGGAGTGGCGATGAATGCAGCAGCCGTCGAGGCGCCGTGCAGCAGCCGCAAGCGCGTCGCGCTGGTGATCGGCGCCGGCAGCGTCAAATGTTCCGCAGCCCTCGGTCTTTGGAAAGTGCTCAAGCGCGAGGGTATTGCGCTGGACCTGCTGGTCGGCTGCAGCGGTGGCAGCCTATACGCGGGCCTCATGGCGCTGGGCCACGACGTGGATACCTGCGAACGGATGACGTGCGAACTCTGGACGCCGGCGATCACGCGCAAGCGTGACCTGCGCTCGGTCCTCAGCGCATTCCTTCCGCGCCTGCTCGGGTTCGATGGCCGGTTCGGGATGCTCAGCGACGATCCGCTGCTGCGCGCGCTCGACGCGGGGTTTGCCGGCAAGACCTTCGCCGATACCCGGATTCCGCTGCGTATCGCCGCCACTGACTTGCACAATGGCGAGCGCGTCACCCTGGAGCGCGGGTCCATCCGCGACGCGGTACGCGCCAGCGTGGCCATTCCCTATCTATGGAAGGCGTGGGAGATCGACGGGCGCTGGCTGCTGGATGGATGCATGTCGGACCCGCTGCCGGTCGACATCGCGATGCGCGAAGGTGCCGACCTGATCCTCGCCATGGGCTTCGAAAGCCCCTACCCGAGCCGCCTGCGTTCGGCGACGCGGTATGCCTTCCAGGTCAACAGCGTGTACACCAACAACCTGTTGCGGGCCAATTTCGCCTTCCACAATCTCGCGCACCACGCCGAAATCATTCCGATCCTGCCGGAGTTCGAGCGGCCGATCCGCTTGTTCGACACCGATCAGATTCCCTACGTGGTCGAGCAGGGCATGCGCGCCGCCGAAGCCCAACTCGACTATCTGAAACGCGTTCTGGCAGCCGATGATGCTTGAGCCGCGCCCGCTCGTCGCACCGCGGCGTGCGCGGGTTGCGCTGGTCGTGGGCGCCGGCGGCATGAAGTGCGTGGCGGCAATCGGCATGTGGAAGGTGCTTTGCCGTGCCGGCATCGACGTCGACTTGGCCGTCGGCTGCAGCGGCGGCAGCGTGTACACGGCCCTCATCGCAATGGGCATGCCGGTGGCCGAGATCGAACGTTGCACCACGTACATGTGGGAAGGCTTGTTCAAGCGCCCGCACTACCGTTCGCTGTTGCGCGTCATGCTGCCGCGCCGCTTCGGCTTCAACGAGCGCCTCGGCCTGATAAGCGACCGTGCCATCGGCACGGTGTTCCGGGAGCTGTTCGGCGAAGCCACCTTCGCGGACGCGCGCATCCCGCTGTACCTCGCAGCGACCGACGTGTACACCGGTGAGCGCTGCGACATCCACGAAGGCCGGCTGCGCGACGCAGTGCGCGCCAGTGTCGCGGTACCGTTGCTATTGCGGCCGTGGCCCGTCGACGGGCGCCTGCTGATGGACGGCGGTACCTCCGATCCGCTGCCGATCAGCGTCGCGATCCGCGAGGGCGCCGATATCATTCTCGGGATGGGCTTCGAAACCCCAACCAGCACGCAACTCGACTCGCTGGCGAAAGTGGCGGGGCAGGCCATTTCGATCACCACCAATCACCTGATTCGTGCAACCTATGCCTTCTACAGCTCCGCGCATCATGCCGAGATCATTCCGCTGATGCCCCAATTCGACCGCCCCGTGGGTTTCGGCGATACGCAGCTCATCCCGTATCTCATCGAGCAGGGTGAGCGTGTGACGGAGGCGCAATTGCCTTACCTCGAACGGTTGATGACCGGCCGCGCGCTGCGGTCGGTGACCGGACCATGAGCGCGGACGCCGTTGAACCGGCGCGGATACTGGTTGTCGACGACAACGAGGCGAACCGCGACCTGCTGGTGCGCCGTCTGCAGCGCCAGGGGCATCAAATGGCGACGGCGGAAAACGGCCGCATCGCACTGGACATGCTCACGCAGGCCAGCTTCGACTTGGTTCTGCTCGACATCATGATGCCGGAAATGAATGGCTTTGAAGTATTGGAGCATCTCAAGGCCGATGACGCGCTCAGGCACTTGCCTGTGATCCTGATCTCGGCACTGGACGACGCCGACAGCGTCACCAAGGGCATTGCGCTGGGTGCCGACGACCACCTGCCCAAGCCCTTTGACCGGCAAATCCTCAACGCACGCGTGACCGCGAGCCTGGCGAAAAAGCGCCTGCACGATCGCGAGCAAATGTATGCGCGCAGCCTGGAGCGCGAGATGGATATCGCGCGCGAGATCCAGGCAGGTTTTCTGCCGCGCCGGCTGCCTGTTCGCGACGGTTGGGATCTCGCCGCCTGGTTTGAGCCCGCGCGTCGCGTTGGGGGTGATTTTTACGATGCCTTCGAGCTTGCCGGAGGCCGCCTCGCAGTGGTGCTGGCCGATGTCTGTGACAAGGGCGTGGGGGCGGCCTTGTTCATGGCGCTATTCCGTTCGCTGGTGCGCGCACTGGGCGAGCGCTTGTTGACACCAGGTGGCGACACCGCGAGCGAGGCGTGCCAGCTGATTGGCGACGTCAACAACTACATCGCCCGCACCCACGAGCGTGCCAACATGTTCGCGACGATGTTTTTCGGCAGCCTTGACCTTGCCAGCGGAGAGCTGGTCTACGTCAACGCCGGGCACGAGCCACCCC